>NZ_JBHZPG010000037.1:0-57021 GCF_042788005.1 Peribacillus sp. YIM B13472
TAAAAACATGGTTCGGCTACAGTCTTTTCATTTAAAAAGGTCCAGTTGATTTCAGAAATCCGCTCCCTTTCCGCCGAAAGAACCCCCTTTTGTCTGCAAAATGGGACCCATTAGGTTCTATTTAGTTGTTGGCAATGATCTTTTCGAATTCACTTAATTCCAATGTGTTTTTCAATTTTGGATTCGTGTTTAAGGAAAGCAGGGCACTTTCGATGAGATAGATTCGCGGTTCAGCGTTTTGTAATAATTCCTCTTGGATAAAGTGAATCAATTTTAAGTTTTTGACCCGTTCCGCTTCATCATCTTGGCATAGCCTCAAGATCATCTTTTTTAGGTCATTTGCAGAGTGCAGGAGTGCTGTGTGAAAATCCTGCTGGGTATGGAAGCACTCAGGCAGCCATTGCTTGATGAGGTCGGGTTCCAAAAGCTGTGCTTTTGACGTGCTGACATCTTCGAAAATTGATTTAATCCTATCGACACAATAACGGATAATTTCAGTAGGGTTGAAATCGGGCTCTTTAGCCAAGGCATTAAAATGAATCGTTTGATGCATCATCCCCGAGTAGAGAATGGCACAGTCCAAAATATAAGGTTTTTTATCAGCACCGAAAATGTCCAGAAACCGTTTTGATAGCCAATGGATATGCTGGAATTTAGCATGTGTTATGAAGTTCTTAAGTTCGGTATCATTTGAAATCATTACTTCTTCATATAAGAAAAAGATTTTATTGCTTTTGTTGGAGTGCATTTGTAATTCGGATTGTTTGATGAATATTTCAATATCTGCAAGGTTTTGCCCAATCAGCAATTCATTCCGCTCTTTTTCGAACTTTTCTTGCGAAGTCAGGAAGACTGCCTTAAGCAATTCGCTTTTGGAAGAAAAATAGTTATAAAATGTTCCTTTTGAAATGCCGCTATAATCTAAAATATCCTGAATGGAAGTTGCTTGATAACCCTTTTCAATAAATAATTGGTGTGCATATTTAACTACCAATTGTTTGCGCTCATTCATATATATCACCCTTACTCTTATTGGACGGTCATTTTAACGTAATAGTATCTTATTTTCTATACGAACACAAACCAGTAAGTTTACAATATCTCCAGCAAAATAAGGGTGAAGGCCTTTTGTTTCAGTCCGTTTATGAAGAGTTCTGCTGAAGATAAGGCTCACAAAAGCAATGAAAAATTCAGTTTCTATGTCCCCTTCTATTCGTCATGTAAATAAAGCCTGATGAAGTGAATAAAGTCACAGGAGATCACTTCGGTTTGTTATAAGATAAATAGAAGGAAATAGGTAAAGTAGCGCAAAGTATCCATGAATATTCGTTATCATTCTCGATTACTATCCCATTGGTAGGAGAAATGAAAAAGTCACTTGTCATGAAGGATTATTGGTTATGAGGGTCGTATACCATTATTAGGAATTCTATTATGCCTATAAGTTGTTCCGTCAACGTTTATACATTTTGAATTCTCCATAAGATGGTTAGGGGTGAAGTCATATCATCAACGAAAAAATAATGAAGTGATTATTATATTAAAATTATTATAAATAAGTATTGATTTTTTTCTGAGAAGCTTTATCATTATATACATAAATATTAATGAAAAGGTGGTTCAATTATGTCGAATAAGAAAAACCTTACTACAAGCTGGGGAGCGCCAGTAGGAGATAATCAAAACTCGATTACTGCCGGCGAACGCGGCCCGGTACTCATTCAGGATGTACACTTATTGGAGAAACTAGCCCACTTCAACCGTGAACGTGTGCCTGAACGTGTAGTTCATGCGAAGGGTGCCGGTGCATTCGGAACTTTCGAAGTAACGAACGACCTTTCTCATTACACGAAAGCTAAACTTTTCAATGGTGTGGGCAAGAAGACAGATCTTTTTATCCGTTTCTCCACAGTTGCAGGTGAATTGGGTTCTGCTGATACAGTCCGTGACCCGCGTGGATTTGCTGTTAAATTCTACACGGAAGAAGGAAACTACGATATCGTCGGTAATAATACGCCTGTATTCTTTATTCGCGATGCGATTAAATTCCCCGACTTCATCCATACACAAAAAAGAGATCCTAGAACACATTTGAAAAACCCTACGGCAGTTTGGGATTTCTGGTCACATTCACCGGAATCTCTGCACCAAGTGACGATCCTGATGTCCGATCGTGGCATTCCTGCTACACTTCGTCATACACATGGTTTCGGAAGCCACACATTTAAATGGGTGAATGCTGAAGGAAAAGGCGTTTGGGTGAAATACCACTTCAAAACAGAACAGGGCATCAAAAACCTGGATGTGGATCTAGCTGCAAAATTAGCAGGTGAAAACCCTGATTACCATACGGAAGATCTTTTCAATGCGATTGAAAAAGGGGACTTCCCTGCATGGAAATTATATGTTCAGATCATGCCTCTGGAAGATGCGGATACATACCGTTTCGATCCATTCGATGTGACGAAGGTATGGTCACAAAAAGATTATCCGCTGATCGAGCTTGGCCGTATGGTATTGAACAGAAATCCTGAAAACTACTTTGCTGAAGTAGAACAGGCCACGTTCTCACCGGGAACATTCGTACCGGGAATTGAAGCTTCCCCAGACAAGATGCTTCAAGGACGTCTATTCGCATATGGAGATGCACACCGTTACCGTGTGGGCTCGAATCACAACCAGCTTCCGGTTAACCGTCCGAAAGTGGAAGCGAACAACTATCAGCGTGATGGCTTCATGCGTGCAGATGACAATGGCAAGGGATCTGTTTATTATGAGCCGAATAGTTTTGGCGGCCCTGCCGAATCAACGGAAAATAAAGCCACTCCTTTCGAGGTGACTGGGCAAGCTGCACAAGTCGGGCATAATAGTGATGATCACTACACTCAAGCAGGTGACTTATACCGTCTATTAAGTGCCGAAGAGAAGACTCGCCTTGTTGACACGATCGTGGGCGCAATGAAACCTGTGGAATTGGAAGAAATCAAACTTCGTCAAATCGGTCATTTTTACAAAGCCGACCCGGAATACGGAACGCGCATAGCCGAAGGTTTAGGTTTACCTGTACCGCAAGAAGCGTAAAATATGGGACTCCCAATCTAGTAAATGCAAACAGGCATCCATTCATGAATGGATGCCTGTTTTGTTTTATGCTGGGCTCCATTATATAAATGACACCCGACAAGTTCGGTAAGAATATATAGTTATAAATGGTTTGTAAGGACGTCATGCTGTCAGATTAATTGGGGGCCAGTTACTTAGTTATCGGTAAAGGGTGGAATTTATGACTAGTAAAAAGAATCGGGTATTAGTAGGCAGTCCAATTCACCAGAAACCATATATTTTACAAAAGTTCCTGCTCTCACTTAAAAGGTTGGATGTGGAGGGACAAGAGCTTGGCATTTTCTTCATTGATGACAAGCAAATTGCTCGAAGATTTCAGTCAGGAGCAGAACAATGTCAAAGCAATAATTAAATCGAATCAGCATACATTTGGTAAGAGGAGGTGCAGTATGGACGTTTTTGTGCGGCAAAATGATTCCTTGTGGTATTATAGCCAATTATTCAAGGTGAATTACCAACTTATCATGGATTCCAATAGTGGGATTGATCCACTTGCACTTATGATTGGCCAACAAATCAAAATTCCTGGCTTTACGACGACCGGTTATACTATTAAACAAGGTGATTCGTTATGGGCAATTGCCAGGTCACGTAATCTTTCATTGGATGCCCTATTTTTGGTTAATCCCAATCTTAACCCGAATGCCCTGCAAGTTGGTCAGACAATTTCTGTGCCATTAAGGATTACGTGGAGGCTAATTCAAGGAAACCGGGAATATGATTATGAGACGATGATGACCGATGTAAGACGTTTGAAAACGATCTATCCATTTATTAAAACCTCCCCGATCGGAGACTCGGTGCTTGAAAGGGATATCCCCGAAGTGCTGATTGGAAATGGTAACAAACGAGTTCACTATAATGGTTCCTTTCATGCAAATGAGTGGATAACGACGCCTGTGATCATGACCTTTTTAAATGATTATTTACTCGCAATCACGAATCAGGCTGACATCCGCGGTCTATCTCTGTTTCCCTTTTATCAACAGACAATGCTGTCGATCGTCCCAATGGTGAATCCGGACGGAGTGGAGTTGGTTCTTAAAGGCCCGCCTGCAGATGAGTCATTGAGGCGACGGCTCGTGGAATGGAATAATGGAAGCGAAGACTTCTCTGGCTGGAAGGCAAATATTAACGGGGTGGATCTGAATGATCAATTTCCCGCCAAATGGGAACTGGAAAAAGAACGCAATAATGTAACGGAGCCAGGTCCGGCAAATTATCCCGGGGAAGGGCCGCTTACACAGCCAGAAGTCATTGCAATGTCAGAGTTGACAAGAAAACGTGATTTTGGCAAAGTCCTTGCGTTCCATACCCAAGGAGAGGTCATTTATTGGGGGTTTGAAGGTTTGGAACCGCCCGAGTCGGAAACGATAGTCAATGAGTTTGCGAGGGTCAGTGGATATGAGCCTGTCAAATCCGCCGATAGTTACGCAGGGTATAAGGATTGGTTCATTCAGGATTGGCGCAGGCCGGGGTTTACCGTGGAGCTGGGCAAAGGAACGAATCCCCTCCCTATATCACAGTTCGATGAGATTTATCAGAAGTCGCTTGGGATTTTCTTGGCAGGGTTATATATGTGAATTTTGACCAAATGAAAAAGCTCAACTCCGTTACCATGGGGAAGAGCTTTTTAGTCTTATAAACTATTAGACTTGAAACGGTGAGAGCTGCTGCAAAAAATAAGTAAAGTCATGCTTTACTTATCGATTGCATGATTGACACGCTTTAGCCTGAATTAACGGACATTCTCCATGTCCCAGTAATAGTGCAGCCCTTACCAAAAGGAATTCTAATAGTTTTACGGTAAGAAGTTTAACTTCCTTAACGCTAGTATTGGCCCCACCTACGCCAAATACTGTGACGGCCACGCATGCCATCCAACCTAATTTCATTATAATAGAAAGCGCTTACATATTCAAAGATAATCGTAATGCAAATTTCGACATTCGCATAAGTGTCCCTTACCAGTTAGGAGGAGAATGGGCGTATTACTGATAAGGGCCCTATAAGATTCAGGTTAATCTGCAATGAACTCCTGCAACTTTTTTGTTAGTCCGCCACTGCCAAATTTAATGAACTTTGTCTTTCCGGCTGCTTGTGCCGGGGAAGCAGCAAATTCCAAAAAGGCTAAAAGGTTGATCCTTCGGTAAAGTATATGGTCAATGCCATTTTGATAGAACCAATTATCGATTGCATTGTAAACCCCTCTATTCAGGGCATATTGCTGCCGGCACCATTCGAAGAATAATCTGTCAGGCAGATTGATGTACTTCATATCCTCAAGGCGGCAATTTTTCTTCTCAGTCAAAATGGGGAAAATGGGCCTTACCGATTCCTTTTGCATAGTGTATTTCCTCCCTTATTGATAAAAACGAAAAGGCTCCCTACTCATGTTGAATAGGGAGCCTCCAGTGAACTGGTCAGCTTAGATATTTTAATCCAGCATAAAATATATTATTCCTATTTGTCAAGTGTGTTTTTTTAAAAAAACTTAAATGAAATAAGTTTTTTTAATTTTTCTGGTGCAATATAAAGGAAAATGCGAATAAATATTTATGTTTATTCATTTATAGTTCGTATATAATGATTTTGAGGATATGGAGGAGGAGAGACTGAATGTATAAATCGAAAAAGATTTTATTATTGGGCTCGGGTGAATTGGGGAAAGAGGTCATAATTGAAGCACAGAGACTTGGTGTGGAGACCGTTGCTGTAGATCGCTATGAACATGCACCTGCCATGCAAGTCGCTCATCGCAGTTATGTGATCGATATGCTGGATGCGGAACAACTAAGGGGAATTGTGGAAAAAGAACAACCCGATTTGATTGTACCGGAAATCGAAGCCATCGCTACATCTGAATTAATCAAATTGGAAGAGGAAGGCTTTCATGTCATTCCGACGGCAAGAGCGGCTAAATTAACTATGGATCGTGAAGGAATCAGGAGGTTGGCTTCTGAAACCCTGGAGATTCCGACCGCAGCCTACAAATTCGCCGATACATATGAAGAATTTGTCCAAGCTGCCAAGGAAGTTGGATTTCCCAATGTCGTAAAACCGCTGATGAGTTCCTCAGGTAAAGGGCAAAGTGTGTGCCGCACGGAAGGTGACCTGGAGGATTGCTGGAGGATCGCGATGGAAGGCGGCCGGGTTCAAAATGGACGGGTGATCATTGAAGAATTTATCCGTTTTGATTCGGAAATCACGCTGCTTACTGTCCGGGCCATAAATGGTACCATGTTTTGTGCCCCCATCGGTCACATTCAGCAGGGCGGGGATTATATTGAATCCTGGCAGCCGCATAATATGACAGAAGCGCAAATAATGGAAGCGAAAAGAATTGCCCATGCCATTACGGATGAACTTGGAGGGTACGGATTATTCGGGGTGGAGCTTTTCCTTTCAGGGGATAAAGTCTATTTCAGTGAAGTTTCCCCACGTCCTCATGATACAGGGCTAGTGACTTTAGTGACTCAGAATTTGTCGGAGTTTGCCCTGCATATTCGGGCGATTCTAGGATTTCCCATCCCGGAAATCAAGCTGATCAGCCCAGGTGCCAGCCGTCCATTAAAAGCGCAGGATGAGTTATCGGAATATTCTATAGTCGGTGTTGAACAGGCTTTGGCTTTACCTAATACACAAGTGCGTCTTTTCGGAAAACCTGTTACAAAGGCAGGTAGAAGGGTCGCAGTCGCCCTGTCGTCTGCCGATTCAATCGAGTTGGCGAGAGTCAATGCGTCCCGTGCTTTGGAATGTTTAGTTGTAGAGGAGTAATATTGGACTCGCTTTTCTAAGCAGGAGTCTCGTAACTTCCGTTCCAATCAAATGGAATGTTTTTTTAAAAAGGAAAACTGTAGGCTGGTCTCATCCCGAACTGTTTAAGACTAGTTTATACTTCATGGTTTTTTACTGTTTTATAAAACTCCTACTAAATTGAAGAAATTTGTGACACTTCTGGCGAATAACTGGCTAGCCGAGACTCCAAAGGCAAAGGCTCTTGCTTTGATAAGGCTTGGCAGACAGCTGGCGGAAAGGGAGCGAATTTCTGAAAAAACTGTAGGGATAGAATTTGTATACAGTCTGACTCTTAAGCATCCTGATAGGATGCTTTATTTTCTTTTCTCCATTAATTTTTTAGCACTTTCAAATTCCTGACAAATCACCCTGATTTGAAGACATTGAATGAAAAGGTCACTTACTGACGCTGGTTTTTAACTAATTCTTTTCACTTTTCCAACCCCTGTAAAATGGTCCCACTACTGGTGATTTTTCTCCAATAACCAACAACCCTCATAAAAGTGGCATGCAATTCCGTGACATGTCTCCTTTACCTTGTCTTAACAATTATCCTGCTGCATTTTTACATAGCCTTGACATTGAGTTCATCTTCTTCACCTATAGTTTAATTAAATAGAAAACATTAAAGGGAGGCTATTCATTTGAATCGCACATGGAGTAAAAAGGTATTGCCCATCACACTGGCTTCTGCATTAGCATTTGGAGGTTTATCATGGTCCGCTGCGGATCGTGTTTCGGCAAAGGATAAGACAAAAAAAGAACCGGAAATCAAGAACGTGATTTTCCTGATCGGTGACGGCATGGGTGTTTCCTATACCTCCGCTTACCGATATTTAAAAGATAACCCTGGTACGAAGGTGGCAGAACGGACAGAGTTTGATAAATACCTGGTTGGCCAGCAGATGACTTACCCAGAAGACTCTGCACAAAATATAACGGATTCAGCTTCAGCCGCAACGGCAATGTCCTCCGGAGTGAAGACTTATAACGCTGCGATTGCAGTGGATAACGATAAATCTGAAGTCAAAACCGTATTGGAAGCAGCAAAGGAAAAAGGAAAAGCGACGGGATTGGTTGCCACTTCAGAAATCACTCATGCTACACCTGCATCTTTTGGCGCCCATGATGAAAATCGGAAAAACATGAATTCAATCGCAGACGATTATTATAATGACTTAATCAAGGGCAAACATAAAATTGACGTCCTATTGGGCGGCGGGAAGTCCAATTTTGTCCGGCCTGATGTCAATTTGGCGAAAGCCTTCGAAAAAGACGGTTACAGTTATGTGACTGATAAAAATCAAATGCTTAAGGACAAAAATGAACAGGTCCTTGGTTTATTCGCTTCTGAAGGACTTCCGAAAATGATTGACCGCCCAAGTGAAACGCCATCATTGTCAGATATGACAAGTTCGGCGATCCAGCGCTTGAATAAAGACAAAGATGGATTCTTCCTTATGGTCGAGGGAAGCCAGGTCGATTGGGCCGGACATGATAATGATATCGTAGGTGCAATGAGTGAAATGGAAGACTTTGAAAAAGCATACAAAGCGGCCATGGAATTTGCGAAGAAAGACAAACATACCTTAGTGGTAGCTACTGCGGATCACTCTACAGGAGGATTCTCGATTGGGGCAAAAGGAATATATAACTGGTATGGTGAACCGATCAAGGCAGCCAAACGCACCCCTGACTTCATGGCGGATGCCATCGTCAAAGGGGCCGATGTTGAAAAGACGCTAAAACAATATATTAATCAAAATGAAGTGAAGCTAACTGACGGTGAAATCAAAACGGTAACAGAAGCTGCCAAATCAAAAAATGTGACGAACGTCGATAATGCCATCGAAGCCATATTCGACAATCGGACCAACACTGCATGGACTACCGGGGGACATACAGGTGAAGATGTTCCGGTCTACGCATATGGACCATATAAAGAACGTTTTGCAGGACAGGTCGATAACACGGATCATGCCAAAATCATCTTTGATCTATTAAAGAAGTAAAAACACTTCAGGGAGGGATTCAATGAAAAGACTGATGATTGGTGCCCTGTTATTAACGGCATTTGGTGCTCTTAATACCCAACCAGCTTACAAAGAAGAAACGACAGCTAAAGAAAAAACAGAGGAAATTGCACGACCACTGGTAAAAAAGGATGTCTATGTTCCGAATCCACAGCTTCCTGATGATATAAAATTGAACCAGATCGGTCAGAACGTTTCCGATGCAAAAGGCGAATTAACTTTGAAGGCCTATAAAAAAGTGAATGAAACATTGAATGTTGGCCCGATCGAGGTTAAAGTCAAAGAAATGAAAGTGATGCATGCCACTCCGGATTACAGCATGATTGATTTCTTCCACGGCTATACGCATGATGAAGATTTCGATATCGTAAAAATGAACGTGGAAATCAAAAACAATACGGATAAAAAAATCAATTTTTCCCCAGTTGCTTTCCTTGAAACGGACAGAGGAGAACATCTGACATGGGAAGATGATATCTACTTAGAAGAACTTGCTGGTGAAATAGAAGGAAACGGTTCAAAAAGCGGAAATATTGGTTTCATTCTAAATGATGGGAACATATTGGGCATATCCGTCATGACAAGTGATGCGGTGGATGAAGAAGGGGAAGTCCTTGCAAAAGGCAAGTCAGCTGAATTCGCTTTTTAAAGAATATGTATAAATGCCTTGGAAATATAAAATACTAGAACAAGTGATGGGGATTTCTATCACTGAACGGAATATCCAAATCCTAATGATGAGGTGACACAGAATGAGCTATAAAGATCAATTAGATCCACATTCTCAAAAGTTTCACCATAATTGGACAAGACCTAAGCGTTCAAAATCTCAAGTTAATGGCCACACGCAAGAATCACAAACAAACATTATACTAAGAAGCAATGCAAAGGCTCACAGGTGGTAACGGATATTTCCGACAAAGAAGGAGGCTCCCAGCGAGTCTTCTTCTTTGTATTTAATCCAGAATCATCTAAACGATCAAGGCATACATGGCTTTTCATTCATAATTATGATACCATTTACCTTTAAGATTGAAGTGATGAGCTTGGCGTGAAACCGGAGTTTCGATTCCGATTGAAAGTTTCACTTTATACAAATAGAGGACGTGAATTGTAATGATAAAAATTGAAATCCCTGCAGCGGATATAAGCATCAAACAAAGAAAGCAAGTTATAGAAGGAGACGAAGCTGTCATTCCTGAAATTTACGGGTTTATCGATTTTCATTTGATTCCCCGTGATAAAGGCGGCATCATCTTGTTTTACAATGAGAATGATGAACTGATTTTTGTCGGTAAAGCCCGTAAATTAAGACCAAGGGTCAAGAAGCATTTCGAGGATAATGTTTCTCCGATTAAAGAGCATCGTAATGAAGTCAAGAAAATTGACATTCTTTTAGTCGAAGACGCTATGGAACGTGAAATCTATGAAACGTACATGATCAATAAGCTTCATGCTAAATACAACGTCGACAAAGTGTTTTATAAATAAGAAGTACCAATGAAAAGCTGACTGCATATGCACTCAGCTTTTTTGTGTGCAAACTTAAGTTTTAAAAAAATTCCGTACATTTACAGCTGCTACATGATAGGTTAACAATGTTGGTTTATATTTAGAGTATTCCAATACATTCTCAGGAGGAAGCTATTGAAGAAAATACTTTGTAAAAAGGTGTTAGTTATCTCGATCGGGACAGTGATTGCTTTTGGGAATTTAACGTGGTCCGTGTCACAAGCTTCTAAACTGGCGAAACAGAGAGAAATTGAAACTTTTGAACAAAAGACAGTAAAATCTTCAGGGTGGGAAATGGCGGAATAAGCATAGTGACCAATAATTTTTTTCTCGATTTGCAACAATGAAAAAGAAAAATGGATTGGAAAATGAAACGTTGCTGATGATCAGCAGCTTGTCAAAAGTACATTAAATGATAACTCAATGGAGGTTCATTGCACTGATGTTATGTGTGATTGGGCTTCCATTTAATTTTTGTTTTAAGTTTCATGAAGAATGTCAGCACCTTTCATTTATCCGTGACTGCCCCTGCAGCAGTATTGGAGCAATCGTGATTAAATCTGATAGGAAAAGTATTCGGGGGGAATTTCGAAAAAAACTTGCAAATAGTAATGATTACGTTTTATTATTAAAGGTGTTTTTACATGAGTGATGGCTTCGATATTTAAATCGTAATGATTTTGATTTATGTGAAGATATCAGGTAAAGGAGTGGGAAGCGATGGAGATGAAGAAAATTCCGGTTACGGTATTGAGTGGCTACCTTGGTGCGGGAAAGACGACGCTTTTGAATCATATTCTTGAAAATCGGAATGATCTGAAGGTTGCCGTCATCGTTAATGATATGAGTGAAGTCAATATTGATGCATCTCTGGTCAAACAGGGAGGGTTTACCAGGACGGATGAAAAACTGGTGGAAATGCAGAATGGCTGCATTTGCTGTACGCTTCGTGAGGATTTAATGATTGAAGTGGAGAAATTGGCGAAACAGGGGGACATTGACTACATCGTGATTGAATCGACTGGGATAAGCGAACCGGTACCTGTAGCCCAAACCTTCTCCTATGTTGATGAAAGCATGGGAATTGATTTAGCGGAATATTGCCGGCTTGATACGATGGTCACCGTTGTTGATGGGTATAACTTTTGGCAAGACTTCACTTCCGGGGAAACACTTATTGACAGGATGCAGGCAACTGATGCTGCGGATGGCAGGGAAGTGGTCGATCTATTAATAGATCAGATAGAGTTCGCCAATGTCATCCTGTTGAATAAAATCGATCTAATGGATGCTGAAGCCGTTGAGGAATTGAAAGCGGTTCTTCAAAAAATGAATGCGGATGCGAGGATCATCGAAACAAACCATTCCAAGGTGCCGCTAAATTATGTATTGAATACACATTTATTTGATTTTGAAGAGGCGAGCCAAGGAGCCGGCTGGATAAAGGAATTGAATGAAGAGCATATTCCGGAGACTCTGGAGTACGGGATTTCTTCCTTTGTTTACAGAAGGAAAATACCCTTTCATCCTGAGAGGCTGATGGAGTGGTTAGAAAACTGGCCTGTACAAGTGGTGAGGGCAAAGGGCTTCCTTTGGCTGGCATCGAGAAATGATACGGCAGGCTTGCTATCGCAGGCAGGACCGTCATTAACTTTACAAGCAGCAGGTAAATGGATCGCAGCATACCCTGAGGAAGAACAGCGCCAAATTTTAAAGGAAGCACCTGAATTATTGGAACGGTGGAATGCAATATACGGTGACAGGATGACGGAGCTGGTGATGATTGGCATTCAAATGAATCAACAGGAAATCGAAACTGAATTAGATCAATGCTTATTGACGGAAATCGAGATGCAGCAGGATTGGTCTCTGTATGAAGATCGATTGCCTGCATTTACGGAAATCGTTCATTAAAAAACTTTAGGAGGAAACAAAAATGAGAGTAAACATTACTTTAGCATGCACAGAAACAGGGGACCGAAATTATATCACGACGAAAAACAAGCGGAATAACCCGGACAGGATCGAATTGAAAAAGTACTGCCCGCGATTAAAGAAACACACGCTTCACCGTGAAACGAAGTAATTTTGAGGTTTAAATCGTAATGATTATGTTTTATTGAGGAGAATGGATGTAAAAGGAGGGAAGTTCATGTTGAAATGGATCATTATTGGCGGAGGCATCCAAGGTATGACGATGGCTGCATTTTTACTTAAGTCAGGAAAAACGACAGTGGACCAGATGGCGATTGTTGATAGAAATGAAGAACCATTGGCAAGATGGAAGCATTGTACGGAAGTCATTTCAATGCCCTATTTACGTTCTCCATCCGTACACCATCTGGATGTGAATCCATTCAGCCTTCAGAAATATGTGGAAAAGGCAGACTGGAACACTAACTTTTACGGTCAATATAAGCGGCCATCCCTAAAATCCTTCAATGAACATTGTGTTCACTTGGCTGATGATTTATCCATTAAGCAGGCATGGGTGCAAGGGGAAGTCACCTCTGCCTGCAAAACGGGACAGGGCTGGGAAATCCAATTGCAAAACAAGCGACGGCTTATAGGGCAAAAACTTGTGATTTCAATTGGTATTGGTGAACAGCCTTATTGGCCTGATTGGGCACATCAATTAAAACAAGAGCATGAGGGTTCCATTTACCATATATTCGATGAAAATATTCCGGAGCTGACACATTTACAAGGACCCATCACGATCATTGGGGGTGGCATTTCTTCTGTCCATCTCGCTTTAAAGCTGAGTAAGATCTATCCCCATGATGTAACGGTTCTAAAGCGGCATCATTTTAGAATTCATGATTTCGACAGTGATCCTGGTTGGTTGGGGCCGAAAAAACAGCGTCCTTTCCGTGCTATATCCTGCTATCAAAAAAGACGCGAGACCATTATCCAGGGCCGTAATAAGGGATCCATCCCACCTGACTTACATAAAGCGCTGATGAATCAGGTTAAACAGGGATTATTGCGTGTGATGGATGTTGAAGTGATAAGCGCTGTGTGGAGGGACGGGCATATCAGTCTCAAGGATAAAAACGAAAAGGTCATTCAACAAACAGGGACGATCCTTTTAGCGACCGGCTTTAAGTCATTAATGCCAGGGAAGGATTGGCTAAAGCCAGTCATCCGGTCGCATGATTTACGCTTTGCTGAATGTGGTTATCCGATTGTATCGCAGTCGTTGCAGTGGGGACCTGGTTTATATGTCACGGGAGCATTGGCTGAACTTGAAATGGGACCGATATCCAGGAATATATCCGGAGCAAGACAGGCAGCGGAACGAATTGTGAATAGTTTATAGAATCTATAAAAAAAGATCTTAAAAAGGAGAATATAAATGGCGAAAAAATCCAAGGTGATAAAAGCGGAAAAACAGCTGGCAATGGTCGAAAAGTATGCAGAACTTAGAAAGGAATTGAAGGAGAAAGGGGATTATGCCGCATTGGCCAAACTCCCTCGTGATTCCTCGCCGACAAGGGTCCACAATCGTTGTGGAGTAACGGGGCGGCCCCGTGGATATATGCGCAAATTCAACATGTCACGTATCGTTTTTAGGGAGCTTGCTCATAAAGGGCAACTGCCGGGTGTCAAAAAGTCAAGCTGGTGAAGCGGGGAGATGAAAGGTGATTTAATAGTCTTTCTTTCATTCCTTTTTTATGGAAATCATTCATACAAAAAAGAGGCCTATGTTGAACAAGGGCTCCTGGTAAAGAAAGGGTTTTTATCTGTAAACCTTGTTGACCATTGACGAAGCGGCTTGTAGAGTGAACGTTAAAAAAGCAGAGGTCTCTAAGACTCTGCTTTTTACCTTTGGAAAAATTCAATCCACTCTTTTTCCGGTCCATATACGTAGAAATAGCGATAACCATTTGGAAGGGTGACTATCTCTTCATCAATCAGCTCAGTGTTATCCAAGCTTTTGATCCGGGCATATTCTTCTTCGATATCATCCACGGTAATGGCAAAATGATGGATCGTTGCTTCGGATGGCAGTGTGTCGCTATATCCCTGAATCAATTCTATTTCTGTTTCGTCCGACTCTTGATAACCCAGGAATGCCAGTTCGATTACCCCATTAGTATGGGTCATGCGTGCTTTTAATTTTAAATCCAGCACATCTTGATAAAAGGCGATGGATTTTTCAATATCTTTTACAACGACGCCAATGTGATCGACCCTTTTCACAGCCAAGAAATCTTCCTCCTTCATTATATCCAGATGCAAAATGCTACTATTAGTATATATAAGATTATTCGGAATTAAATTACATTTTTATAGCCGTTTTCAGATAATTTTTTAAATGATGTTAACGGAAGGAAAGTATTGGTAAATAATAAAAAATGTCAAATGACTTATGGGATAATAGTTTTCTTCCATAATTATTTTTGATAGATTCTATTCTTGGAAAAAATGGCATTCAGCATTTTCCAGGGCAAAAATTTGTTTCTAAATGGAATAGTCGATATACTATTGAAACAACTCCATTATTAATGGATATGAAAGGAGAGGTAGTATGGGAAAAATTCGTGAAGGTGAAGTTTTCACCCTTACCGATGACAGCGATGAAGGCCATGAAGTTGAGGTTTTAGGATCATTGGATGTAGAAGGAACGGAATATGTAGCAGTAGGTTTGCTTGAAGATATTGAAGAGGATACAGATGAAGATATCGATATTTTCTTTTTCAGGGTCGAAGGCGAAGGTGAACTGCTCGATATCGAATCGGATGAAGAGTTCGAAAAGGTATCATTGGCGTTTGAAGCGGCATTTGAAGCGAAAGAATGACAAGATAAAAGACGGCACATTGTGTGTCGCCTTTTTTTATGTATAAAGAAAGTATCGGCCCCGCCTTCGCCAAATACCATGATAGCCACGCGTGCTATCCAGCCTTACTTAAGTATAAGGTTATATTATTGATAGGACGTGTACTATATATGAAGATTTTGTTAATAACCGGAGTATTTTTCCATCTCCAAGGCATAGGATAAAAAAGTGGAGGTGATGGGATGGCCGTTGTTAAGCACACTGATGCCGATATTGCCTTATTGGCAAGATTGCTTAGGGCGGAAGGCGAGGGTGAAGGTGATCAAGGCATGTTGATGATCGGTAATGTGGGGGTCAATCGGATTAGGTCGAATTGTTCCGATTTCAAAGGGTTGAGGACGATTCCAGAAATGATTTATCAGGAGCATGCCTTTGAAGCTGTACAGAAGGGGTATTTTTATCAGCGGGCAAGGGATAGGGAAAAAAGGCTTGCGCGCCGGAGCGTAAGTGGTGAAAGGCTATGGCCCTCGAAATATAGCCTATGGTACTTCAGGCCACCGGGAGATTGTCCGGAAACCTGGTATAATCAGCCCCTGGTTGGGCGTTTCAAGCTTCATTGCTTTTATGAACCAACAGGTACAGAATGTCCGAACATTTATAATACATTTTAAGGAGGAGGCTGAACCTTATGGAGGTTTGGCCTCTTAGTGCATCATCAGTATTTAACTAGGAAAATTCATATGATAAAACTGGCAAATGATTTACTGATACTGTAAAATTGAGTCTGTAAATTTCCGGATAAGAAAGGAATAAAAAATTGATGAGTAAAAGGCTTATTAATTATGGACAAGGGCAAATGGGAGTACAACCGGAGGATAATACCGAGAAATTTAAGTCTTTCATGGAGAACAACCCGGACGCCATTTCCATTGTTGATCTGGAAGGAAAGACCCTTCAAGTGAATGCAGCTTTTGAAGAGTTTTTCGGTTGGACGAATGATGAACTCATTGGCATGCCGTTTCCTATTATTCCTGATTTCTTGAAGGAATCAGTCAATGAATTGCATGACCAGATTAAGGCAGGGGTACAAAAGAAAGGCTTTGAAACGGTCAGGTTAAGGAAGGATGGTCAGTTAATCGATGTAAGCATCTCCCTGTTCAATATTCGGGATGATGAAAATGAGCCGTGCGCTCTGGTTTTCGTTTATCGGGATATCACGAATCAAAAACTTGCTGAAGCTGCCTTGAAGGAAAGTGAGCAAAGGTACCGCAGTTTAGTGGAGGTATCACCTGAAGCGATTTTTGTACATCGCAATGGGATCATCGAGTATATGAATCCCATGGGGGCAAAAATGCTTGGGATGGATAGTGTGGAAGATATTATCGGTAAATCGGTTTTTCAGTTCGTTCACCTGGAGTCCCGGGAAAGTGTACAAAGAAGAATCGATATCATGAGGGATGATCATCAGGCGGTTGGTTTACTGGAACAAAAGTTCATTCGACTTGACGGACAAGTATTTTATGGAGAAACACTCGGTCTTCCGATTATTTATAAAGGTCAACCGGCCATACAGGTATTCTGCAGGGATATTACGGAGCGTAAAAAGACCGATGAGCTGCTCTGTAAATCCAATATGTTATCAGCGGTAGGACAGATGGCTGCGGGCATCGCGCACGAATTAAGAAATCCATTAACTACGGTCAAAGGATTTTTACAATTATTAAGGGAAAATCCTGAGCAAAAGGACTATCTTGAAATGACGGTCAGTGAAGTTGAAAAAATCGAAACCCTGGCCAATGAATTTTTAAGTTTAGCAGAGCCTGAAGCGAAGGTTTGTGAATACATCCAGCTTAACAATATATTGGATAGTGTGATTACGTTAGCCGAGTTACAAGCGATTTTGAATGATGTTGAAATCATCAAGGAATATAATACGGATTCGGCATCTGTCTTTGGCGAACCGAATCAGTTAAAACAAGTATTCACGAATGTCGTCAATAATGCGATAGAAGCCATGCCGAATGGCGGCAAACTTCATATACAATTACACCATGGAGGAGACTCTGCAATGATCCGATTCATTGATTCAGGCTGCGGAATCTCAAATGAGCGCATGGAGCATCTAGGGCAGCCTTTTTATAGCACCTCTGAAAAAGGAACGGGGTTTGGGCTCATGGTCAGTACTAAAATCATCCATGAGCATAATGGGGAAATTCATTTCAGCAGCGAAGTGGGAGAAGGGACGATTGTAGATATCAGTCTTCCCATCAATGAAAGTTCACAATGAAAGTGACGAGAAGCCATGCTCTCGTCACTTTTTTGGTTTATAGCTTAACGATCGTCCTGCCTCTTGCTTCCCCTTTTAATAGGGTAGGAAGGACGTCAGGCAATTCTTCAAGTGAAATTTCCTGTTGAATGAGCTGTTCTAATTGCTCGAGTTTAAAGTCGGTGGCAAGGCGATGCCAAACTTTCAATCTTGTATCCATCGGGCAATTGACCGAATCGATCCCAAGCAGATTAACCCCTCTTAGGATGAATGGAAAGACGGTGGCAGGAAGGCTTGTACCAGCTGTCAATCCACTGACCGCCACAGCTCCGCCATACTTGATTTGGCTAAGGACTGAAGCTAACGGTTCACCGCCGACGGGATCTACCGCCCCGCTCCACTTCTGTTTGCCCAGTGCCCGCAGCTTGCCATCATAAACATCTTCACGCGATACAATGGTCGCCGCGCCGATTTTCTTCAAGTATCCATGTTCCGAATCTTTTCCTGTACTCGCCTCAACGGAATAGCCAAGTTTGGAAAGGATCGAGACTGCGAAACTGCCGACCCCGCCAGTTGCACCAGTGACGAGAACGCTCCCTTGCTCAGGGGTGATGTTGTTTTCTTCCAGCCTTAGAACCGATAAGGCTGCAGTGAAACCGGCCGTTCCGATGATCATCGCCTCTTTCATTGTAAGGCCATCAGGAAGCGGGACGATCCACTCTGCAGGAACGCGGGCAAATTGACTATAGCCCCCTGATTGGGAAACGCCAATCCCGTAGGAGGTCGCAATGACTTCGTCTCCTTCTTTAAAGCGGGAATCCTCAGATGAAACGACAACACCGGCCATGTCTATTCCCGGAACGATCGGATAGCTGCTGACAATGTTTCCATTTGGAATTGCTGCAAGGCTATCTTTATAGTTCACACCGGAATAATGAACACGGATGAGCACTTCGCCTTGAGGTAGATCATCAAGTGATAGTTGCTGAATGTTAACGGTGAATTGATCATCTTGCTTGTTCACTACTAATGCTTCAAATTGCTGTATCATGGTTCTTTCCCCCTTTTAATAATGAATCTATCCCATTATAAAAGAAAAAATATAGGAATGTATAATGATACAATTCGAAATAAGTAGCGCTTGCTTTTCTTTCTGCTTCTAAAAATGGTACTATTAGATTTGATTCAGTTCATATTAAAGGAGATGTTTTACATGGCTAAAAAAGGATACATACTTATGGCAAATGGAGAAAAGATCGAATTCGACCTTTTCCCGAACGAAGCACCTAACACAGTGGCTAACTTCGAAAACTTAGCAAACACAGGCTTTTATAATGGTGTAGTCTTTCACCGTGTCATCCCTGGTTTCGTAAGCCAAGGCGGAGATCCAACAGGTACAGGTGCAGGCGGAAGCGGCAAGCAAATCAAATGTGAAACAGAAGGCAACCCTCACAAACATGAGGCAGGAAGCCTATCGATGGCACATGCCGGAAAAGATACAGGCTCAAGCCAATTCTTTATCGTGCACGAACCACAACCGCATCTTAACGGTGTTCACACAGTATTCGGTAAAGTGACATCTGGACTTGAAACAGCCAAAGCTATGAAAAATGGCGATAAAATGGAAAAAGTAGAAGTTTTTGACGCTGAATGATGAAAGCGAAAAGAGGGGGCATTATGCTCCCTCTTTCTTTTTGCACTGTTCATGAGCGAAAACAGGGGAATGATAGAGTCATTTTGGCGTCATGCTTTCAGTGAAACGATATTTGACCTCTGTCAAGGTTTCTGAAATATCCCATAATCTTTTCGAAATTTCTTCATTATATAAGGAATCGATGATATCGTCTTTTCTCGGAAAGCCTTTTCTGCTCTTCTTTCCATCGGGTCCGATATACTCCCCGCCTGTTAATGTTGGTTCCGTTGCGGCATAAAGGGTAGGCAATGCTCCCATACTCGCCGGCTGGGTGATGGTTTTCGAAAGAAAATGCACGAATCTATTTATGGGTTTGCCAGATCCGCGAGACATGAGATTAGTATGGGAAAGGCCCGGATGACAGGCTATGCTCATCGGGTTTGCATCATGCTGGGTGAATTTATTCTGTAATTCGCGGGCGAAGAGCAGATTGGCCAGCTTGCTTTGCCCATAGTATTTCATTGCTTTATAACCATTTTCACCATTTAGGTTTTCGAAGTCTATAAATCCATTGATGGCGGCCAAGCTGCTCAATGTGATCACACGCGATTTTGGCGTAGAAAGGATACGCGGAAGAAGGAGGCCTGTCAAAGCAAAATGGCCGAGATGATTGCTGCCGAATTGCAGCTCGAAACCATCTTTCGTCTTACTGTATGGCGGAATCATCACACCTGCGTTATTGATGAGGACGGATAGAGAGTCATAGTTTTCCTGAAAGGAATCAGCAAAATGCCGAATGCTGCTTAAATCACTTAAATCCAGCTGCATCACGTGTACATTTGCCTTAGGATGGACCGATAAGATTCTATCGACTGCCTTTTCACCCTTTGAAGCATTCCGGACTGCAAGGATGATCTCTGCCCCCTTACCGGCCAGTGCAAAAGCCGTTTCGAAGCCAATTCCACTATTTGCACCAGTAATCACAATGGTTTGCCCCGATACATCTGCCATTTCTTCGCCATTCCACTTTTCAATCATCCAATCACACCTTCCCACACAGTCTATACCTATCATATACCCAAATAATTCCTATATGTCACATTCTGTGGCGGGAACATAATGCTGTATGCTATTTTTTTAAAAAAATTAGCCGCCCATTAAATAATCCATTATATTTTTCAAGATCAGAATGACGGTCACTATGATAAATAATACCCTTACATATGCCACTCCCTTCTTAATGGCGAATTTAGATCCGGCCAATGCACCTGCTATCATGGAGATCCCCATCGGTATTCCGTAGGAAAAGTTGACGGTATCAAGGAATATGAACATGATCAGTGCTGCCAGATTGCTTCCGAAGTTCAAAAATTTTGCATTCCCTGCAGAGTGCAAAAAATCAAAGCCAATCATTAAAAAGGCAAACAGAATGAAAGATCCCGTTCCAGCGCCCAAAAACCCATCATAAAAACCAATGGCAAATATAGCGAACGCAAATAGTGCAGCCTTTTGCCATGTGAGTTTATGGTAAGTCGATTTCTGTCCCCAGTCCTTTTTAAAAAAGGTATAAATGGCAATAGCTATTAATAGGACCAAGATCATGGGCTTTAATAATTCAGGCGAGACGAAATTAACAACCCAAGCGCCTAGCAGGGAACCTATGAAAATCAGTGGGAAAAGTTTGGAGACCAATCGGAAATCAACCTTACCTGAGCGAATGAAGGCAATGGTACTTGTTAAAGACCCCATGGAACTTGCTAACTTATTCGTTGCGATAGCTTGAGAAGGGGGAAGTCCTGAAAATAATAAAGCGGGTATGGAAATCAGGCCCCCGCCGCCTACCACAGAATCAATGAATGCTGCCAAAAATCCGAAAAACATCAGCAGCAAGAGTGTTGAAATTTGTATATCTTCCATCCAAGAAGCCCCCGTATCAATGGCATTATGGCTGAAATGCTTGTTTTGCCGAAGCCATAACCCAAGTTTTTCATTTAGTCACTATTTAAATAGTAACTAATAAAAACCGTTCTGTAAATAAGAACATTATGAGTCATACCTTTTGCAATCGAATAGATTTCGATAAGAGATTTGGTATGATAGGCATATAACTTACTAAAAGCACTAGGAGGTACTATGCAAGATATCATTCAAAAACTACAGTCTCTCGGGTTTAGTCAATATGAAGCAAAGGCTTATGTTTCTTTGGTTCGTCAAGGTCCAACCAGTGCCTATCAAGTAAGCAAGGAATCAGGAATTCCCAGGGCCCGCATCTATGAAATATTAAATGGACTGCAAGAAGAAGGAATCGTCTTAAAAGAGGAAATCAATGACTCGATACAATATTCACCGCTACCAGTCGATGTGTTTCTGGAATCGGTTCAATCAAAATGGAACGATACCTATCAATCCATCAGCCATACACTGAAACAATTCGAGAAAATCGAACCGATGTCCGACAATCGTGTAATGACGCTTAAGGGTGAAGGGCACATCCTTTCCTTTTGCCGTACTTTGATTCAAAAAGCCGAGAAAAGGGTGGTGGTTTCCTTATGGGACGAGATGTATGGAAAACTTGAACAAGAGCTAAAAGGGATTGCTGCGCATTGCACTCTCAAGGGGATTGCATTTCAGGTTGAAAATCCATTATCAGGTATAGATATACATCGCAAAACAAGCTATGTGGAAAATATCGGAGAAAACAAATGGTTCATCTTATCCATCGATGGCAAGGAGACGATTTACGGCCCTTCTCCGGAAATGAGAGAAACGGCGTTTTACACAGATGATCCCATTCATATCAATTTTCTCGAAAATTACATTTGGCATGATATCCTCGTTAACCGCTTGGTTAAAAAGGATGAAGAAGATACCGAGAAATGGATTTCAAGTGAAAGAGACAGGTTTTTCTCCCTATAAGATTTGAAAAAAGCTGATAACCCCCTTGCAGGGAATATCAGCTTTTTTATTTTTGTACCAGAATCATTCGGATAAAAGGGTTTTAGGAAGTCTGATGGCTGTGGGCAAGCTGGATTTATCTCGATAAGACCTGTAAGACACAATCGGATGATTATGCGCTTGAACATCCAACTGGAGAACCTGTGAGCTTTTGATTTCCAAATAGTACGTAACGTCTTCTTTTTGTAAATGATAAAAAGAAAAAGGTATCCCTAAAAGGTTTTTCCTGATTAGTTTTGTTTCAGGCTGATTGATGATGTGCTCACTCAATTCCGCTATCGTAACAGGGGTTGTTCCTGTAATGGCTGTTATTTTTTCTTTTGCATAATCGACTGCATGACTGAAGGTGACGGCAAGATTCTTCAACATTCCGTTCATGGGGGGCATCTCCTTTTTATTAGGCTATGTTTGTAGTATGGTACGTGGTTAATGCTTTATGCAAAAAAATACGCACTGATGATATAGAAATGTCACTTTATGAACATGATTAAGAAGTGTGCAACGAAATCAAAAAAGGCAATCAAGGAAGGACAGAGAAAATGTCAATGAAGGTCAAAGCATGAAGAATAAAAAAATTTATATGGGCCTGCTTTTCATCGCAATCCTCGCTTTTTCAATATTGTTCATTCAATTGAATATCGATGTGAACTCCAGAGAGGAAAAAGGGAAAGACGCCGATGCGGATAGTCATGAGAAAATAGAAAAATTGCTGAAAAAAATGACGCTTGAAGAAAAAATCGGACAGCTTATGATGGTCGGTTTCAAGGGAACTGAAAAGGGCAATGAAATTACGGAGCTTATCGAACAAAAACATATAGGAGGCGTCATTTATTTTGACCGCAATATGAAATCACCTAAACAAGTGGCTAGGTTATCCAATTCGCTTCAGCAAACGGCCAATCAAAGTACACATTCGCTTCCATTGATGGTGGCCATCGATCAGGAAGGCGGGGACATCATCAGGATGAAGGAAAGGGTATCACCACTCCCTGCGCAACAGGATCTTGGGGAAAATGCCTCTATTGAAGACGTGTACAAGGTGGCCAAATTGAATGGAACAGAACTTGGATCCATGGGGATTAACATTAATTTCGCCCCTGTACTAGATCTATCGCAAACGGATAAACGTTCATTTGGGAAAGATCCCGAAAAGGTCTATCAATACGGAAAGAAAGCCATTCAAGGCTTGAACGATGTATCGATAACTGGTGCATTGAAGCACTTTCCTGGAAACGGACGCAGCGAAATCGATCCGCATGTCGAAACATCCTCCGTGGAGGCAAACCAACTTGATTTGGAAAATTCGGATATTTATCCTTTCAAGCAAATCATAAGTGAAATGGATAACCAAAAGTTTTTCGTGATGGTGACCCACATTAAATATCCAGCCTATGATAAAGAAAAACCAGCAAGCCTTTCTAAAATCATCATAGAAGACCTGCTTCGGGGGAAACTCAAATATGAAGGACTGGTCGTTACCGACGATTTGGAAATGGGTGCTGTGAACAAGTATTACTCCTATGAAGAGATGGGGAAGCAGGCAATCCTTGCAGGAGCTGATTTATTACTTGTCTGTCATGAATATTCCCATGAGATTGAAGTATATAACGGATTACTGCAAGCAGTGAAAGCAGGGGAAGTTCCAATGGATAGAATTAACGAGTCAGTGAAAAGAGTGCTGACATATAAACTTTACAATATGAAGCAATCGAAAGCTGACCCGGAACAAGCTGAAAAAGTGGTGAAAAATCCCGAAAGCATAAAGTATATCGAAAGCCTGGGCGATGATGAATAAAAGCGAAACCACTCTCTCAAAAGATGCTTTTGTTTAAATCAGTTGATAGAGGGAATACTATATATGACTAACTTGAAGGAGGAAACTAACATGCCATCAAACAAAATGCTTGGAACCGTCCTGATAGGAGCAGCCGCATTTTTAATGCGGAATAAGAAAACCCGTGAAAAAACGATGAGTCAAATAAGGTCCCTAGCCACACCGGAAACCATTGATAAGGTTAAGAGCCAATTCCAATCAATGACCAAAACAAAATCAAGTAACCCATCCGTACGTTAAGGTGGAATAACCCCATTAAGAACTATTTAATGGGGCTTTTTTAATTGCTTAATATCCTCTTGGTGAACAATTAAAACGATTAAAATCCAGCAGTGAACTCATCAAGCCGGTAAAAGGAAAAAGGAAAAGCACCCGTTTCTTTCGAAGACCTTGGAAAGGTTTTTCAAAAGTACAAGTGCTTTCATGAATGGTCAATGATCATTCAGCTTCATCTTCACCGTCATCTTCTTTATTGAACCAAAGAGGGTCCTCATTATCGACTTCACCATTATAATTAATCAGGATTTCTTCTCCTGCTTTTATGTCGGTGTAAGCAAAGAAATCAAACGTATGATTCTTGAAGTTTATGTCATACGTAGCGTTGGGTGTATAAGAATGATTAAACAGCATGCCATAACCTAAAAGCATGGCAGTATGGTTAATTCCATATTCAAACGCATAATCAGCCAGCAATGTCTTCTCTATGAAAACATGCTCCTCGTTCGGATAAGCAATGACAGGTGCCTCATGCAAAAGCTCACCTTTTTTAATGTCTCGTGTTGCGAATACGCCTCTATTGAACTCACCATCACTTAGTGTGGAAGTTTTAACTTCAATCATGTTCGTCACCTACTTGTTCTATTCAATATAGTCCAGATTATCTAAGCTTGACAGTTAATAAGAAGAAAAGCAACTATTTTACGGAATTAATCAATTTTAGCAAACGGCACGATTGTTTTTTATTGAGGTTCTATCGGTACCGTAGGACGGAATTCTTCACATGAAGGACGAAAAAAGGTAGCGAACAGCTGAAATAATCGGGATAGCCCCGTTTATCAATTACAATAAAAAAACACCTCCGCTAGAAGTGAAGCTAGGGAGGTGTCGGTCATATAGGTAAATCCCTTAATTCACACCGACAGCTGTAAAGGCATTTTTGACAGCTGTGACTTCTGCACTGCTAGAACCGTATAAATCAGAGGCCGCTTGGACGACTGCCGCTCTGGCTTGTGAAAATGTCGACGAGGAAGTTAAATAAATCGTGTTTGCCCGGTAAAAGATGGTTCCCAGTTTATCGATGCCAATCCCGGATACGCTCACGCCATAGTGAGTTCCGCCTGCAGAAATCAAATAGGCCGCCTTATTGATGATTCCGCTGTTCGTGTGGACCCCGCCGTTATCACCAGTTCCCGTATAGCGGTTCGAATAATGGTCAGGGTCACCATTCAAAGTTGGATTAGCCATTGAACGGAGTGCATCACCGGAAATGTTAGGTGTGTAAATATCTTCTCCGACCAAATAATCGGCTTTGGCACTTTGGTTCTTGAATTCGACGACGGTGCCAAATATATCAGAAATCGCTTCATTCAAAGCACCGGATTCATTCTGATAGGTAAGGTTCGATTCCGAGGAAGTCACGGCATGCGTCAGTTCATGTGCAACGACATCCAGACCGCCGGACAATGGGATGAACGTCGTGCCATCTCCATCACCGTAAACCATTTGGGTGCCATCCCAGAATGCATTATTGTATCTTGAGCCATAATGAACGGTTGATTTCAGGATGGTTCCATTTCCATCATAAGAGTTCCGGCCAAATGCGGATTTATAATAATCATAGGTTTTACCCGCATAATAATGGGCATCAACCGCAGCTTTATCGGTAGAAGTAGTGAAAGCATTTGTCGTGTTGGAAAAGAGTGTACCAGGCAATCTTGAACGGTTATTGGCATTATAAGTGTAGATGCCTTGACCGCGTGTATTGTCCTGTAAATAGTATCGGCCGCTGGATAAGGTAGTGTTCAATGACACGGTATTGTTTAAGACGCCGGTGCCCGTTCCGACGGAATTGGTCCCCGTCACTTCATCTAGTGTATTAAATTTATTCAGGATTTTACCTGTTTTGACTGATATGAAATAATTATGATTTCCTGGTTCAGGACTTAAGAATTTCAAATTGACTTTATATACATAATCGGCCTTGCCTTCATTTGCGTATACATATAGGTCAGATTCAGGTGATTGTTCGTAGGCAGGAGTGAACCCAAGATCCGCTTCAGCTATTTTGATAGCTTCGGATTTACTGATGCCTTTTTTAGCCTTTTTCCCTAATTTCGTGTTTAGATTGGCCTCAACCGTACCCGACACGACCGTCAATACACCTTTAGCGTCAATCAATACTGCTTGTGTGGAATTCCATACAGGTACGCCTTTATAGGTTTGTTGCAATTTAAGGACGGTATTGCCTAGTTCATCCTTGCTTTCTTTCTGGATCGTGAAGGAGTCTTTCGCCTTTTGCTTTTCTAGCTTGTAAGACTTTTTGTTTTCATCAAAAAAGGTAAGAATGATATCTTCTGCAGTTTGCTTTGATGGGTCCGTAAGTTTCCCAGACTTGTACTCTAGGGAATCCTTATGCTTATTGTACTTTTCAACACTTAACACATTTTTTGCCGCTAAAGCTTCTTGATGGGGGATAGCAGAAAATAATAGACCGAGAGATAGTGCGGTTCCTAAAAATACCTTACCTTTCATAACACTCAACTCCTTCATGAGAATACCTCATTTTTACATCGTTTCATAATTATTATCAAATGGAGAAAACTCACAAAAAATATGACATTTTAAGGAATAAAATGGAGAAAAATGGATTTTAATAGAAATGTTCTCTGAATATATTCTTTTAGTAATATTTGGAATGTATTTAAATTGAACCAAATGAATAAAAGTGCAAAAAAACATGGCGTAAAGTGCAAAGAATCGTGGCGTAAAGTGCAAAATATTTCGTCAAATAAATGGCTAATTTGTTGAATCGTGCGGGTTTTAAATTTGGCATGAAAATTGCATATATTCAGAAAAGGAATTCGAATTGTAAATTAGATCTATTTGAAAGTCTATGAAATAGGAAAATTTATTAAATGGATTTCCCATATATGAAAGCGCTTATGTAGAAAGGGATGAAAATTTATGATACCAAAACAAGCACATGACATCGTTCAACAACCTTCGCAGCAAGAAGGACAAGAACTAAAGCGCGGTTTAAAATCCCGCCATTTAACGATGATTTCCATTGGCGGGGCTATTGGCACCGGGCTGTTTCTTAGCAGCGGGGCAGCCATTCATACAGCTGGGCCAGGCGGTGCATTACTTGCATATGCCCTAGTTGGGGCAATGGTTTACTTTGTGATGACGAGCCTAGGGGAACTGGCAGCCTTTATGCCGACAAGCGGCTCATTCAGTACCTATGGATCGAAATTCGTCGATCCGGCATTTGGTTTTGCCTTGGGATGGACGTATTGGTTCAATTGGTCGATGACGATAGCGGCAGAGTTGGCAGCCTCGACTATGATCATGAAATTCTGGTTTCCGAATAGTCCATCATTGTTATGGAGTTCATCATTCTTGGTGCTCATTTTCCTATTGAACTATTTATCCGTTAAAGGATATGGTGAAGGGGAATACTGGTTTTCCTTCATAAAAGTAACAGCCATCGTTATTTTTATAATCGTCGGGCTGCTAATGATTGTCGGCATTATGGGCGGCGAAGCAGTAGGCTTTAAAAACTTCACCGTCGATGACGCGCCTTTCCCGGGTGGGTTCATGGGTGTCTTCATCGTGTTCATAGCAGCTGGCTTTTCTTTTCAAGGTACCGAAATTGTCGGTGTGGCAGCGGGGGAAAGTGAAGATCCTGCACGGAATATACCGAAGGCCATTAAAAGTGTCTTCTGGAGAATCTTGCTCTTTTACGTATTGGCAATCTTTGTAATAGGGCTTCTTATCCCTTATACGAACTCAAGTTTACAAGGTGATAACGTCATGGTAAGCCCATTCACGCTCATTTTTGAAAAAGCTGGAGTGGCCTTTGCCGCTTCGCTTATGAATGCAGTCATTTTAACAGCGGTATTATCTGCAGGTAACTCTAGTCTATATGCATCTACGCGTATGCTATATTCAATGGCAAAGGATGGGCAAGCACCGCGTATTTTTGCAAGACTTAATAAACGCGGAGTACCGGTTGCAGGAATGGTTTTGACATGTTCCATCGGTATGCTGGCCTTTTTAGCCTCCGTATTCGGTGATGGTAAAGTGTATATTTGGTTAATGAATGCCATTGGAATTACAGGATTTATCTTTTGGCTCGGCATTTCCATCAGTCATTACCGTTTCCGGAAAGCATTCATCGCTCAAGGCCATTCATTGGAGAAGCTGCCATATAAAGCATTATGGTTCCCGATAGGACCGATCTTTGCCATTTTAATTGGTCTGATCGTCATCCTGTCCCAAAATATCCAAGCCTTTTTCTCAGACCAGATTGATTGGGGCAGTGTTATAGCGGCATACCTGGGAATCCCGCTTTTCCTTGGTCTATGGTTTGGCTATAAACTGATAAGAAAGACTAAGTTCGTTAAACTTGATGAAGTCGAGTTTGACTTTGACAAAAAATACGAATGAACAAGCTATAAGTAAAATCAGCCGGACAATGAGTTTTAAATTGTCCGGCCTTTATTTGTGATCTATTGGCTCATTATCAAAAGCTAGGAAGCTGATTCCTAGCTTTTTATTTTTATTAAATGGAAATTTATACAAATATCGTAGGAGGTGTTATATGATAATCGTAAACTCTGCTAACTTGCATGTACAGAACGACGGGGAAAGCTTTTAATTTTTTCATTGGAAAGGGAAGGTGCACGGCTGATGACCTTATTGACTCATTTAAAAGTATTGGACTTTTCAACGTTACTGCCAGGCCCATTTGCCACTTTGATGCTAGCGGATTTAGGAGCGGACGTTTTGAAGATAGAGAGGCCGGGAGCAACGGATTCATGGGGTGTGAACCAATATCTAAACAGATCGAAGAAGTCGATCACACTTGATTTAAAACAATCTGAGTCCATCGAATCCGTAAAAAATCTAGTGAAGGAATACGATATCGTCATTGAACAGTTCCGTCCAGGTGTCATGGAACGCCTAGGACTGGGCTATGAGGCATTAAAATGGATCAATCCGAAGCTGATTTACTGTTCCATCACGGGCTTCGGCCAGACCGGTCCCTATAAAGACCGACCGGGACATGATATCAATTATATTTCGATTGCAGGCTTATCAGGCTATTCCGGTACGAAAAAGGGCGGCCCGGCTAAAAATGGAACCCAAATAGCAGATCTTGCCGGAGGATCACTGCATGCTGTTATCGGTATATTGTCTGCTGTCATTCACAGGGAAAGAACGGGATTCGGCCAAGCCATCGACATCAGCATGACCGACTGCAGTTTTGCCCTGAATGCCATATCCGCACCTCTGAATTTACAAGGGGGACTCGAGCTTGAACCAGAAAAACTGATGTTGAATGGAGGATCCTTTTATGACTTTTACGAAACGAAAGATGGACGCTATTTTTCGGTAGGAAGCCTTGAGCCCCCTTTTCGAAAAGCCTTATGCGAAGCGATCGGTGCACCCGAATTGTATGAACTGAGCATGAAAAGCGATGAAGAGAGCGGAATCAGGTTTAAAATGGCAGTCCGACTGGCTTTCCTTGAAAGAGACTTTCATGAATGGCAGGAAATATTCGCTGATTTCGAGGCGTGCGCAGAACCAGTGCTGACCTTCACTGAAGCGGCCGAACACCCCCAATTGAAGGAGAGGGGAATGATCATCGAGGTACCGGACGGAAAAGGAAATGCCCTGAAGCAAATCGCCTGCCCAATCAAAACATCGGCTTTCACCCCTGAATATAAACATGCAGGCTTGAGGCCAGGACAAAACAACCCAGAAATTCTTCACACCCCCAATCGCTAAATAAAGATGTAAAGGCTATCACTTTTCCGAGTTTTTTTGGAAGGGGATAGCCTGTTTTTTGAAGGTCGAATTAAGCAGAAGGAGAACAAATTATCCTCTTATCACTTGTGGAAAGCAACATATTACTACTGTGAAAATTTGCTAGTTATAACTATTTTGGACAGGGTATCAGAGTAACATCCTGGTAAAAGGGTTTTTGAGAAAATTGCTCTGGTAAGGAGGATTGATTAAACATGTTTGGTCTCTCTGATATCATTAAATTTCTATTTTCCTTTTTTTTGATCATGCCGATCGTTACTCTGATACATTTGAGCGGGCATATTTTCTTTGTTACGATCTTTGGGGGATCAGAAAAGAAAATCTTGATCGGTTGTGGTAATAAACTTTTTGCTTTTCGGAACATAGAGGTGAGGAAATATTATTTTTGGAATGGGACTTGCGAGTTCAAGGGATTGAAACATGATAATCGATTGACGAATACGCTGATATATTTAGGGGGGGCTATCTTTAATTTAATCAGCATGCTGATCATCTATAGCTTAGTGTATCAGAATATCCTGGACAGCTCGGTGATCTGGTATCAATTCATCTATTTTTCTTTTTATGTTTTGTTTTTCTCCTTGTTTCCGATGTATTTCTCGGACGGGTCGCCCAGTGATGGGAAGGCTGCGGAATTGGCCTTGAGGAACAAGCTGGAAGATAGGGTGACGGATGATATATTTGTGAAGAAAATGGATGATGAAGATAGCTGCAAGTAAAAAGGGGACGTGCTGGTGGCCGTTCTTTTTTTGTTGCTTTCGGATTTAGGATTTATCATAAGGCTAAAAATCTAGCCTTATGATGAATGTTTATATAACGGTCTAGGATTTTATGGACTGTGCTATTTTACTGCTTGACGATGAACTTGAAGGGACCAGAACAATGACCATGGCAATGGCAACCCCTGTTGCACCGATCCAGGTTATGGAAGCAAGTGATACTTGTTCTACAGCAACACCGCCAATTCCAGCACCGGCCGCCATGGCCAATTGCATTATCGACTGATTCAGACCGAGCATGACTCCTGATGATTCAGGCTCAAGGGTTGCTAAATGATATTGCTGTGTCGGCCCTGATGACCATGCTGCGAACGACCATAATGTAAGGATTGTCAAAACGCCCAACAATGAATTCGTAACGATGGATAACATGATGATCATCACAATATGCAGCGCCATACCGCCAATTAGTGTATATGATACACCCCATCGATCCGTACTATATCCGCCAAACTTTGATCCGATCAGGCTTGCGATACCGAATATAAGCAAAGCCGTGCTAAGTAGAGAGTCACTTATCCCCGATACGGATAGCAGGTAAGGGGATAGATAGGTATAAGCTATCGAGTATCCGCCAAGCCAGAAAAAGGTTATCGATAATCCAAGGGCAACTTTCCTTTTTTTAAGAAGGGCCAGCTGCTGGAGAAGTGGTACTGGTTTATCCCCTTTGATAGGAGGAATGGTAAAGAATAAAACGATCATGGCAATCAGGCCGAATAGGGCGATTCCGCCAAAGACGGATTTCCACCCGAATGCATCCGTCATGATTCTTCCGAGAGGTACGCCAATGATAAGGGAAGCTGTAAACCCCATGACAACTGTCGCAATAGAACTTGCTTGTTTATCTGGCGGAGCAAGCTTAGCGGCAATATTCAGAGCGGTGACTACAACCAATCCTGCACCAAGTGCCATGATTATGCGTGCAAATAGAAACGGTCCAAAGCCTGGTAATAGAAAGGCAAGCAGATTGGCCACTACAAATAGTCCAAGGGAATACAACATTAATTTTCGTCTGTCTAAACTTGCTGTCAAGGCCATAAGAATGGGTGTGCCGATTGCGTAGACAAGGGAGAAAATTGTAATGAGCTGTCCTGCGGCAGCGAGGGTCACTCCAAGAGAATGCGCAATCTTATCCAAAATCCCGGATATGATGAATTCGGATGTTCCTACTAAAAAACTGATAATCGCCAACATGTAAATTTTCCATGTATTAAGCAAAATAGATTCACTCCTCATTAATGATCAATTTTATATAAAGACATATCGCAATATGTTGATATGTATGGATAAAAAAATAAACATATCGCGAAATATCGAACTGTTAGGAAAAAAATGAACCCAACCCTCTAAGGTACGGATCAGGTTCACTTTCATACTTCTTCTTTCAAGAAATCAGTAATTTTTGAGATGGCATCTTCATCTCGTTTGTAATACGTAAACTTTCCTATCCGCTCCGTTTTAATCAATCCTGCTCTAAGGAGCATCGAGAGGTATTGAGAGGCCGTGGATTGGGTCATGTTTAATTTTTCCGTAATCTGACTTACACAAACGCCGGTTTCCTTCATATCTATTCCCTCATGAGGGGTGAAGTGGAGTTCAGGCGCTTTGAGCCATTGTAAGATTTGCAACCTGGATTCGTTGGATAATGCTTTAAATATCTCGATTGTTTTCATACATTTCATTATATCGAGAATTATCGATATGTCAAATGATTAATAAAAAAAAATCATTCCCATACTTCTTTTGCTACATCAGCGACGAATTTCAGCTTTTCCCATTGCTGTTCTTCGGTCAGCTTGTTGCCGTGATGGGTGGAGGCGAAGCCGCATTGCGGGCTTAAACATAATTGTTCGAGAGGAACGAAGTGCGAGGCTTCTTTAATGCGTGCCTTAACAGCTTCCTTGTCTTCGATTTCTCCATTTTTTGAAGTGACGACACCCAGTACGACCCGTGCACCGCCATTTGGAATGTATTCCAGTGGTTTGAAATCCCCTGAGCGTTGATCGTCATATTCCAAGAAGAATCCATCCACTTTTTCTTTTGCCAATAATGTTGGGGCGATACGGGCATAGCTTCCTTCAAACGCCCAAGTCGACTGGTAGTTTCCACGACACAGGTGGGTAGTGACGACAAGGTCCTCTGGTTTGCCTTCCAATGCGCCATTAATTACACGAAGTGCAAGATCGATTAACTGTTCCCTCGTATATTTTCCATCTTTGAACTGGAAATCTGGAGCTGAAAGCCTGGCAATATATACATCATCCAATTGAAGATAACGCACACCTGCTTCATAAAAGGCCTTCAAAGCATGCTGATACGCTTTGATGATATCATTAGCATAGTCTTCAATATCAGGGTAGATGTCTTCATTATGAATGCCTACAGCAAATAATTGATTCGGACTGGGAATCGTTTGCTTGGCAACGGCACGTCCGTTCACGATTTTGTTCAATTCAATGAAATCACGAATGAAGGGATGTTCGGGATTGAATGAAACCTTCCCGGTATTGCGAACGTTATATCTCTCTGTTTCCACACCATCGAATGTGAGACCTTTTTCAGTAACATATCCCTCGATGCCATTTAAATGTTCGAGGAAGTCAAAGTGCCACCATGTTCGTCTGAACTCACCATCCGTCACTGCCTCTAATCCAACTTCAATTTGTTTATTGACAATCCGATTGATTTCTTCGGTTTCAACTTCACGAAGCCGCTCTGCTGAAATGGTACCTTCCTTAAATTGCTTTCTGGCAATATGTAAACGTTCTGGTCTTAATAAACTTCCTACGTGATCGGCCCTGAATGGTGCTTTCGTTAATGTGATTGACATGTTGCATTCCTTCTTTCCTTTTAAAAATAAAAAACCTCTTCTTGAAAATAAGAAGAGGTGTTGGCAGCAAAGCGATATACTCTTCTTATCTTCAAGTTTTTACACTTCTGGAATTAGCACAGTACATAAATAGTCTGTTGCTGAGGCATCAAAGGGCCAGTCCCTCCACCTCTCTGGATAAGAGTTGTCTATTAAATTAATTATGACTATACAGGTAGTTTTTATAAAGGTCAAGTGTTGAAGGTGGAAGATTTAGAATATACCGATTATTAATATGGGTTGAAATGTTAACTACATCAGGGAACCCGGCATATGCTATAACCGACGTTCAGTAGGAGCGGCAGGAGGGGAATGCAAGGGTGAGTACATTCAGTCCATTCAAAAATGGCATACCGATAACGGTAACTGCAGCCATGATAGAGAAAATCTTAAGAATGAAATCATATGGTCAAGATATTAAAGTCGAGATTACGCCAAAGCATATAGTGCTTTCCGGAACGATGGAAGTGAAGAAAATGATGTTTAAGAAAAACGTAGCTTTCCGGATTACATTAAAACCGGTTCATGTGGAAAAAAGAACGATTTTATTTGAATTAGTGGAAATGGAACCAATTGACAGGAATTTCATCAACCAAAGGATATTTAACAGACCGCCATTTTTTGAATTTGAAAAAAGAACGATCAAAATGAATGTTAATGCTTGGAACATCGTGAGAAAAATTCCCGTTGGCACAATTAAATCGTATGAACTCGTCGAAGGCGCATTGAAAATGAAACTTACTTTATGATGGAGGTTACATACATCCTTAGCCGAAAACTATAAAGGGTGTGCCATGTATGATAGTGTTATGGTGACATTGGTCATGAAAAAATGTGTTTGATAAATCAAGCTCTTTAAAATATACTAAATGACTTGAAGTTTTGAGTTTTTCTGGGAATGAGGAGGATAATGATGGATCAGAAGATTTTGCCTGCGTCAGCAAGCATGAAGGATTTCGAAAGATTTTTAGAAAGTTCCTATGAAATAGGTGTGTTTCTTGATTTGCATATATCACAATTGAAAAACGTAAGTATGATGGCAAAGCAGCATAATAAGAAAATGATTTATCATGTCGATTTGATCCATGGCATAAGAAGTGATGAGTACGCGACAGAATTCATTTGTCAGGAATATAATCCATATGGGCTGATTTCGACTAAATCAAGCGTTATATTGAAGGCGAAGCAAAAGGGGGTCATTGCCATCCAGCGAATCTTTTTAATAGATTCACATGCGCTTGAGAAAAGTTATAAGCTGGTGCAGAAAACCAAGCCGGATTATATCGAAGTATTGCCGGGCGCTATGCCATGGATGATAAAAGAAGTGAAGGAACGATTGCAGACACCGATTTTTGCAGGCGGCCTCATACGTACTTCGGATGAAGTCCTGAACGCCCTTGATGCAGGAGCATCGTCAATTACCACTTCCAAAACTGAATTATGGGATATCGTTTAATAGGGGAACTAAAAAAATACAGAAAAATAGGATTAATTTTTCACAAAATATTGACAGCGTTTTCATAAACTAGTATATTTTACAGTACAAGTTAATATATGTGACGGAGACTAGGAGATTCACAACAGATCTATTCATAATTTTTTTTATGAAGATAGTTCTGCTGTGGGTCTCCTTTTATTTGTTGGCAAGGTTTAAAAATTTATCAGGGGAGGGGTTTTATTCATGACTCCATTTTGGGGAGAAGTGTTAGGTACGATGATATTAGTTTTATTCGGAGCGGGCATTGGGGCTGGTTCATCCTTAAAGGGATCCTATGCAAAAGATGCCGGCTGGATCGTTATCACGATTGCGTGGGGATTGGCTGTTACCATGGGTGTTTTTGCAGTGGGTTCCATAAGCGGGGCGCATTTAAACCCGGCGGTCACAGTAGGGTTTGCCATTATTGGGGAATTTCCTTGGAGTGATGTGCCCGGTTACATCGTGGCCCAAATGATTGGTGCAATCCTTGGAGCAACTCTAGTATTCCTGCACTATTTGCCACACTGGAAAGCTACGGATGATCCAGGAGCGAAGCTTGGTGTGTTCGCGACATCACCTGCGATCCCGCACACATTTTCAAATCTATTAAGTGAGATGATTGGAACTTTCATCCTTATTCTTGGTTTATTATTTATAGGTGCCAATAATTTTACAGAGGGTCTAAACCCATTCGCAGTCGGGTTATTGATTGTCGTGATCGGGATGTCACTTGGGGGAACGACAGGATACGCGATTAACCCTGCCCGCGATCTGGGACCGCGCATCGCTCACTTTTTGCTGCCGATACCGGGTAAAGGCAATTCGAATTGGGGCTATTCATGGATTCCGGTCGTTGGACCGATTATTGGGGGTTCACTTGGTGCCGTTTGTTATAAAGCATTCTTTATGGGAGAAATAACAGCAGGATTTTGGTCTGTTTTGGGTGCAAGCCTGGTACTATTGATATTAGCCTATGCATTTGGTAAAAAACAGTCACATGAATTGGAAAGCAGAAATATTGCCAGTTAATTAAAAGGAGGGGCATACACAATGGAAAAATACATTTTATCATTAGATCAAGGAACAACGAGTTCCCGGGCGATTTTATTTAACGAAAAGGGGGAAATCGTCCATTCCTCCCAAAAGGAATTCACGCAGCATTTCCCTAAACCGGGCTGGGTCGAGCATAACGCCAATGAGATTTGGGGATCGATCTTGGCGGTCATTGCCGGTGTACTCTCTGAATCCGGTGTAAAGCCAGAGCAAATTGCCGGGATCGGGATCACCAATCAGCGTGAAACGGCAGTCGTTTGGGATAAGGAAACAGGTACCCCTGTCTATAATGCGATTGTATGGCAGTCCAGGCAAACAAGTGAAATCTGTGATGATTTGAAGGAAAAGGGACTTAACGATCTATTCCGGGATAAAACGGGATTGTTGATAGATGCTTATTTTTCCGGAACGAAAGTGAAATGGATCCTCGATAATGTGGAAGGGGCACGACAAAAGGCGGATGAAGGGAAGCTGTTATTCGGTACCATCGATACTTGGCTGATCTGGAAGCTATCAGGAGGCAAGGCTCATGTAACGGACTATTCCAATGCATCCCGGACATTGATGTACAATATCCATGAACTGAAATGGGATGAAGAACTGCTCGAGATATTGACTGTACCAAAGTCGATGCTGCCGGAAGTGAGGCCTTCCTCTGAAGAGTATGCACGTACGATCGAATATCATTTCTTCGGCCAATCGATTCCGATCGCCGGGGCAGCCGGTGATCAGCAGGCAGCATTATTCGGCCAAGCCTGCTTTAATGAAGGAATGGCTAAAAATACGTATGGAACAGGCTGTTTCATGCTCATGAATACAGGGGCCAAGGCTGTCAGTTCCGAACACGGACTATTGACGACCCTTGCCTGGGGACTGAATGGGAAGGTCGAATATGCACTCGAAGGCAGTATATTCGTAGCGGGCTCCGCAATCCAATGGCTGCGCGACGGCCTGCGGATGCTTCATGATGCCAAGGACAGCGAAGGCTATGCAAAACGGGTGGAAAGTACGGATGGAGTATATGTGGTACCGGCTTTTGTAGGACTTGGAACTCCATATTGGGACAGCGAAGTGCGGGGAGCCGTTTTTGGTTTGACGCGCGGCACATCCAAAGAACATTTCATTCGTGCCACACTTGAATCACTGGCATATCAAACGAAGGATGTCCTTGATGCAATGGAGGCGGATTCAGGAATCGAGCTCCAGACATTAAGAGTGGATGGCGGGGCAGTCAAGAATGACTTCTTGATGCAATTCCAAAGCGACTTATTACGGGTGCCTGTCGAGAGGCCGACCATAAACGAAACTACAGCATTAGGTGCTGCATACTTAGCTGGCCTTGCTGTCGGGTATTGGAAGGATCAAGAAGAAATCTCCCGGCAATGGGCGGTAGACAAAACCTTTGAACACTCCATGGAAGAGCAAAATAGTGAAAAATTATATGAAGGCTGGAAAAAAGCTGTACATGCCGCTATGGCATTTAAATAAAAAACAAGATGTATTCTTTCTCAAATGAGCTGGAGTATGCTATAATGAAATCAAGTTAATAACTCGGCCGGAGAACAGGAGAGACCATGAATGCGTTATCGTAAATTCGATAATGTCATTTATGGTCTCTTTTTTTGTTTTTAATGGCAGATTAGGGATATTAATATCTATATAAACTATGCGAACAAATGAACCAATTGAATATAATGACCAAACTCACGAGTAAACCGTGTGAATTCACGAGTAAAGCGTGCGAATTCACGAGTAAAAGTGCAGAATTCACGAGTAAACCGTGTGCATTCACGAGTAAACCGCACGAATTCACGAGAAAAGCGCGAATTCACGAGTAAAAGTGCAGAATTCATGAGTAAACCGCACGAATTCACGAGTAAAGCGCGAATTCACGAGTAAAGTGCAGAATTCACGAGTAAAGCTGCGAATTCACGAGTAAAAGTGCAGAATTCACGAGTAAAGCGTGCGAATTCACGAGTAAAGCGTGCGAACTCACGAGTAAAGCGCACAAATTCACGAGAAAAGCGCGAACTCACGAGTAAAAGTGCAGAATTCACGAGTAAACCGCACAAATTCACGAGTAAATGCAGAATTCAAGAAAAAAATAGAATGCAATACTTATAGGAGGAGTCAGGCATGAGGTTTTCAAATATATATCGGGAAGAAACGATCGAACTTCTGAAAAAAGAGAAATATGATGTGGTTGTCATTGGCGGGGGAATTACCGGTGCAGGGATCGCCCTGGATGCAACGGCCCGTGGAATGAAAGTGGCTTTGGTTGAAATGCAGGACTTTGCAGCAGGTACTTCAAGCCGCTCGACAAAACTTGTTCATGGCGGATTACGGTATTTGAAGCAATTTGAAATAAAAATGGTTGCCGAGGTTGGTAAAGAGCGGGAAATCGTTTATGAAAATGGACCGCATGTTACCACGCCGGAATGGATGCTGTTACCGATGCACAAAGGAGGTACCTTCGGGAAATTCAGTACCTCCATTGGACTTCGGGTATATGATTTCCTTGCAGGGGTAAAAAAAGCTGAACGCAGGAAAATGCTTTCGGCGGAGGAGACACTAAAACGGGAGCCTCTCGTTAAGAAAGTGGGACTAAAGGGCGGAGGCTACTATGTTGAATATCGGACAGATGATGCACGTCTTACGATTGAAGTCATGAAGGCGGCTGTCGATAAAGGTGCAACACCGATAAATTATACAAAAGTAGATAAATTGTTATATGACAATGGCAAGGTGAATGGCGTCCAAGTTGCCGATTTACTTTCAGGGGATGCTTATGAAATATACGCAGACAAAGTTATTAATGCAGCAGGTCCGTGGGTCGATTCCATTCGTGAGAAGGACCAATCGAAAAAAGGGAAAACGCTGAAGTTATCCAAAGGTGTTCATGTGGTCATCGACCAATCGAAATTCCCGTTGAAGCAGGCTCTTTATTTTGATACGCCTGATGGCCGGATGATTTTTGCCATCCCGAGAGCCGGTAAAGCTTATGTAGGGACTACGGACACTTTTTATGATGGTGATCCTGCAGTGCCGACCGTTACTTCCGAAGACCGTGCCTATTTATTAAAGTCCATACATTATATGTTTCCAGAAGTGAACATTACGGATGATGATATCGAATCAAGCTGGGCTGGAGTAAGGCCGCTGATTCTTGAAGAAGGGAAAGATCCTTCTGAGATATCAAGGAAAGATGAAATATGGGAGTCCGATTCTGGCCTTATCACGATTGCGGGAGGGAAATTGACCGGTTATCGCAAAATGGCAAAAACGACGGTCGACCTTTTGGCAGGGAAGCTTGCCCAGCAATCCAATAAAACTTACCCAGCCAGCAGAACTAAAGGCATGCCGATTTCCGGAGGGGATGTCGGGGGATCAAGCAACTTCTCCTATTATATCAAGCAACATATTCAAATGGGAGTTGACTCAGGACTCGATGTTAAGGACTCGGAAGTGATATTGGCCATGTACGGGTCCAACGCACCTGTGTTATTCGATATCGCAAAAAGCGAAGGAGACGGAGGGGCAAGCAGGGGCCTTCCAAAGAAATTGTTCGTACAGCTAAAATACGCACTAGATCATGAAATGGCCGCAACTCCAGTGGATTTCTTCTTCCGCAGGACGGGGACGCTATTATTCGATATCGATTTAGTCCAAACGCATAAACATGCAGTGATCGATTATATGGCTGGATATTTTGGATGGACGGAATCAACAAAAATGGAGAGAACCAATCAATTGGAACAGGAAATATCGGGTGCGATTAGAGTATCTTGACCTATATGCAAAAAAGCATGACGCCGGCGGAATCGCTGGCGTTTTTTTAAATTCGGGAAGGAAAGAAAAATAGATACTATCATGTTAGGTTTCCTGACCCGAAAACTATTGTTTAATTCTTCAAGATGAAATATAATCATCGATAGATAAGTTTGAATTTTCTAAATATATTCTAAGGGGGAACATGATTGTCTGAGTTTATTACGGCTGTAAATGGAGTTTTATGGAGCACACCTGTCATTTATATTTTATTGGGAGTAGGTTTAGTATTCTCGATTTTAACCCGTTTTCTGCAAGTGAGGCATATAAAGGAAATGGTCGTTTTGATGTTCCAAGGAAAAAGTTCGGAAGCGGGGGTTTCCTCATTTCAAGCTTTATCCATAGCACTTTCAGGGCGGGTCGGTACAGGTAACATTGCAGGAGTCGCGACGGCTATCGCTTTTGGTGGCCCTGGTGCCGTTTTTTGGATGTGGGCCATAGCCTTCATTGGAGCATCAAGTGCATTCGTGGAATCCACTTTAGCTCAAATATATAAAGTCAAACAAGACGGTCAATATCGAGGGGGCCCTGCCTATTATATTGAAAAGGGAATGGGCGTGAAGTGGTTTGCTGTCCTTTTTGCATTCGCTGCACTAATAGCCATGGCTGTGCTGATGCCTGGTGTTCAGTCCAATTCAATTGCTGCCGGTATGGAGAACGCATTTGGAATTCAACCTGCAATCACGGGTGTAGCTGTCATTCTATTACTTGGTTTCATTATATTCGGCGGTGTAAAAAGGATAGCTAATGCTGCACAAATAATCGTGCCATTCATGGCCCTGGGCTATATAGCACTATCTGTAGTCATCGTCCTAATGAATATAACAGAATTACCAGGTGTCATTTCATTAATATTCAGAAGTGCCTTCGGGATGGACTCTGCATTTGGCGGGCTAATCGGGATGGCGATAGCTTGGGGAGTGAAACGCGGCGTTTATTCGAATGAGGCGGGACAAGGCACAGGGCCTCACCCGGCTGCTGCCGCAGAGGTGTCGCACCCGGCAAAACAGGGTCTTGTCCAAGCGTTCTCGGTTTATATCGACACATTGTTCGTTTGTTCCGCTACGGCATTCATGATTTTATTTACAGGCATGTATAATACACAAGCGGAAAATGGTTCATATATCGTCAATAATTTGGGAGATGTAACACCTGGTCCAGGGTACACACAAGCGGCAATCGATAGTGTAATCCCAGGTTTTGGTGCTGGCTTTGTTGCAATAGCCCTTTTCTTCTTCGCCTTTACGACTATCATGGCCTACTATTATATTGCAGAAACGAATATTGCCTATTTAATGCGCAACCGGAATAGTAAGTGGGCCATGCTGGCATTGAAACTTGTCATACTTGCGGCTAGTTTCTATGGAACCATTCGTACGGCAGAGCTGGCTTGGGCATTAGGTGATGCTGGATTAGGGATTATGGTATGGCTCAATGTCATTGCCATTTTAATTCTGGCTAAACCTGCGCTTATTACGCTAAAGGATTACGAAAAGCAAAAGAAGGCAGGGGTGGATCCAGTTTTCAATCCCAAATCTTTAGGCATAAAAAATGCCGATTTTTGGGAGCATGAATACACCGGTGACAAGGAAAATGTTTCTTAAAGGAAGATGCCCTTATATTAATTTAATATAAGAAGATACATGAAAAACCAGCTCTAGGTATTTGAGAGCTGGTTTTTTATAGTTTTGCGATAACCAGGGGGGATGATAGGTTAGCTAAACTTGCTCAAGAAATTGCGAACATAACCAGTGAAGTAATCGGCCATGATGTGCTTATTACTGATAAAGACGGAATGGTGCTTGGTTCAAGTGATAAGTCGAGAATCGGCACATTGGTATCAAGCTTTTCTTGGAGCCATTTTTCGTCGTAGGGAAATGACTCACTAACAATCGCGTTATTCATCCGAAGACATTCCTTTTAGTTTGCGAACATTCGCTTCAATTGCCGACCATATTGGATTGGAAACACCAGTGATGGATTTCCATGATCACCTTGGGGGAAATTCTTGTTGGCGGCACTCCGCAAAGTGGTGGGACCATTGAAACTCTTGTTCTTAGCAAACTATCGAAAGAGGAAATTATGGAGTTCGTACTGGGACGCATAAAGTTTCCGGATAAGGTAAGTCCACTTAAATCGTAACAAGACGAAACTGTAAACCTTTTGAAAATAGGTGAAACATGTATAAGGAGAGAGGAAACCGGCAGACCTGGCCGAGTTTCTTCTCTCCTTAGCTTGTTGAATCTCCCGAACTCAAAAACCGGGGATGCTCTTTAAGATCTTTGCTTTATAAGCTGTAAATCGATGTATAGTTGCATTCTCGAATGAAAGTCATCAAAATTGATTGAGGTGAGATCGGTTATTTGATTCAATCTATATTTCAATGTGTTGGTATGAATGTATAGCTGTTCAGCTGTCGGTTTGATCCGGCAATTGTTCAACAGATATATTTCCAGTGTTTGAAGGAGTTTGGTTTGGCTTTCCTGGTCCTTCTTTTGAAGAATCTCTAAATCCGTATTGATATAATTCGTTTTAGTATGATGGTTGGAGATCATTTCGAGGTAACGGAAAATCCCAAGCTTGCTATATTGGAAGGGAAGCTGTTCAGGTTCACCGATGAACTTGGCTGCGTTGATCACTTCCAGGGCTTCGAGATAGGATTTTCTTAATTGAAGAATCGAAGAGTACTCATTTCCGATTCCAAGGAATACCTTTTTGTCATTGAATTGGGAAAGAACGGTGTTCGTTAAATCACTGGCGCTATCGGTAAGCAGGTCTTTCCCTTTTCCGTTGCTGCCAATCAAGACGATGATCTTCAATTGGTTTGTGAATACATGGGTAAAATGATTCAATGCATTGGCGAAAAGACTGACTGTATCCGCTAATTCATCGAAATGTTCCGCATCGGATTGAGCGATGGTAAAGACATTGACAAGGAATGTTTCCGGAATGAGAAGTCTCATATTGGCGGCTTCCCATTTTATTTGATTTTCCGTTTGATAGACTTCGTCAATGACCTTTTGATAAAACTCATTTTTTTCTTCATCTTTTTTCATGTTTATCTGTTTTTTCTGATAAAGGAGCTTGCCGATATGATGGGAAACTTCATGTAAAAATTCCAAATCGGAATCAGTCATCATTTCCGTTTCTTGGACCCAAATGAATCCGAAGACCTGTCCTTTGTGGACGGCGCTCACAACGACTCTTTGATTTAATCCGATTTCCTCGATTTGTTTCACCCTAAATGGATGCTCCACGGTTTTAAGTTGTTCGACAATGCCCTCATCCATGAATTTTTCCAGAATTGGAATCGGCCAATGCTTTGTGAAGATGGTTTGCCGATTGGCTTGGTCGAAGTGTTCGATATAATATGAACTATATGCCAGCAATAAAAATTGGTCATTTTCGATGACGACTGGTTTTTTTAAATAAGTGCTGACCATATCCGTTATATCGTTGATGTTTGTGAGAGTCAGAATTTTTTCTAATGACATATATGGCCCCCTGTAGTTTTTTGAAGTATATGACAACTTAGTTTAATAATACTTTTAAAGTAATGATGTGTATAGGGGGCAAGAACAAAGAAGGAACGGTATATGAAAAAATACCGTTCCTTTTAGGGGATTTATTATTGTTTTAATGTTCTTTCGAATTCCTCGAATTTCGCTTCTACTTCTTTTGATGGTTTCGCTGTTAGGAGACTGACCACGATGATGGCAATCAAGCTTGCGCCAAAACCAGGAATCATTTCATAAAGCGTATCGGATAATCCGGCCATGGACCAGAAGATTACGGTGCCTGCACCTACGACCATCCCTGCTAATGCCCCCCATCTTGTCATCCGTTTCCAGCAAAGGCTTAGTAAGACCAATGGACCGAATGAAGAACCGAATCCAGCCCAAGCATACCCGACAAGTCCAAGAATCGTGTCATTTTTCTCCCAAGAGAGAATAAGCGCGATGATTGAAATGATCAGTACAGAAAGTCTGCCGAGAAAAACAAGTTCTTTGTCTGAAGCGGAGCGACGGAAGAAGGTTTTGTATATATCCTCGGTTAAAGAGCTGGCTGTAACCAAAAGCTGCGAAGAAATCGTGCTCATGACGGCTGCCAGTATTGCTGAAATCAAGAAACCAGTAATGAATGGGTGGAATAGTATTTCCCCTAACTCTATGAAAATCGTTTCAGGATCAGCTAACTTGAGTCCGTTCTGGTGATAATACGTGATTCCGATGAATCCAGTCAACATCGCACCGACACTGGAGAAAATCATCCAGCTCATCCCGATATTACGGGCTTTCCTGATTTCCTTAACAGAGCTGATCGCCATAAAGCGGACAATGATATGCGGCTGTCCGAAGTAACCCAGTCCCCATGCAAACAATGAGATGATGCCTAAAAAGCTCGTCCCTGTGAAAATATTCAATAGAGCTGGATCAATGGAACGTGGCGTGTCGATCGAAGGACCGAAACCGCCAACATGGAAAAGGGTGACGATCGGTACAAGAACCAAGGCGACGACCATGATGATACCTTGAACAAAGTCTGTCCAGCTTACTGCCAGGAATCCGCCGAATAAAGTATAGGCGACGACGACACCTGTCAAAATCCATAGACCTGAGTGGTAATCAAGGCCAAATGTACTTTGGAATAAGACTCCGCCGGATACCATTCCGGAAGAAACGTAAAAGGTGAAGAATATCAGGATAACCAATGCCGAAATGAGCCTTAAGATCCGTGAGCCCTCGCCAAAACGATTTTCCAGGAAAGCGGGGATCGTAATGGAGTTATTGGCGACTTCCGTATAAGTTCTCAATCTTGGTGCAACATACAGCCAGTTCGCATAGGCTCCTAACGTGAGACCGATTACAATCCAGATGGAACTTAGTCCTGTTGCGAACATGGCACCAGGCATCCCCATTAAAAGCCAGCCGCTCATATCCGCGGCACCGGCGCTTAATGCAGTGACAGCAGGTCCAAGACCCCGGTCGCCCAGCATATAATCATTTAAATTGGAAGTTCTTTTGTAAGCGAAGTAACCAATGAAAAGCATGCCAGCCATGTAAATGCTGATCGAAATTATTAATGCGTAATCCATAAAAGACTCCCTTCAGGTTGAAATTTATATTTTTTTGTTTTAAAAGAGGAAGCAACCTATTTGTCACTTCCTCCATTTAACCTCATTTTGGTTTCCGTATCCAGAATGGAAGATACGAAAACCAAAGGGGTTTCAAATCTTCTTCATTATCAAAACGTTTCGGATGTTGTTTTGGCTTGCATATGAAGCTGCAAGTAGTCCGGTCCGCCTGCCTTGGAATCGGTTCCTGACATGTTGAACCCGCCGAATGGCTGATAACCTACGATTGCACCAGTACAGCCGCGGTTGAAATACAAGTTCCCCACATGGAATTCCTCGCGTGCTTTTTCCATGTTAAGGCGATTTGTCGTAATGACAGCCCCAGTCAAACCATATTCAGTGTTATTGGCGATCTCAAGAGCTTCGTTAAAGTCCTTCGCTTTTGTGAAGGCAACAACTGGTCCAAAAATTTCTTCTTGCATCAAGCGTGCTTGCGGATCGACATCAGCTACGATTGTCGGCTGAACGAAGTAGCCTTTAGAGCTATCTCCTTCTCCTCCAGTCAGAACGCGTCCTTCTTGGTTCCCGATTTCAATATAGCTCATGATTTTGTCAAAAGCAGCTTGATCGATAACTGGTCCCATGAAATGATTTTCTACAGGATTACCAACTGTTAGTTGTTTGGTTAATTCAACAGCGCGATCTAATACTTGATCGTATACATCTTCCACGATGACAGCACGGGAACAAGCAGAACATTTTTGTCCAGAGAAGCCAAATGCAGATTTCACGATCGATTGAGCGGCCAATTCAAGATCTGCCTCTTTGTCAACGACGATCGTATCTTTTCCGCCCATTTCAGCAATGACACGCTTCAGCCAAATTTGGCCTTCGTTCACTTCTGAAGCACGTTTGTAAATGCGCAGACCTACATCACGTGAACCTGTGAAGGAAATGAAACGTGTTTTAGGATGGTCAACCAGGTAGTCGCCCACCTCGGCTCCGCTTCCTGGAACGAAATTCAACACACCTGCTGGAAGACCGGCTTCAAGCATCACTTCAACGAATTTCGCAGCAACGATAGGAGTAGTCGAAGCTGGTTTCAACAGGATTGTGTTACCAGTGACGATAGCGGCAACAGCTGTACCTGCCATGATTGCAAATGGGAAGTTCCAAGGAGAAATGATGATGCCTACTCCTAATGGAATGTAATCATAGCGGTTAAATTCTCCCGGACGGCTTTGAACAGGCACACCATCTTTAAGCGTCAGCATTTGGCGGGCATAGAATTCAAGGAAATCGATCGCTTCCGCTGTATCTGCATCAGCCTCATTCCAAGGTTTTCCCGCTTCTTTTGTCAATAACGCAGAGAATTCATGCTTGCGTCTGCGAATGATGGCAGCAGCTTTGAACAAAACGTCAGCACGGATTTCCGGCTTCACTTTTTTCCAGCTTTCAAAAGCGGTAACAGCTTCTTGCATGGCTTTTTCAGCAAGATCCCTGTTCGCTTTCGATACTCGGCCGATGACCTCTTGCTTATCTGCAGGGTTATATGAAACGATTTTCTCGTCAGTCGTCACTTTCTCTGCCCCGATATAAAGAGGGTAGTCTTGCCCTAAGTAGCCTTCAACAGTTTGAAGTGCTTCCTGATATGCTTTTTTGTTTTCCTCGTTTGTAAAATCAATAAATGGTTCGTGTTTATATGAAATCATTGATAATCACACCTTTTAATAGAATTTTTGTAGTATTAGTAATGTTGAATGTATATTTAGCTTCTGACCATCCCTTTGAAGGCAAAGGCAATATTGGATGGCCTTTCTGCAAGCCTTCTCATGAAGTATCCATACCAATCCAGACCATATGGTACATAGACGCGCATTTTGTAACCTTGCTTGACCAATTCATATTGAGTTTTGTTTCTCATGCCATAAAGCATTTGAAATTCAAATTGTGTATTCGGGATGTCGAACTTCTTAGCCAGCTCTTTTGTATATTCGATGATTTTGTCATCATGTGAGGCAATGGCCGTATAATTTCCGTTAAGAAGACTTTGCTTAATCAACTTTTTATAGTTTTCGTCTACATCATTCTTTTCGGGAAAAGCCACCTCGGCAGATTCCTTGTAGGCACCCTTTACGAGACGCAGGAATGGCTTATATTGGCCAAGGTCCTCCAAATCTTTCTCTGTGCGGAATAAATATGCTTGTAGAACAGTACTTATGCAGCTGTATTTTTCTTTGAACTGTCTAAAGATATCGATAGTTGCCTGACAGCGAACTTCATCTTCCATATCGATCGTGACCATGACTTTATGTTTTTCGGCTGTATCAAGAATTTTCGTCATATTCTCAATCACGAGTTTATGATCGATATCAAGTCCCAAAGAAGTCATCTTCAGAGAAACCTGTGAATCAAGTTTTTCCCTGCTGATCATTTCGATGGTTTCGATGCATTCTGCCGTCCGTTCCTGAGTCACTTCCTTAGAATCAACGAATTCCCCAAGATGGTCTACTGTAACCGACAAGCCGCTATTGTTAAGTTGTTTAATGAATTTAATGGAACTTTGGAAATCAGTTCCCCCAATGATCTTTCCAGCAGCAAAATTTCCTCCGCTTTTTTTAGCAATATTATTAAGCAGATTATTTTTAGATAAAAATAAGAAAAAGTCCCTTGTAATGGCTTCCATATAAAGCGCACCCCCTAAGAAGATGTATTTCAATAAATTAAGCTTACGGTTTTTCGACAATATTCTCAATGTTCTAAAAAAACAATAATTGTGTCATTTATTTGTCGGTTTTGGACAAATGAAAGGGTTTACATTGTTTCTTGTATGTTCGGATGAAACGAAGGTTTATATTTTAACTTAAAGAGAAACGCTAGAGGTAAAGCCTTTATAGTAAGCAATGATGTGAATGACATCAATAAATACGTTCAAAAGTGGCATCTCGACCATAATCATCCAATGCGTTATAATGAACCTTATTTAACAGAATGGGGCAAAGGCCAAGAAAAAACGATAAATGACAGAAGTAAAATGGATGTAAAACCATAAAATTAAGTCGCATCGGCAAGCCGGGGAGGATAAGGAATGATGCATGCTGTACTTGAAGAACTTAGAGAAACATCAGGATTGATAATAGGATTAATCTTGGCCCTGGTAATAATGGGTCTGATCGGTTATGCCCTTACGAATGTACATGAATCGATTGTGTCACCTGTGGTTCAGTTCATAAAGAAAATGGTTAGTCGAAAATAATTTAAGCGGAATACATAACCTTCTGTCCCTAATCGATAACAAGCCGTTGTCTAAAGAAATCCCTGCAGGGTTTGTCTAAAAGGGACAAAAGTACCGCAAAATATACATATCATCTGAAAACCCCCGCTCCTAATGGAAGTGGGGGATTTTAATTTTCAGATTCGGGGGAATTTGGATTGAAGGTATTATCGATGACCCAGCCTTGGGCGAGGTCAAATACGAAACAAGGTCTTGGAGAACGAATTATCGTGGCCCGCTGGCGATCCAAGTGGATGAGGCTTTCTGTAGCGAGAAAGCCAATCCAGCTGTTGCTGGATAAGCATGGATACTCAAAGGGCAACCTTTCAACTGGTATGATCATTGGTGTATGTAAGCTTGAAAATAACGGAACGCAGGCAATATTGGAAGTGAATTCAAAGTGGAAGGGTTCGCTTGGGAAGTTAAGGGTATGCAGCTTCTGGATGACTATATTCCAGCGAAAGGAAAGCATGGTTTATGTGGGCATGGATAAGGCGAACAAATACATTTAGCCCCGGCCATTGCGCTAGGGCCCTTTTTGTTTACAAATCAAAGTAGTCATCTGCCTTTGCGCCAGTATCTATGCTTCGAACCGCCTTCATGATTTTCTTTAAAACTCCGGCTGACGGTACATACTTAGGATCGCTGCAAACTCTGCTTATCGTATTACGTGAGATTCCTGAAGCACTTACAAACTCCTCTTGAGTATATCCGTGCTTATCGATTAATTTACCGACCTTGCTCCGCAGCTTTCTCTTCCCGAATCTAAACATTTTGATAACCTCCTAGAATTATTTACTAGCAGTCTAGTCCAACTTTCACAAAAATATACACATAGTTTCGCAAATTTTTAGTATACAAACGGTTGGTCGGAACAAACGATATTTGAAAACCGGTTCTTGTGGTCTTTCTAAAAGGTCATGACAGATACTATGATGAAGCTCTAAGTTCTTTGAATTTATTTCCATTTACATTATAATAATAAATGGGTATTTGTAAGCGAACACAGACTGGATAAGGTAAGTAAATGGTTAATTCATATGTTACTTAGGAGGGAATCATGGGAAGATTAGTTCATTTCGAAATTCATGCGAATGACATGGAACGGGCAAAGAAGTTTTATGGAGAGGTATTTGGATGGTCATTTCAAGATTGGAGTGAGTATGCAGGTATGCCTTACTTTGGAGCGGTAACTGGCGATGAGAAAGAACTTGGGATCAATGGTGCTTTGATGCAGCGTCAAAGTGCTCCGCCGGAAACAAACCAAGCATTAAATGCATTTGCTTGTACAATGGGAGTGGAAAATTACGATTTAACTGAAGCTAAAATTATTGAGAATGGCGGCAAGGTCGCAATGCCCAAATATGCCCTGCCTGGTATGGCTTGGCAAGGATACTATATTGATACCGAAGGCAATATATTCGGAATTCATCAACCCGATGTGAACGCAAAATAGAGTTGATAATAGGTGAATTAAAACATGAAAGTACAAGACACGGAAGCCATGCTTGAAATTGTACGCAATATCTGTCTTGCACTACCCGAGGCTGTTGAACATATTGACGGTTTCGGTCACAATACTTTTAAAATCAATGGAAAATCCTTCGTGATTTCGGGTGAAAGCGAGAAAGGGTTCAGCTTGTCGTTCAAGTCAGATCGAGAAACTCAAGAATTATTGCTACAGAAAGAGAACTTTTTCAAAACCCCATATATAGGACGTCACGGTTGGGTTTCTATTCAAAATCCGGATAGGGAAGACTGGGATGAATTGACCTATCTAATTAAAGAAGCCTATTTACGTGCGGCACCGAAGCGTGTGGTTAAGAAATGGAATGAGTTCCATAAAAAGTGAAGAAAGGCGGACGATCTGCCTTTCTTTATTGTTTAGGTTCTTTATCAGCTTTACAGGTACTGATAGACAAAAAAAGTCCTTATCTATACACATAAAGTTAAAAGGAAAAAAGCTCCTATTCGATTGGAGCAGCCAAGAGAGTTCTGTGTAAAAGAGACTCCGGAACTTGCAAAATATAAAGCGGCATTGTTGTCTCTCATCAGAAGAGAGTTTAAAATTAATTTCAGTTTTTTTACAAAAGATTGATGACTATCTGTGTGTATCATGAAATAAGCAGCTATCTTCAAAAATCGCGAGAATCAATCAGGTTTGATTGACGGAAAGGTGTATGGTTGAGGTGAATGTTGAATCCTTTTTTCCTGAGAACATTAAAGCGGCACTTAAGAATGATCCGCCCGGTGCATGGATGCCAGATCTGCCAGATGGTTGCATTCGCTTGAGTTCAGGCTATCCTGATCCTGCTCTCGTTCCTGCTGAGGAGCTCAAGGTAGCTGTAGCCAGACTTCTTGATGAGGAGCAGGATTTGCCGCTCCATTATATCGGAAGTCCAAGAATTGCAAGACTAAAGCATCAAATCCAGAATAGATTGGGAGAGCGTGGAATTTGCATTTTGGAAGATCAGCTTTTGATTACATCAGGAGCTTGCCAGGGAATTGATCTTATTGCCCGCATCCTTCTTGATGATAAAGCGGTCGTAGCGGTAGAGGCTCCCACCTATATGGAGGCTTTAGAGATTTTTCAAAACTATACGAAGCAGATTATTAGTATACCTATAGATGAACAGGGACTCCAAACGTACCGATTAAAAGAAATATTGGATGAAAGGAAACGTACAGGTCTAACACTCCCGCGTTTTCTATATACAATCCCAACCTTTCAAAATCCAACTGGGACGACTATGACAATTGAGCGCCGGAAGCATTTATTGGAGCTTTCTATCGAGTTTGATTTCCTCATTATAGAGGATGATGCATACGGAGAATTATCCTTCGATAAAAATCCGGTGCCAATAAAATCTTTGGATAAATGCGGACGAGTCCTCCAAGTTGGGTCATTATCCAAGGTTGTTGCTCCAGGAATGCGGATTGGATGGATAGCAGGAGAAAGTGAATTCATTAAGGCTTTAGAGTGGTTTAAAAAAGATTTAGACCATCCATTTGCTCAAAGTACAATGGCTGTATACTTAGAAAACACCGATTTTAACAAACGGCTCGACCTTCTAAAAGATGTGTATCGTTCAAAATGTATTGCGTTAATCCATGCGATGAAACAATTTCTTCCAGAATCCGTTTCCTGGTATGTACCAGATGGTGGTTACTTTGTATGGATGAGAGTTCCAGGTGTTGATACGTCGCATCTATTATCACAGGCACTAGCTGAGGGTGTTTCATATATTCCAGGGAAATACTTTTTCTTGGATCAAAACGATGGAACCGAGTTTCTCCGGCTCTCGTTCAGCTATGCCAATGAGAAAGAAATAAATGAGGGAATTCGAAGACTAGGACAGCTTATCGCATCTTTTTTTCATAGATTGCCCTGAAGGATTGTAAGATAGTTAATCATTGCAATGGTTAACACTCCAAGCTATTTCGAAGCTTTTTTTTATTGAATTTGAATGCGCCTGCTTCCGTAAAGGAGGTAGGTGCATTTTGTTAATAAAAGAATTCATTAACTCCTTCGCGATGTATTTCCAAACATGCAAGAAGAAGTGGCTTTATCCTCTCGTTTATTTTCTTTTAAGCCAAAGAAAAAACCCTTGCTACACAAGGGTTTTCGGATATGGAGCATAGCGGGATCGAACCGCTGACCTCTACGCTCCCAGTTATCATCTATTACGAAATTAAGCGTCAAGTCTTTCGAAAGTCAATAGTATCAACGAAAGTCAATGACAAGTCACACGTCACACGTCTATTTATATCGTTAGGAACTGTTAGCCGCAATAGTATGGTGCTTTTATCTCCGATTTATTTGCAACGAAATGACCAATGACCCAATTATTCGCCCTTGAAATCAGTTACACCCCAAGTTTGGTCATAATCATATCCGTTGAAGTAGATATCCAAATCGTGAAACAATCGGTGAAGTTGAACCATTGCGTCACGATTATCTTCTTTGAATACGACGTTCGCATATTCTTCTATTTTCTTGAAGTCCGCCGTTATTTCTTTGTTCTTCACTTTTGCACCCTTCAACGCTTGAAGCACGTCTTCGGCATTCGCTCGTTGTGACCTATAATCCGCCGAATTAACGCGACCATATCCAAGCGTATCGTTCAAGAATGAATGAGTATCCGCAATGAACGTGTGACCGTCTCCGCCGTCCGCCAATGTTACAACGTCCTTTGCAATCGGTGTGTGCACGACTTCTTGGTCAACGTCTCGGGAGATGTCCCCTTCGTCCGCCGCCGCTGTTCCATGTTTCTTTTCGATCGCTTTATAATCATTGACGTTTCCTAATACTGCGAAAGTTCCCCAAGTACCCAATCCGACAACAATTGCAATCCCCAATAACCAACCGAGAATTCTTTTCCCTTTCATGCAAATCGCCCCTATGTAATTCCTTTTTTAACCGTAATATAAATAGATTCATATTTTAAGGAATAATCAAAAAATAAAAAACGTGCCAAACCGTCATGAATTGACGCTTTCATCCTTATATGCGACTAACTTTTCGATAATGGTATCGACGTTGGATTCATTCTTTGCTAATTCGTCCACATACTTCGTTGGTTGGCCTTTCGGATCAAGCGATTCTTCCCGTGGGAAATCTAATTGGACAATACCATTAAAGCATTGTATTGATGAATTCGATTAATCGGCGTACCGGCGTCGAAACCAAACGGTTCAAGGTTGGCGGCTTCCTCTTCATTCATTAGTCGAATATGTGCTTCGATTCCTTGAACAAGTAGTCGGTCGTACATTACTCCTTGATTATCCGATTCTTCTTTCGATTGATTAGTTTCTTCTATACGATTATTTATCGTAAAGAAAAGACGTGTTATCGGTTTGTTGGTATAGCTGTTATTCGTTCAAGTCAACGAAAACGAAAAACGCCACGAACGTTGTCGTGACGTTGATTTCGTATAAAGTATGGAGCATAGCGGGATCGAACCGCTGACCTCTACGCTGCCAGCGTAGCGCTCTCCCAGCTGAGCTAATGCCCCGAATTGAGGTACAATAATTATTTTATCGGATTTTGGTGAAAAGTCAATATTAAATATGAGATTTTTGCAAAAATGATAAAAAAACCGTTTGAGGGCAGTCAAATGGATCAGACTATAGACTTGATGAATCGAGTGACCTACAGTTTTTTGTTTATACGATTGAGACCTGCCACAAAATGTAATCATTACACCAATGAAATTTCCGTCTGAAGAGACTTTAATGCCTTGCCTTGGTTGGGCGAAACCTGTAATGACGTCAATGGGTTTTCGTTTTACCAAATCGACGACCGTGACGGAATTGTTTGCTGGATTGTTCACATACATTTTCGTTCCATCCGGACTGACAGCAGTCCCAAATGCACCTGGACCAGCGACAACTTCATCTTTCAAGGTGAAATTTTTAATGCTGTAAAATCGAAGTGTACCGAGCGTACTATCTGAGACGACAAACTCTGAACCCCCATCAATAAATACGATGTTTCTCGGTGATCCGAAGCCGTCAATCTTTTTACGCAACTTGCCTTTGGCGAGACCATAGATCAGGATGGAGTGTTCACGGCTATCTGAGACAATCGCTATTTGCTCATCAGGACTTACGGCAAGGGAATTGTTGGTGATGTGGGTGCCGAAGCCTGTCCCTAATACCGGGCTTTCACCTTTAGTAGAAGAAGCACCAATTACACTCGGTATAAAAACCACAAATAGTAAGGGGATAATCCATATACTTATTAACTTCATTTTTTTAAACATTACTCACCTCGGAAAATTATTTCTTGATAATAGTTTAAATCCCTGTCAATATCTTGCTGGTTGCCCTGCCCGCCTTCCTTTGAAATATTTAATCAAGCCGGAGTTCGTCCTTTCACTATATATAAACGTATAGAGAAGGATATCGGTTTGAATATTTTGCGAATTTGAAATATATGTATATAGTGGATCCGAAAAATAAATAATGGATCAGGCCACAGTGAAGTCACGTAACACTAGACTTTCTCACTGACCTGTCCATATATGCATGGTGTTGGCTTTTGATGCTAGAGATAAAGCCAGAGGATTGCGGAAGTTTCGATTGGTTTATGCAGGCAAGACTTAGCCATTAATCTTAGAGGATGCTCAATTGGACTTTGCCAAGGTTAAAAAGTGGTCTAACATACTTGACTCGTAGAGGTTCGATCTCTTAATATTGTGGGAAATTAAAAGGGGTTCGGAATGTTTAATTCCGAACCCCTTTTATCTAGTGAACTGTTTGAGGGTAAGTCAAACGGTTTTTTATTATGCATTTTCGATCTCTACCCGTGCAATTTCCTTAAGGTTGGAGACGGTATAATACACTTCCGATGTTCTTACTTTATGATCGACCAATACTTTAAGCGTCAAAAGGTGGTGGTCTTCTTCCACATCTTTGATTCTTAGGTTTTTGATGAATATTTTTTCGTCTTTGATTTTTTTCAGTACGACGGCAATGTCATCTTTATTTTTTACCACCAGCTGCAGAAAGATTTCTTTTTGCCGCAACTTCATCGGTCCGAGCCAGGTGACGATTAGGGGCACCAATTCGACACTGATGATCAATAGGATGACGCCGGCTATTGCTTCGAGAAAAAATCCTGCTCCAACGGCGATTCCGATTCCCGCCGCTCCCCAGATGATGGCGGCTGTCGTTAATCCGGATATGCTGTTGTTGTCCCTCCGGAGGATGACGCCTGCACCGATAAAGCCGACGCCCGAAACGATCTGAGCCGCTAGACGCAAGGGGTCCATTGTGATATTTACGTCGTCGCTCCCCGGGAACTTATAAGCGGATTCCATGGAAACGATCGTTAATAAACAGCTAACGATTGAAATGACCAGGCTTGTTTTTAATCCAACGGGTTTTCGTTTCATTTCTCGCTCTAGTCCGATAATTAGTCCAAGGAGAGCTGAAATCCCCAATTTGATAAGGATCTGCAGTTCCGATTGAGGGTCGAATGTCCATTCCATTTTGTTTCACCACTTCCGAATTATTATCGAATAATAAGATCGTCTGTTGCCATATACCCGTTTTCTAAAAAAAACTACCCTAATAATTTTAACATAGTAGAATAGAGTTCTATGAAACGTAATTCCATTGAAAGGAGGAATTTAAGTCAAATGCCAAAATTGAATCCTTATGTAGCGTTAGCGATCGGTGTGGCATCCGTATCGTTTTCGGCCATCCTTGTTAAATTGGCGACCGCTCCATCGGGTGTTATCGCCTTTTACCGTTTATTATTTACTGTCCTTCTTATGTTGCCGGTGTTCTTGGTGAAATACCGTCATGAACTTAAATTCATTAAAAAAAAGGATTGGCTGTATTCGATTGCGGCAGGAGTGTTTTTGGCTTTCCATTTTATTTTATGGTTTGAATCGCTTAATTACACATCGGTCGCGAGTTCAACTGTGCTTGTCACCCTCCAGCCTTTATTCGCTTTTGCCGGAGCCTACCTGTTTTTTAAAGAAAGGTTTTCAATGAAGGCGATATTGAGCGGTGTCATTGCGATAGCAGGCAGCCTTGTCATAAGCTGGGGTGATTTGAGAATCAGCGGTATGGCGCTTTGGGGAGATATTCTTTCGCTTATCGCATGTGCGCTGGTAACCGGTTATTTACTGTTTGGTCAAAATGTTCGAAAACGCATCTCTTCTATAACATATACATTTGTCGTGTATGCAATCAGCACTATCGCATTGTTTTTCTATGTGGTCTTCAAAGGAGAGGCATTGGCGCCTTATCCTGCTTCCGATTGGATCAATTTCGTTTTGCTTGCCATTTTCCCGACTTTATTAGGGCATTCTTTATTCAATTGGTCGCTAAAGTGGTTAAGCACTTCGACGCTTTCGATGGGAATTTTACTTGAACCGGTGGGAGCGACAATTCTGGCTTACTTCATATTAGATGAACCGATACTCTGGACGCAGGTCCTTGGAGGTACCATCATATTGGGTGGTTTGATGATGTTCTTAAAGGATGAAAAGAAAGGCAAGGTAAATAAAGAAGCGCAAGTTTCCGTATAAAAGCAGTAAGTCTCCCGACTTACTGCTTTTATTTAATAGGGGTGAAACAAATAGGTGATCCGTGTGAAAATCAAAGCAAAAGTAAAGCTGAATAAAAACGTCGTACCATTTACCTTCCCTTTTTCTCTGCTGAACTTGATGGCTTCATAAAAAGCGGTGCTGAATAAGTAAAGGGCCATACAGTAAGAAATGAGTAATCCGATTAATGCGAGATTCATTGCTTCACCTCATGGAAAAAAGATATCTATATATGTCTATTTGTGTTTCATTGGAAATATGCTTCGTTTATTCATAATACATGAGCTTGGCCCGGAAACAGGGAAAGGGTGTGATGGTGATGTAAAGAATATATAGAAGGGAATAGGTGAAAATGTTTTTTTTGAAAAAGTTTTAAAAAACGTATTGCAAACATTTTTAGTACATGGTATATTATTTCTTGTCGCTAAGACAACAACTTAAACAACTAACAAGTTGGAAAAAACATTTTAAAAAAAGTTGTTGACGAAACGTGACAGAATGTGTTACATTATAGAGGTCGCTTCTGAGAGAAACGACAACAAATTGCTCTTTGAAAACTGAACAAAACAAAGCGCCAACGTTAAATTTTAAGTGAGCACACACTATTAAAAAAGCA
>NZ_JBHZPG010000038.1:0-53512 GCF_042788005.1 Peribacillus sp. YIM B13472
AGGCGATGCTTACTTTCGCTGCCATTAATTTAAAGAAGATGGCCAATTGGACATGGCGAGGTCCAAAAATGGCCTAAAATAGTGGGCTCGTAGAGCCCCAATCTCTTAACTTTAGGCGAAAATTCAAAGAGAATTTCAAAAGGAGGTCGGAATGGTCTTACCCCAAACCATGATTTTAAAAGAAGACTTGTTTATCCTTCATGTTTTTTAACTTTATATTGGATGAAACCTTATTAGATTGAAGAAGTTTGCGACACTCCTGCCGAATACCTGGCTAGCCGAGACACCAAAGACGCTTGCGCAAGGAGGCTTGGAAGACAGTCGGCGGAAAGAGAGCGGATTTCTGAAACCAACTGGAACATTTTTTGAGGGTTTGTAAAATTTGTGCGTCGATTTCCACTCCAGGCAATGGCTTTCCGCGGGCGGTCCGGGAGCCTCCTCGGCGCTCTTTGCGCCTGTGGGGTCTCCCCTGGACGCGCTTTTCCCGCAGGTGTCTCGTACCTTTCATTCCAATCAACTGGACTGTCTTTTTATAGACTGTATGCAAACCTGGAGTTTCTTCAGGTTTGTCTACATTTGTCGACATCATAAGGTTAGGAATGGCCTTATCCTGAATCCCTTTCACGATTTTAAGGAATAATTATCATAATTTATAAAACAAGACTTGGTTATACTCCATGATTTTTTATTCTTTAGATGAAACCCTTACAAGATTGAAGAAATTTGCGACACTCCTGCAGAATACCTGGTTTTGCCGAGACCCCGGAGGCGCTTGCGTCGAGGAGGCTTGGCAGACAGTCGGCGGAAAGGGAGTGAATTACTGAAATCAACTGGAATGTGATGAATGAGTACACAAAAAAATGAATCTTTTGCATTTATTAACCGTATATATAAAGGAAGAAAGAAGGTGAAATATATGTCGGAAATCAAACAAAGCAATAGCAAAGCGATTGTAGCATTGATCATGGGGGTATTATCCCTGTTAATTCCATTCATAGGCATCATATTAGGTATTCTGGGTTTAATATTTGCATCGAAGAGTAAACAAGAAATTAAGCTTACTGGTGAATCTGGAAATGGATTAGTGACAGCTGGAAAAGTGTGCAGCATTATTGGAATAATCTTAAATGTTATCGTGATCCTGATTTTCCTGGTGTTTTTTTATTTCGCAGTAAGTACGGACATAACAACCTTTTAAATCTAAGTATTAACCTAAAAAACTAAGAAAAGTAAAATAAACATATATAAAATGGGATTTTATGTTATAATTAATTTAAAAACCTAAATATTGTATGAAGGGATGATATTTTGACCATTCAAATTTTTGAGTATCCAGCCGTATTCTATTATGAAAAGCACCCGTTGATTATCGACTCTTTTTCCGTTCAAGTTTGTTTCCCGGATTTTAGGCGAGAAGGAATTATTTCTTCCGTTAGCGGTAGGAATCGGCTAGATGCCTTAGCTTGTGCTCAAGAACTGTTGAAAGCCATGGTCGAACATTTTATTCACGATAAAAAAACTATCCCGGATGCAAGTGAAATGGAAAAGGTGAAACTGGATAGGGGAATTAATATTTGTGAAGCTGCACCCTTCAGGATTGAAATAGAAAATATAACATATGAAAAATAAATAAACCTTGCCGATTAGGGGACAAGGTTTTTATTTTGTATTTTTTGAAATTCAATGAACATTTTGTACCCTGGAATGTCAAACCATAATTAGTACATCGTTTATTATTTTCTTGAGTAAGCTGAAGTCGACGGAGATAATGATACCACTGCATATTTGAAAAACCATCATTCCCTGCAAAAGGAATGATGGTTTTTTTGTTTCGCTTAAAATTTCCCTTTAATTATTTTTTTATTTTTGGGGAAAGGATATTGCGTTCTTTATAACGAATATGTATAGTATAGGTAACATAGGTAAAAAGTATCAATAGTTATATATTTTGGAGGTGTATGTGTGAAATATTATATAGCATCAGACGAAAAAAATTTGAAGCAAGTAAGATCATTGATCAAGAAACTGACTTCAAAAGGGTTTACTTGTGTGAATGATTTGAATTTAATTGCGAATGATGAGAAAAACCAAATAACGGACGGCATTGGAGAATATGAAAAAAAGGGGATTGAGGAAGCCGGTTTCATGCTGATCTTCCTAACAGCAGGAAAAGGTAATCTATATGAGCTTGGATATGCTTTATCTTTAAATAAGAAAATCATTGTGTATTCACCTGAGAAAGACAATTATCATATTAATAAAAAATCAATATTTCATAATCTGCCCGAGGTTACAATCTGCAGCGGTACCTTTTATAAGCTGGTTAAATTGATACATACGCTTTCTCCGGAAGGATCTGAAAAAGACTCACTGCATCTAAATTGAATGTCAAATGTAAAATTCAAAGGATACCCTCTAATAAAATTTCTTTTGAACGAAGTGTTTAATGTATTAAAAAAATGAGGGTAAAAGACCATTAAAAAAAGGGAGAGGACCTGTTTTGGCCATTATTGATATCGACCAATTATTGTTAGCCACTGAAGCGATTGCAGAAGAGTCAGTTCCATTCCATCTTGATACATTTGACATCGATCAACTTTTAGATAAAACGGATTATTGGAATCGGTAAGGAAAAGCATGCCTAGAGAGGATATGCTTTTTTCTGCGTGAAAAATAACCTGATTACCGGTATGAAATTATACATGTAATCAGGCAAGTGAGGATATTTTAGATAAAGTTAAAAACGGCGTCCTTTTACGAATCCTAAAATCACAAACATCGCGATGGTGCCAATTACAAAAATTGCTTTAATGGATGTTAAGAGAATTTCATCGTACATTTGTATTACCTCCTTGTATGTAATGACAGTGCGATTATGATTAGCTGTTGATGTATAAATTATAACATAAAGTCAATAACTGATGGTGGAAAATTAAAGACGATATGGGTAATTATGTATAGGTTGTACAATTAAAACATAAAAAAAGATATCCTCTAAACAGTGGATATCGGTAATGAAAATTATTTAAGTCCAAGCGCTTTTTTCGTTTTTGGTCCGACGACCCCATCGGAATTGAGTTTTTTGGATTTTTGAAATTTCATTACAGCAGCTTCAGTATTTTTTCCAAATGCCCCATCTACTCCTTTAGTGCTGTATCCAAGTTTAGTTAATCTTTTTTGCAGTTCGATTACTTGGGGGCCACTGCTACCTTTCTTCAGGGAAGCGTTGGTATTTACAGGTAGGCTCACAGATCCACTCACTTTATATCCATTCGTGGCAGCTATGGTGGCAAATGATTTATTCGAACTGGCAATCAGCACTACAGTGTTCATGTTCACCCTATCGTACAGCCATTGAACATCATTGTTATACATACGAATACAACCGGCACTTATATATTTCCCAATGGTGGTAGGATCATTATTGCCGTGTATTGCGTACGTATTTCCTGGTGTATTCCTTGCATTGATCCCCAGCCATCTTTTACCTAGAGGGTTTTTTGGGTCTCCGCCTCTAATGTTGCCTTTATAATAGGGACGATTCACAATCTTTGTCACTACCTTGAACTTTCCCTCTGGAGTGTAGGAGGCTTTCTTTCCTGTCGCCACGATGAATACCCTCACCAATTTATCATTTTCGTAATAGGCAAGCTGATTATTGTCTTTATTGATGATAATCAGTTGTCTTGCTGACGCATCTGAAGTATTACTGAACCCAACAAAACTAAAGGCGAATATTAATATAAATACAATTAATTTTTTCATATTTTTCCCCGTCCCTCATTTAAGCAACCTACATTTACACATATACTATCCTATGCATGAAGTGAAGCTAGAGTGACAATTTTTTAAAATGGGGGTAGACTATAAAAATGTGTAATATTAAACCAAGAGCAACTTTCTGCTTTTTGGCATATCTAGAAATGATGGGCACTATTTTTGGCCATATTACATACATTATTGAAGTGAAAGCGGAGGTGGGAAAAGAATTGTCACGCCTAAAGGTGGAGGACTATCTAGAACAAGGCATCCATGGTCCAAAAGAAATCAAGCCTGGTGAACGTAGGGAATTTCTGGGCACATTACGGGAGCGCGTCGTCATCGTCCTAAAAAAAAGCCAAGTCTTTGAAAAGAATGTATATCCGGAGATAGAGCAAATGATGAAGCAGCATCCCCGTTCAAATTTGTTTTTAAATGGTCAGATGGACTATCAATATTTAGGGAAATATATAAAATTGGCAATGAGTCATAATATTCCTTACAAAATTGTCCTAAACAAAGATCATAACTCCGAATTGGGTCTGGTATTAGCAGAAATTAATGCCATAAACAAAGAAGAAATTTATATCGAGAAGCAATATCATGTCCAGCAAGTTATCAAAAAGAAAAGCTTCAAAGCGTTTTTTAAACGCATTGTTAAAAAATTATTAAACAAACGTTGATAATTCTATCAACGTTTTTAGTTTGTCTACAAAAGGGGGGAATGGTCTCACACCGAACCCTCAATTTATAACGAGAAAAGGTTAGCCTTCATATTTTTTACTGTTTTATAGGATAAACCCTCCTTAAATTGAAGGGATTTGTGACAACCCTCCCGAGTAACTGGCTAGCCAAGCCTCCAAGGACGGTTGCGTCGAGGAGGCTTGGCAGACAGTCGGCAAAAAGGGAGCTGATTTCTGAAATCAACTGGAACTTTTTTAAAAGAAAAACTGCAGGCAAACCCAGAGGTTGTCTACAATCTAAACCGTTGATAGTATGTCCTTTTTTAAAAAAATACTTCTGGATTACTAAGGATACAACGCCTTAATTAAATGCGTAGACAACCAGTCTTGTTTATGTAACCCTTTTCCGTAATCTGTAAAACTTCCTGAAATTCCCTATAATCGTTTTTACTACGGAATAAGCTGGGATAGCGATTAAAATGCCAACGAAACCGTATATTGATCCTGCAGCAAGCAGCAATAAGATAATGGTAAGTGGGTGAATGTTAAGCCGTTTTCCCATAATATTCGGTGTAACCAAATGCCCTTCGACCTGTTGAACAACGGTAAGGACAATGAGAACTTTCACCGCCAACCCAATGTCTTGCTGTAAGGCAATGAAAAGGGCAGGGATGATGCTTATTAATGGACCAAGGAATGGTACAACGGTAAAAATCATGGCGAATAAGGCTAATACGAGTGCATAATCGAGACCGATAATCAGGTAGCCGATATACATCAAAGTCCCAATGACGATTGATATGATAAATTGACCGATAATATAAGTTGAAAGGGCTTTATCGACGTCTTTTAAAATCGTGTTCCCCTCTGATTCTACATCGTTCGGTATATATTTTAATAGAAATGGTCTTAATTTATCTCCATCCTTCAAGAAATAGAATAAAATGAATGGTGTAATGACCAATACTGTTAATACACTCGTGATCGTGGAAAAAATGGTATTGACATTCACTATTAGTTTTTCCGAGTAATCTTTCAAATGAGTGACCGCTTTTTCTTTCAGATCTTCCATATTAACCATGCCAAAATCATTTTTTTCAATCATCACTTCAGATTCTTTAGAGAATTCCTTCACTTTGCTGGGGAGGTTTTCAGATAATTTTTGAAATTGGTCCACGATTACAGGACTTCCAAAGTAACTTACCATCCCAATCATAGTAAATATAATCAAAAAAACGGTGAAGATGCTAGCTGACCTCGGGATAAACTCAGTTAAAAAGTTAACGACCGGCCGTAAAATATAGTATAAAAGCCCAGCCACAATAATAGGGAAAAACATGGCTGCAATGATTTTTTGTACCGGCTGCAGAACATAATCGATCTTACCTAGTAAAAAAATAATTAAAATGATCAAAATGGTTCCGCATGCATATTTGAAAAACGGTTTATTGATCCACAAGACAATCCCCCCCAATTCCATCTCTTACTTGATTCCCTGATTTAGCTTAATGTTAAACTATTTAACTTGTTCAAAATGTTTGGTGAAAACATGTTATAATGAACGTTTATCTTTCAACTTAAATTCGATTGTGCTGTTTCAATTTTGATAAAAGGAATGCTAGCTTACCAGCAACAAGGAAATGGGAATACAATCTGTTTATTGAAGTTGTTATCATGGGAAACGAATACAAGACTTTCACTGTGAAATGATGGTCAATTTTTAAAAAAATTATCGATCACTATAACGTTTTCCTGCCTTTACGTGCATAAGTCCACAATAAAGTCCGCCTACAAGGATTGCACGGCTAACTGCATTTCCCAAGACTACTGCGATTAAGCATTAGATATGAGCACAACTGCACGAGCAAAGATTCCGGGGGGATGACGTAATCCATAAAATCTTCGGATGTGCCACAGTTCCAAAAGATACACCGTTATGGCCATAAACAAACTAAAAAAGGCATCATCAAAGGTGAATTCCGTTTAGGGAAGTTTACTTGGATAATGCCTTTTTGAAAGGTTTTAAGATATTTTACTTATGGTGTTCGTTACTCCTTGGTTCTGTTCTCTTTGCATTTTTTTAATGTCGAGTCGCAACCAGATGGAGATGGCGAATGCTATCGCAATTAATGCTGCGAAAACGTAGAATACCGGGATGTAGCTGTTCGTACTTTCCCTGATTCCAGTAACCAACATTGGTCCGCAAACCCCACCTAGAGACCACGTAGTTAAAAGATAACCGTGGATGGCACCAATTTCCTTAGTTCCAAATAAATCCCCGGCAAATGCAGGTAGATTTGAAAATCCTCCTCCATAACAACTTACGACCAGCAAGATGAGACCTTGGAATAATAGAGTATTTGTAGTAGTTGGAAGTAAAAGGAACGCTCCGATTTGAATGATGAAGAAAATGACGAAAACATTTGGACGTCCAATATAATCAGATGCTGCTGCCCAGCCAAGTCTTCCTCCGCCATTAAAGATTCCCATAATGCCGACTAATGTTGCTGCACCTGCTACAGACAGACCAACAACGTCTTGAGCCATCGGTGAAGCTACCGAAATCATCATGATCCCTGCACTTGTATTTATCAATTTCATGGACCATAGCATCCAGAAGTGTTTAGTTTTAACCGCTTCTTTTGCAGTTAATTGCCTTAGGTCTTTCTTCAGTTCTTTCTTACCGGACTCAATATCTTTTTTCATTCCTTCAGGTAGCCAGTTGGCCTTTGGAGGTGCAATATAGGATGCACCTAAGAACATCAGTATGAAATAGCCTGCTCCTAAAATATAATATGTAGTATAAATGCCAACGGATTCCATAAGGCTTGCAGCTACTGGGGCTGTAATGAGAGCTCCGGCACCGAATCCTAATACTGCCATTCCTGTTGCCAATCCCCGGCGATCTGGGAACCATTTGACTAAAGTGGATACTGGTGAAATGTACCCGATCCCCATGCCAAGTCCACTTAAAACCCCATATGTCAATAGGTAAAGCGGAAGTGAATCGACCATTACTGCTAAACCGGAACCGGCTTGTCCTAAACCGAATAATACAGCTGCGACCATAGCTGACTTTCTTGGACCATTTTTTTCCACGAATTTACCAAAGAAGGCTGCAGAAGTTCCTGCAAGCGCCATCATTATTGTGAATGCTAACGTTACTTCAGTTTCTGACCACCCCATAGTCTCAACTAACGGTTTTTTGTATACGCTATAGGCGTATGCACCACCAATGGAAAGGTGAATGGCGATAGCTGATAAAGCGATTAACCATCTGTTTTTTGTCATGTTGTTACCCCTTTTCGTCAAAAATAAGAAAGTTGCATGCCTTTTATCTATAATAACTCGTTTTGCATGCGTTTTATCTATCTTGTGGGATAAGTATATAAGATTATTATTTAGTAGTAAACTACTAAATTGAATTTCATGAAAAATTTTCCTCTTTATTCCATTGGATTAAAATTGGGAATGGCATGAAAAAACCACTTTATGAATCAGAATAAAAAATGTTATATTTTCTTAGGTTTTATAATATACATATAAGTTTGTAGGTATCAGCTCTAAGTGTTTTTAGATCACTTGTAATCTAGAACTTGCTGCACATCCTTTTTATCAATATTTTTTGGTTATAAAAGGGAAATGATTGAATTTACTTAAGGTGCCATGATGGAATACCTAGAAATATTCTCATTGGCTTTATTGTAATTATTTTGTTAAAATAAACTAATATTTACGAGTTCAAGTTACCTTAGCAAACAATCGGAATTGATATTTTTTGAGAGGTTTCAGGAATAAATCATTCTTTTTTCAGGAATCATAGTCTGGAAATCAAAAAAATTCCATTTATTTTAAAAAAATTCCGAAAATTTCGTCTTAAAGGCTTGAACTATGATTCCTGATAGGAGTAAACTAATTAAAGATAGATTTTATGGAAGTGAAATCTTGTAAATTTAATCAACAAGGGGTTTTGGTAATGAAGGAACATGACATGCAAATCACGCTTAGTACAACAAAGAAAGAAAAACCACAGGCGGACCAGCTTGAGTTCGGTAAGCAGTTTACCGATCATATGTTTATTATGGATTACACACAAGGGCAAGGGTGGCATGATCCAAGAATTGTTCCTTATCAACCGCTCTCATTAGAGCCGTCAGCTATGATTTTTCACTATGGTCAATCCGTTTTTGAAGGATTGAAGGCATATGCAACATCAGAGGATGAAATTATCTTATTCCGTCCGGAAAAGAATTTCCAACGCTTAAATAGTTCAAATAGCCGATTATGCATACCGGATATCGACGTTGATTTTGCGTTGAAGGCTTTAAAGACTTTAATTAGCGTTGATAAGGATTGGATTCCCCAAGCAGAAGGGACATCCTTATATATCAGGCCATTCATTATAGCTACTGAGCCTTATCTTGGAGTTTCTCCATCGGATAAATATCAGTTCATCATCATCATGTCACCTGTAGGTTCGTATTATAAAGAAGGCATTCATCCAGTTAAAATAGCGGTGGAGTCAGCTTTCACAAGAGCGGTTAATGGAGGTACGGGTGAAGCCAAAACGGGCGGTAATTATGCATCGAGCCTAAAAGCCCAGGAAGTATCCGAAAAGATGGGTTATGCCCAAGTTCTTTGGTTAGACGGGGTGGAGAAAAAGTATATCGAAGAAGTTGGAAGCATGAATGTTTTCTTCAAAATTAATGGTGAAATCATCACTCCTGCTTTAAATGGAAGTATCCTTCCGGGTATTACTCGTGATTCCATTATCGAATTGCTGAAACATTGGGGTCTTCCCGTGTCGGAAAGGCGCATTTCGATGGAGGAAGTCCATGAAGCCTATAAATTAGGTCAATTGGAAGAGGCCTTTGGAACGGGTACAGCCGCGGTCATATCACCAATTGGTGAATTTTTGTGGAATGGTGAAGAAATGATTGTTCAAAGCGGGGAAACTGGCGAACTTTCTAGAAAGCTTTATGATACACTGACAGGTGTCCAAACAGGTAAAGTCGCAGACGAGTTGAACTGGACTACGAAAGTTGAAGAAAAAGTGACTCAATGATACTTAAACAAAAAAAACCTTCTTTGAAGGTTTTTTTGTTTTCACATAATCATTTTGTGTCTAATGGCAACCGCGACGGCCTCTGTCCGATGATTCACTCCCAATTTCCTGATTGCAGAAGAAATATGATCTCTGACGGTAAATTCACTAACGCTCATTTTTGGTGCCATTTGCTTTAATCCCATTCCATTGGCTAAATATTGAAGGACCTCAACTTCACGTTTGCTTAGAAGGTAAGTGGGAGGGGCGGAATTCAATGTTGAACCGACAGCCAATTTTAAATAATGGGAAAGCTTCATTAAATCATTCTTGGTAACAGGCTCGGTGGCATGAATGGGGTCAACCAACACTAGACCGATGGCCATGTCATTCACGATTATCGGAATGATCGCCAATGAAGAGATGGAAAATCTTTTAACGTATTTTGCAGGTATGGAAGATTGCGCATGCTGGATGGTTAAGTATATGGGCTTATTATGGATGACTGCTTGGTGGAGGGGGTATATATCATGAATATTTTCTTTTACATTATGTAATGAAAAGGTATCTTCACTTGTACATGCACATATTCCTTCACCCATTCCTGTTAAATATGAGTAACTGAATAAAGATGCTCGTTGAAATGAAAAAAAATCCACACAGCCCTTTACGATCATATGTGATTTATTTGCCATATCTTTTTGATGGGAAATCTTTTTTACATGATTCATCAGGGTTTCCTCAAGCATTCGACTTTATTCCTCCCTACATTTTCAGTGCTAGGATAACTGCTACTAATATCTTACAATATAATGAAAACTCTTACAAATTAAATAAAGTCTTAGAGATTCAAAACTTTAAAGTTCATAATTTCAAGGAGGCATTACAATGAAAAGAAAGAATTTAACGACAACCAGCCGGAGTTTTAGAGAAGATACCCTCCCCTTTAAACTTTATCAAAAAGCAAAGAAGTTCGGTATATGGAACCCTCGCGACATCGATTTCAGCCAGGATAAAGAAGATTGGAGGTCTTTTACTGATATTGAAAGGGAGGTGTTGTTACGGATCATTTCCCTTTTTCAGGGCGGAGAAGAAGCCGTTACTCTAGATTTGCTGCCGCTAATTATGACGATAGCCAAGGAGGGAAGGATCGAAGAAGAAATGTACTTAACGACATTCCTTTTCGAGGAAGCGAAGCATATGGAGTTCTTTCGTTATACGTTAGATCAAATAGGTGAAACGGGTGATTTGACGGTTTATCATTCAGACATTTATAAATCGATTTTTTATGAAATATTGCCTGAAGCGATGGAGAGACTTTTATCCGATCAATCCCCTGAAGCATTGGCGGAAGCAGCCACTGTTTATAATATGTTTACCGAGGGTGTACTTGCAGAAACTGGATATTTCGGGTTTTATCAGACTCTCGAAGCTAATAAAATGATGCCAGGTTTATTAAAAGGCGTGGGTCTGTTGAAGAAGGATGAATCACGCCATATTGCTTATGGGACCTTCCTGCTGCAGAGAATCATCAGTGAACACCCACATATCTTTAAACAGGTTGAAAAGAGAATGGAGGAACTTTCGCCACTGGCCATCGCGTTAAATACGGAGGGATATGATCGGTTAGGAAATCCATTTGATAATGACCAACAAGCTATATTGAATTTTACCATGAAACAATTATCAGTGCGGATGGAGATTTTAGCCAGGGCAAAAGGAAAGGGGATTGAAGAGATCTATCAAAGTAACGAAAAGGAATATGGGGTTTTGTAAAGCCGATAAGAGACAAGCTTAGTGTCCATTTTACATTTGCTAATGACTGGCCATCAGAAACTTGGTAGCAGGGCATGAACAATTCTTAATTGCGAATATAGACTAATATATCTGAGGTGAAATTTTTTGATGGTAAACGCTCATTCGAATTTTTGGTTAAGGTCTTCAATTTACAGTGGCACTAACACTCGTTCACTCATTCCGGACCTATTCAATGGTCTCGGGGCCAAAAGGATTCTACTCGTGAGTGATGCCGGCTTGGAAAATGCAGGTGTCGTTAAAAAAGTTGCCGAAACTTTTGAGCAGCAGAAATTAGGTGCCAGAGCTGAAGTAGTTGGACAGTTTCTGGGTGTTACACAAGACGCAGCTAGTGAATGTGTTAACGAAGCATTGAAATATGCACGCGAAGTGAATGCCGATGCCATACTTGCCATTGGTGGAGGGAGTGTCATTGATACAGCAAAAGCATTGAAATTCGGATTATATAAAGGGATTACGGATATAAATGATTCGATACCAAGCGGTTATCTTTATGAGGGTTTTCCAAAAGCCCAATCGATGAATATCCCGCATATTTCCGTAGCCACAACAGCAGGAACCGGTTCTGAAGTATCCCCGATCGCAGTCATATATAATGAACATAAAAAAGTCAAAATGAATATATACAATGTTTTTTTAAGTTCGGATGTTGCCATTCTAGATCCCGAATTAACAGTCGGACTGCCGTCTGACATTACGGCGTTTACTGGTGCCGATGCATTGACACATGCAATTGAAGCGATCGTTTCACCTGCAGCGACATCAATAACTGATGCATATGCAAATCAGGCCATTCGAGTTATTGAAAGAAACTTACCGAGGGCCGTAAAGGACGGAACGAACATTGAGGCCAGAATGGAAATGTTGCATGGAAGCATGATGGGAATCACTGCATTTTGTAGTGCACTGAATGTGATTCCGGTTCATAACTTTGCCCATGCATATGGGGCGTTATTCGGTATTCCGCACGGATTGGCCAATGCCGTGTTATTACCGGTCGTCATGGAATCAACCTCGGATTTATATCTTCCAAAGGCCCATTTGATAGCCGAAGCCTTTAGTGTGAAAATACATGATGAAGATTCAAAAGGGATATTAGCGAAAGTGGTAGAAAAGCTCCGCGTTTTCCTATCTGATCTTGGGCTGCCCTCCGATTTCAGCGCCTATGGAATTAACCAGTCAGATATGAAAAGAATTCTTAAAGCAGTAATGACGGATCCAGCTGCCACTAATTACCCGATGTCAGAGGAATTAATAATGTCAGTAGTTTCAAGAGTTTCACCCGTGGGAATTAATTAAACTAAAAAAAAGCCAGCCCATGAAGGTTGGCTTATTTGCGTTGGGTGCCATATGTTAAGTCCCAAAATTTTTCGTTCAGTCAGTTCGTTTCGATATATTTGAAGGAGCAACCCCAACAGGAATCGACGCTTGTTAATGTTTTTTTCCTAAATTCTCCTGTGCCATCTTTATAAGTTCCTTGACCATGCCTCCGCCTAACTTTCCGCCTATTTTTCCATTCTGCTTGGATGTCAGTTCACCGTTATAATCTTTTTTCAGGGGTACGCCCATTTCTTTTGCTACTTCAAACTTTGCTTCTTCGGGATTCTTTGTACCAGCAACTTTGGCTTTTAAATCATCGAGTCCTTTTCGCGCTTCAGATACTAGAATTTTCCTTCTCCTTGCCAATTTGCATCACTCCTATTTTTTTCTTAGGTTATCCTAATGTAAAGAAAATGATTAATATGCAGATCGAAAGTTTTTTAATTGGAATCCGATGAATCGGGAGGCAGTCATAATCTCTTAAATAAAGAAGTAATTATATAGGATGCGATTGATTGAGTTTATTTGCAGCCTGAAGAAGTTTTAGTTTATTTAAAGCGGGTAACATATAATAAAATGATTTAAGGAGAAAAATGATGCTGACTGCTAATTCAAGTTTGTTAACAAAAGAAGATATGACAAATCCCGATCGAGTGCCGCAATGGCTAATTAAGGAATATCAAACATTCCATAATACAGTGACCGATAAAACCTTTCCATGTTATTTTGGTATGAAAGCTGAAAATAAAGGGGAACTTCGCTATGCTTATATCACACAGGGGGATTGGTCCAATCTCCCAAAAGCAGTGGAAAGCTTTCTTGATTTATTTCAGGAACCACCATATATCAGGCATGGCCTTTTTGTCTTTATGGAGCCTGAATCGATAGAGGGTGATATAGAATTTTACCGTAAAAGGTTTTGGGATATCCTGCAATACCTGCATAAAGCGGATAAAAAACCTTGGCCAATTGAAAAGCCGAAAGATCCCGAGCATTATTTATGGGACTATCATTTTGCAGGGGAACCAATCTTTGTCTTTGGTAATGCACCTGCTTATAAACAGCGTAAAACCCGCGATTTAGGAAATAGCCTTGTACTTGGATTTCAACCCCGGATGATCTTTGAAGGCTTGGAAGGAACGGAAAAAGGCGGAATCATGTCGCGTGAAAAGGTTCGGGAACGAGTGGAGAAATGGGATAATCTTCCTAAACATCCTGATATCAGTCACTTTGGAGATGTAAATCATAATGAATGGAAACAATTTTTCATTGGGGATGATATAGAACCGATAAAAGGTAAGTGTCCCTTCCATCATAAAGAGTTAACTTAACCGAGGGCAAATTGCTCTCGGTTTTTTCGCATCTTACTTAGAAGGCATCGGGGATAATAAAATCAAGGCGTGAAAACCTCATGAAATGGACATTTGAAAATAAAAAACATATCTCTTGCCTTATTGGATTTTCAGTTTTATAATGTGAAAGTAGAAATTGCAGTTAATTCGAGATATTTGGATTAAATGCTATTTTTTTAATAACATACAAAATTAACTATTGGGGGAATAAAAATGTCTAAAGTATTATTTGTTAAATCAAATGACCGCCCAGCGGATCAAGCTATTAGTGTCAAAATGTATGAAACGTTTTTGAACACATATAAGGAAGCAAATAGTAATGATGAAATAACTGAATTGGATTTATTTAAACTGAACTTACCTTACTACGGAAATACAGCAATTACTGCCCTATATAAACGCAGCCAAGGCATGGAATTGACTGAAGAAGAAGTGGAGATTGCTGATATCGTGCAACAATACTTGAATCAATTCCTTGCTGCCGATAAAGTAGTATTTGCCTTCCCGCTATGGAACGCAACGGTTCCTGCACCATTGGTAACTTATATTTCTTATCTTGCTCAAGCGGGAACAACATTCAAATATACAGCTGAAGGCCCAGTCGGCTTAGCTGGAGGTAAAAAAGTGGCTTTACTTAATGCACGCGGATCCGATTATGCATTGCCTGGAATGGATGCTGGCGAAATGGCAGAGAAATACGTAAAGATGAATTTAAACCTATGGGGCATAACAAACCCAGAAACAGTCGTAATCGAGGGACATAATCAATACCCAGATCGCTCACAGGATATCGTTGCAGAAGGATTGGCGAAAGTTGCTGAAACTGCAGCAAAATTCTAATTATAAAAGCGGAAACCAGTATGTTTTTTTAGCATACTGGTTTTTCTATGCAGATTTTTCTGAAAGTCGATTATAATAAAGGGTAAGCCTATAAGCATGAAAGGAAGTGCAGACAAATGCAAACGTTTAAATCACGTGACGAAATAAAAATAGAAGAAACATGGAACTTAAAGGATATTTACGATGATCAGTCTAATTGGGAAAAAGATTATCAAGAAGTCCTGAAGATGACAGAAAAATTAAAAACTTACGATGGACATATTCAGTCGGCTCAAAATTTGTTCGAGTATTTACGATTAAGTGAGGAACTTGGGTACATTTATAACAAGCTATATGTTTTTGCCATGCTGCAAGCGGATTTGGATACACGGGTAACCTCATCACAAGCATTGCTGGATCGGGCTGGTAAGTTAGGGCAGAAAATAAGTAATGCTTCTGCATTTTTCATGCCGTTTCTTTTGAGTCTGGAAGAACACACATTAAAAGGGTACATAAATGAAATCGAGGGTTTAAAATATTTTGAGGAGGATCTACTGGATTCCTTCCGCTATAAAGCCCATGTGTTAACGAAAGAACAAGAAGAGGTGCTTTCCCAAATAGGCGAAGCCTTTTCAGCACCTCAAAAAACGTTCGGGATGATCAACAATGCTGATATTAAATTTGGGGAAGTTACGAATGAAGACGGCGAGAGGGTGGAGCTGACGCGAGGAATGTATTCCAAATTGATTGAGGACGATGATCGCGATAAAAGAAAAGAGGCCTATTTCGCCTATTATCAGCCATATGTACAATTGAAGAATACGATAGCTTCCACTCTTTCCACAGCAATCAAGAATAATGTGAATCTGTCAAAACTAAGAAATTATCCATCTGCCTTGGAAAAATCATTATTTGGAGATCAAGTTCCAAAAGAGGTTTATGATAATTTAATTATGTCTACTAAGCAAAATATCGGACCCATGCATAAATACATTCATTTAAGAAAAAAATTGCTGGGTGTAGAAGAATTGCGTGCCTATGATTTAAGTGTACCATTAGTCGAAGGCGCTAAAGAGGAGATTTCTTACGATGATGGTTTTTCTTTGATGGTGGAGGCGCTGAAACCGCTTGGCGAAGAGTATATCACAATCCTGAAAACCTTTAAGGAAAAAAGATATATCGACGTCAGGGAAACACCTGGAAAACGTTCAGGTGCTTACAATTTAGGACTTTATGGTGTTCACCCATTCATCCTATTAAATCACCGTGATGATTTAGACAGTGTATTTACACTTGCACATGAATCTGGACATGGCATGCATTCATACTATAGCTCAAAATACCAACCGCAAATAAGTGCTGGGTATTCCATTTTTGTCGCTGAAGTTGCTTCCACTGTGAATGAAATCCTTTTGATTCGCCATTTAATTAAGACTACAAAAGATGTACAGAAGAAAAAACACTTACTTAACCATTTCATAGATAGTTTTAAAGGAACATTCTTCACACAGGTGATGTTTGCGGAGTTCGAAAAGATCGTACATGAAAAAGCTGAAAATGAAGAACCTCTAAATGCCGAGGTTTTTAATACAGCCTATGAATCGATATTTCGCGCTTATAATGGAGATGAAATAATTTTCGATGAAGAAGTGAAGTATGGCTGGTCACGCATCCCACACTTTTATCGTCCGTTTTATGTCTACAAATATGCTACTGGTTACGTATCAGCCATTACTATCGCTGATAAGATCCTTTCTGGGGACAAAAAAACACTTGAAAGTTATTTGACTTTCTTGAAAAGCGGGAGTTCTGATTTCCCATTGGAGCTGCTTAAGAAAACAGGGGTAGATTTAACTAAACCTGATCCAATCGAAAATGCAATGAAGATTTTCAGCGATCTGGTCGACCAATTCACTGATTTGACTGAAGGCTAATCTAAACCATTTCTTCCAAAAGAGCCCATGGTATGATGTTATAAAAAATGCTATAGTTAAAACATTGGCGTAAGAAAGGCCCAATCAATAGATTGGGCCTTATTTTATATGCTGAAGAAACAGGTAATTCGCGAAAAAAGTCATGGTGACAGCGTTATTTTAAACATCGGAGCCTAGCCAATGGGCCAGTTTCTTTGTACTTCAATGGCATATTTTGTGAGGAAAGTGAAAAATGAATTCGACAGTAAATTATATAAAAGAATGGCAGCAGGCAATTCAACTTGAGATCCTGCATTTGAAAAAGTATGGCAGCACAAAATACCTGGTTTCAAACGGCCATCTGCTTACAAGTGACGGATCTTTCAATTATTATTTTGAAACAGGTTCATCGATAAAAATCCCTGTCGGCTCCCTCGTTCGACTGGAATGGGGAGGGATTAAACAGGATGGAAGAATCCTTTCATCAGAGGGGAAAAGTATAATCATTGTTTTTGATCGTTCGTTAGGCGATATGATCGGTGAAGCCTTTTTATACCATGATCCTTGGGAATTGCTGGAACAATTGATTGTCCGCTTGGATGAAATCAAAAGAAGCAAAAGGAAAAGGCTTCGGATCAAACGCCTGATGGATCCGTCCATGCCGCAAAAACATCCTTTAAATGAAAAACAAAGCAGTGTGAAAGAATTATATGCACGCTCGAAGTTCAATCCTGTCACTTTTGTTTGGGGACCCCCTGGTACAGGAAAAACCTTTACATTGGCTCGTACAGTAGCCAATCATTATTTACAAGATAAAAAAGTTCTGGTTTTGTCCCATAGCAACCAGGCTGTCGATGTTTTGATGGCTGAAATTTCATCATTCATTAAAAAGAAAGATCGTTTCAAAGAAGGCGATGTGCTTCGCTATGGATCTCAAATCGGTGAATCACTAGCCATCCATGATGATATTGTTACAGGGCAATTATTAGGTAAACATGAACCGAAATTAGTTAAAGAAAAAGAAGAGCTTGGCGAAGAGAAACGTCTATTAAAGCATGACCTGGCAGGGTCATTCAGTAAAAGGGATACAGATCAATTAATTGAGATAGAAAAAAAGCTGGCCAAAGTCTTGGAGAAAATCCGCCAAAAAGAGATTCAATTCGTAAAAGAAGCAAAAGTCATCGGGACGACCTTAGCTAAAGCCGCAAATGATGAAACGGTTTATCAAAAAGAGTATGATCTGGTTATTTTGGACGAAGCGAGTATGGCTTACGTACCTCAGGTAGCTTTTGCTGCAGCGTTAGCCAAGCATATTATCGTTTGTGGTGATTTCAAACAATTGCCACCTATAGCTTCGGCTCGTGATTCCCTCGTGAAACTTTGGCTGAAGGAAGACATATTTCATCGGGCCGGTGTCGCCCAGTCTGTTGAAGATGGAGAACTCCATCCTCATTTATTCCTATTAAAGGAACAGCGCCGCATGCATCCGGATATTTCAGCATTCACTAATCGTGTCGTCTATAACAATTTTGTAGGCGATCATAAAAGTGTAGCGACTAGCAGAGAGGGCATAATGCTGTCGGAACCGTTTGCCAATAAGGCAGCAGCACTTCTCGATACTAGCTTAGCAGGGGAATATTGCATCACAGAACGGACATCCCACTCGAGAATGAATTTATGGCAATTGCTTTTATCTTTTCAACTGATTCATGAAGCTTATGTGGGCGGATCAAGGTCAATTGGTTATGTTGCCCCTTATCGTGCTCAGGCAGACTTGATGGAAAAACTATTGGATGACTTATATGAGAAAGAACGGCAAACGGCGGATATCATCGCTGCAACTGTACATCGTTTCCAGGGAAGTGAACGTGAGATGATGATCTTTGACACAGTTGATAGTTATCCGCAAAACAGGGCTGGAATGTTATTGACAGGAAGAGAAAGTGAAAGGCTCATTAATGTGGCCATAACAAGGACTAAGGGTAAGTTCGTACATGTATGTGACACTTCATTTGTTAACAAACACGTTTACCGCAGCAAAACACTTCGTCAGCTTGTCGATCATCAAATTCAAAATGATCAGATTGTATCAAAGAAAGACATTGGAAAATGGGTTAAACACCAGCACCCGAGATTGCAATGGATGCATGCCCGTAAATTGGAGGACTTTCAGGAGGATATTGAATCAACAAAACAAGAGATGGTTATCGCTGTTCCGGATTTGAATAGTTTGTCAGAAGAGTGGCAGCAATATTTAATGAAACGAAACCCTGCAGTGAAATTGACGATCATTTCAGCAAAAAGAAACCCTGATATCAACTCTGATCATTTTATTTGTTCACCTGTTTCCTTTTCCTTTATCATCTTCGATAAAAGAGTTGTCTGGCTAGGTTTGCCCGTAGAGTCCAATAATCGGGTCCAGCCTCCATTTATAGCGGCTCGTTTGGATTCGCAAATAATGGCGGATGAATTACTATCTCAATTTAAAAAGAGTGAATAGCATCGGGAAGGCCCTTAAAAAGGGCTTTTCTTCATTTACATTTATTCCAAAAAAAACCTCGCTAGAATAAGTAATGAGATGACTCCTTAAGTCACCTGTGCAATTAATGTATTAAACCAAACACCTCTCTAGAATATATTATTTACTTCTACTCTCCAATTTAGTTCAACTCCTTATATTTTCCGTTAAAGGCTGCAAACTAAAATAACAAAGCAAGCGTTTCATGCGACTTTCGACTAGTTATGATTTACCATTAAGTTACGAAAGCCAAGAAAGGCGGTAACAAAATGAAACTGAGCATTTTGGATCAATCCCCAATTGCATCCGGGCAGTCAGCACAAGAAGCATTGCAGGCATCACTACAACTAGCACAAGAAGGGGATAGACTTGGTTATAGCAGAATCTGGTTAACTGAACATCATGATCTGCCGGGATTGGCCTGTTCTGTTCCAGAGGTTTTGATAAGCTACATTGGTGCACAAACAAAAAATATCCGGATTGGATCAGGGGCAGTGCTGCTTCCGCATTATAAGCCATATAGGATAGCAGAGACTTATAATATGCTTGCAACACTTTTTCCAGGACGGATTGATATTGGACTGGGGCGTGCTCCTGGTGGATCTGCCGAAGCAACGATGGCATTATCCGATAATTTTCTTCAGAATGTTTACAAAATGCCAGAACTTGTTCAAGAACTGTTGTATTTTCTAAGAGATGAATTTCCGAAAGAACATACTTTTTCAAATGTCTCTGCTGCTCCTATCCCAATGGTGCCGCCTGAACCATGGATATTGGGAACAAGCGGGAAAAGTGCAAAACTTGCCGCTGAGAATGGCACTGCATACGCGTTTGGTGAATTCATGAGTGAAAGTGATGGCGTGCAGTGTTTTCACAAGTACCGTGAGAACTTTCAAACAAAAGGGATACTTAAAGCACCTAAAACGATCGTTACGGTTTCGGCCATATGCGCAGAAACGGAGGAACGTGCGAAAGAAATCGCTCTTAGCAACATTCTATGGAAAATTCAAAGTGGTCAAGGGGAAAGAAAGCAGGTTCCAAGTATAGAAGAGGTAAGGAACCATGTTTGGACTGAAAAAGAAAAAGCACTGATGGAAACCATGGATAAAAAACTGATTTTTGGTACCCCTTCACAAGTGAAGTATCGACTTTTCGAGATTCAGGAGAAATATCAAGCAGATGAAATCATGCTGATAACCATAACTCATAAGTTGGAGGATCGGCTTAATTCGTTTCGTTTGATTGCCAGGGAAATTCTTAACAGTTAATCCCTACGAGCATTTTATGTGCATTTTGTGTGCATTTTCTATATGATGGCTTTGCGTCCAATTATCATAATTGAAAGAAAGAAGATGAAGATATGAATGCTGATCAACATGCAAAAAAACTTAGCGACATTTCTTTTTCCGTTCTGGATCTGGCTTCTATCGTTGAGGGTGGTACAGTTTCGGGAGCTTTTAAAAATACAGTAGAATTAGCTAAACATGCGGAGCAATGGAATTACAACCGTTTCTGGGTTGCAGAACACCATAGCATGCCTGGGATTGCAAGCTCTGCAACGTCAGTGCTTATAGGCTATGTTGCAGGTAGGACGGAAAGAATTCGTGTGGGTTCTGGAGGCATAATGCTACCGAATCATGCACCGCTGGTTATCGCAGAACAATTTGGAACATTGGAAGCAATGTATCCCGGTAGAATAGATTTAGGACTGGGGCGTGCGCCGGGAAGCGATCAATTTACTGCCATGGCACTCCGGGGTGATGTACGTAATAACGGTCAGGATTTTCCTGAACAATTGGCACAGCTCCGTAGCTATTTAGATCCGGATTCTAAACATAATCGTGTTCGCGCCATCCCTGGAGAAGGACAGGATATCCCGATTTGGCTGCTTGGTTCAAGCGGCTTCAGTGCAGCATTATCAGCACAGCTGGGCTTGCCATTTTCATTTGCAAGCCATTTTTCCCCTGAAAATACTCAACCAGCTTTAGCTCGTTACCGCAATAATTTCCAACCATCCGACGTTCTCGATAAACCTTATGTCATGGTTGGTATCAATGTATTTGCAGCTGATACTACGGAAGAAGCGCAAAGGATTGCTACATCTTATCAACAGCAGTTCTTGAATTTGATACGGAACACGCCTGGTCAACTTGCACCTCCAGTTGATACGATGGAAGGCCTTTGGACAGAATATGAAAAGGCCATCGTCATGAAGCAGTTGAACGCTTCCGTTATAGGAAATCCAAAAGAGGTTAAAGAGCAGTTGCAGGCATTTTTAAATGAAACACAGGCGGATGAAATGATTATAAACTCTGCCATTTATGATCAGGATGCACGCCTTCGTTCTTATGAAATCATTGCAGAAGTTACTGGAATGAAATAAGTGTCAAAGAATGAGCTTGCAGATTACGTGTCTGCAAGCTTTTTTATAAAATACATACCGATTGTCTTCATAAACAAAGTTAGGAGAGAAGAATGAAACGAGAAGATCCTTTATCCTTAATATTTCACTTCACAGATAAACAAGGTGACAGCCGGCCTCTTTATTTTACGAACCCGAAAAAAGTGTTCACCGCCCATTCAATTGGGGATGTCCTTCCTCAATTCCAAAAAGTCCAGGAAGCGATTCATCAGGGGCATTATGCAGCGGGATATGTTTCCTATGAAGCGGCACCTGCTTTTGAAAAATCTTTTAAAGTAAAAGATGGAGCCAAAATGCCGTTATTATGGTTCGGGATTTTTGATAAACCGGAAGAAGAATTACCTGAAAAAATGACCGGGGCTTTTAATTTAGCTGAATGGCAATCAGAAACGGATTCAAATACCTATCATTCCGGGTTTCAAAGAATTAAATCCGAAATCGAGAATGGCAATACGTATCAAGTTAATTATACGATGCGTTTGCAATCCCAGTTCGAAGGAGATGACTTCGCTTTCTTTGATCGCTTGAAGAGAGCCCAACGCTCGAACTATAGTGCATATTTGAATGTGGGGACACATTCAATCCTATCGGCTTCACCCGAGTTGTTTTTCCGTTGGGAAGATGGTCAGCTGATTACTCGCCCAATGAAAGGAACGGTAAAACGGGGAACGACACTGAAAATGGATCAGCTCAATGCAGACTGGTTAGCAGCCTCGGAAAAGAATCAAGCTGAAAATTACATGATTGTGGATTTGCTCAGAAATGATTTGGGAATGATTGCAGAACCTGGAAGCGTCAAGGTTCCACAGCTTAAGGCAATTGAAAAATATCCGACCGTTTGGCAAATGACATCCACGATTACAGCCGATACGAATCCCGAAACAACAATCATTGATATATTCAAGGCCCTTTTTCCATGTGGATCGATAACAGGTGCACCTAAAATAAAAACGATGGAGATTATCGCTGATATCGAGAATTCACCACGTGAAGTTTATTGCGGTGCAATCGGGTTTATCACCCCTGAATCCGAAGCCGTTTTTAATGTGCCGATTCGTACAGTCGTGATCGATAAGGCAACAGGGAAAGCTGAGTATGGGGTAGGCGGGGGAATCACTTGGGATTCCGAGTTATCGGAAGAATATGACGAAGCCTTTTTAAAAGCCAAATTATTGACGGTGGAAAAGCCTGCATACAAACTATTGGAATCGATGAAACTCAAGGATGGCGAATATTATTTGTTGAATGATCATATAGATCGGATGAAACAATCCGCTGATTACTTCGATTATCGATTCCCTGAATTGTATTTAAGAGATCGACTCCAAAAGTATGCGGAATTAAACCAAGGGACGTTGCAAAAGGTAAGGGTACTACTTAATGAAAATGGTGAAATTGAAGTCTCCGGACAAGCAATCAAGCCCCTTGATTCAGAATTTACGGCCATCTTGGCTGAAACTCCAATATCAAGTGCAAATCCATTTCTATTTCATAAGACCACCAATCGTGATGTATATGAAGGCTTTCAAATGAATAATCCCGACTTCCAGGATGTTCTGCTTTGGAATGAAGAAGGATTCATCACCGAATTCACGAACGGAAATGTAGTGGTGAAGATAAATGGTGACCTCTATACCCCTCCTGTGGACGCAGGTCTCCTTGCTGGAACATTTCGTCAAGACTTGATCAGGAAGAAGGAAATCAAAGAAAAACCCATTTCAAAGGATGACCTAAATAACGCTGAGGAAATTTGGTTTATTAATAGCGTTCGAGGGAAATTAAAAGTGAATTTAACTTTCTAAGCTGATTATTCGTAAAAAGTGAAAATAAAAATCTTTATTGCAGTTTATGGAATGCTTGCGAGTGATGAATACAAGGAGTTTTTTTAAAAAAATATTCGATTGCTGTCGATTCAACCGGCAATTTAGGAATGAGTATTGGAATAATATTCAGCTCCAGACATTCGCCAGGAGTGTCACAAATTTCTTCAGCCTAATGTGGTTTCATCAAAAATAAAAGTCTTGTATTAAAATCATGAAAGGGAATCGGGAGGAGACAATTCCTAACCTCATTTTGTTCGACAAACTTAAAGAAGTTCACGACAGTGAACTTCTTTATTATTTATAAACCCCATGAGGTCAATAAGAGGTGGATGGCCTTTTCCAATTCGGATTCAGGGATCCCTGCAAAGCCCAATATGATTTTAGGAGGGTTTTCATCAATTTTTTCAATAGAATATGTCGATAGTCCATAAATTTTAATATGATTTTCATTTGCCTTTTGAATAAGTGTCTCTTCATCCATGCCGTTCTTAACGATGAGGACGATATGCAATCCTGACCGTTCACCAATGATCTTTATTTGCTGATGTGGTTTAAACAGATCGATCACTTTATCCAACTTGCGACGGTAAACTTTCCTCATTCGATTCAAATGCTTTTCGAAATCCCCTTCCTTCATGAACTGTGTCAACACATGCTGATCAATCCGAGAAACGGTGGAATGGTAAAAAGATAATTCCTGTTGATGCAATTGTAACAATGGAGCGGGAAGAACCATATAACTGATCCGAATCGATGGCATCAATGATTTGGAAAACGACCCTAAATAAATCACCTTATCACCGGCATCCATACTTTGTAAGGAAGGAATTGTTTTTCCACTATAACGAAATTCACTATCATAATCGTCTTCGATAATATAGCGGTTTGTTGCCCCTTGGGACCAGTTCAACAATCGCGTCCGCCTGTTAACGGATAGGATCGTCCCATTGGGGAAGTGATGTGAGGGAGTGACATACACGACGTCGATTTTTGAATCTTCAATTTGGTTAACCTTTACGCCTTCTTCATCAATTTGCAGGGGATGGACTTCATTTGGGTAGCTGCGTAAAATCCGGTGAATCAAGTGATACCCAGGATCTTCAACACCATAGATGGCATTTTTATCGAATAGAAGGACAAGCTGCTGCAATAAAATTTCCATTCCTGCACCAATGATGATTTGTTCGGGAACACATTGTACACCACGTGCATGATACAAATAATGGGCAATTTCACATCGTAATTCATATTCCCCTTGAGAATCCCCCAGTAAAAGAAGATCTTGATGTGATTCATCGATCTTGCCTTTCGTGTATTTTCTCCATTTTTCAAATGGGAAGTGTTCCGTATCAATTTGGCTGGGATGAAAATGATACAGCAATTCCCCTTCTTTATGATTGTTTTTTTCCAAGGATACTTGGTTAGTTTGTGTATACTCTAAATCCTCGAATGTTTGAATATAGTACCCTTTTCTTGGTATGACTTCAACGTATCCTTCAGCAGTCAATTGTTCATATGCAGTCTCGACAGTATTTTGACTTATTTGAAGGAACTCAGCCAATTTCCGTTTGGAGGGCAACTTTGTGCCGTAAAGAAGACGGCCATCAATGATTTCTTTTTTTATATGTGAATATAATTGTTCGTACAAAGGTATTTCACTTAACCGATTTAAATCACAAGTAAGCATATTCATTTTGTTGCCACCTTTTTGATAAATTTTTACTGACCCCATTAAATTTATTAAAACTGACACTTTCAATGTGGTCAACTCTTTTTTATACTAAGCCTAACAAATCTAAAAAATGAAAATATTAGGGGGAAGAAAAAAATGGAAAAATTATTAGGAACTGACACAGTAAAAAGAGGAATGGCACAAATGCAAAAGGGTGGCGTAATTATGGACGTCATTAACGCAGAACAAGCAAAAATCGCAGAAGCATCCGGTGCGGTCGCTGTCATGGCATTGGAAAGGGTACCTTCCGACATCCGTGCGGCTGGCGGCGTAGCAAGAATGGCAGATCCGCGAATTGTCGAGGAAGTAATGAATGCAGTCTCAATCCCGGTCATGGCTAAAGCAAGGATTGGCCATATCGTTGAATCAAGGGTCCTGGAATCCATGGGAGTGGATTATATCGATGAAAGTGAAGTGCTGACTCCTGCGGATGAAGAATACCATATTCTAAAAAGTGATTTCACAGTACCTTTCGTTTGTGGCTGCCGTGATTTAGGCGAAGCTGCGCGCCGTATTGGTGAAGGAGCATCCATGCTTCGTACAAAAGGAGAACCAGGAACAGGTAATATTGTGGAAGCTGTGCGTCATATGAGAAAGGTACAGTCACAAATTCGCAAAGTGAGCATCATGAGTGATGATGAATTAATGACAGAGGCAAAAAATCTTGGAGCCCCTTTTGAAATTTTAAGAGAAATCAAACGCACAGGTAAATTGCCTGTAGTTAACTTTGCAGCGGGCGGAATTGCCACTCCAGCAGATGCTGCATTGATGATGGAATTGGGAGCAGATGGCGTTTTCGTTGGGTCTGGTATTTTTAAATCTGAAACTCCAGAAAAATTCGCATCCGCAATCGTTCAAGCGACTACATATTTCACCGATTATGAATTGATTGGCAAGTTGTCAAAAGAATTGGGCAGTGCAATGAAGGGCATTGATATTTCCAAACTAGCTCCGGCAGAACGGATGCAGGAACGTGGATGGTAATATGATAACGATCGGTGTTTTGGGATTACAGGGAGCGGTTGAAGAACACTTGAACCAAATCAAAGCTGCCGGCGAACAAGCGATTATAGTAAAAAAACCGGAACAGTTGCGGGAAATCGATGGCTTGATCATTCCAGGCGGAGAAAGCACGACGATGAGGAAGCTAATGGATCGTTATGGATTTATGGAACCGATCAAAACTTTCTTCGAAGATAAAAAACCAATTTTCGGTACATGTGCTGGGATGGTATTGGCGGCAAATGAATTGACTGGCGATGAGGTGGCCTATCTCGGACTAATGGACATTTCCGTGAAAAGGAACGGATTTGGACGTCAACGGGAAAGTTTCGAGGCTGACCTATCCATCAAAGGAATGGAAGCCCCTTATAAGGCAGTATTCATCCGGGCGCCATTTGCTGATGAAGTTGGAGAAGGTGTAGAAGTATTGGCTGTTTATGAAGAGAATGTAGTGGCTGCGAGACAAGACCATGTCCTCGTAAGTGCATTTCATCCAGAATTGACAGGTGATGATCGCTTCCTTCAACTTTTCATTGAAATGGTGAAGACCTCCGTAAGTATGGTCGAATTGAAAACCTGCTAAACAAATGAAGCTGTCCTATTAATAGGACAGCTTTACTTTTGAAAGCTCAGAACTCTATAAAAATACATATTGCTTGAATTTACTATTCTTTACTTTTATAATAAAAAGTAAGTAATCACTTACTTAGTTGGAAGGGGAATGTATATGACAGCAAGAGTTGCAGTTATCACAGGGGGAGCAAGCGGTATAGGCCGAGCCACATGCTTGAAATTCGCAGCAAAAGGGGACAAGGTCGTTGTTGCGGATTTTAATGAAGAAATGGGTCGGGAAACCGTTGATCAGATAACAGCTAATGGTGGAGTGGCCATTTATGTTAAATCGGATGTTTCTAAGCAGGAAGATGTTGAATCGTTAATCAATAAAGCAGTGGAAACATACGGAAGGCTCGATATCATGTTTAATAATGCCGGCATTGGTGCGGGCGGTATGATCCTAGAACAAGATATGGAGGGTTACTACAAAACGATTGGGGTGAACCAGCACGGAGTGGCATTTGGAATCATGGCAGCAGGACGGAAAATGAAGGAGCTGGGTAACAAGGGAGTCATTATAAATACCGCTTCTGTGTTTGGCTACTTAGCTTCCCATGGGACTTTTGCCTATCAGGCGACTAAAGGTGCTGTAAGAATGATGACACAGACAGCAGCTTTGGAATTGGGTGCTCATGGCATACGCGTTGTGGGCATTGCGCCGGGCGGGGTCGACACTCCAATCATACAAGGTTATAAAGACATGGGAATCATCGATAAATTGAATGCAAGTCAAATGCGCGGTGAATTGATTAAGCCAGAAGCCATTGCAAATGCCGTCTATCTATTATCGTTAGAGGAAGCGGATGCGATCAATGGAAGTGTAGTCATGGTCGATGATGGCTATGCATCTTTTAAGTGATTTTCATAAATAGAAAACATCGTCCCAACCAGATGATGTTTTCTATTTATGATATATGGGAATATTGAATTCTAATAGATCAAAGGTAATATTGACCGATTGATACCAGGGATATATCATGGGAAATAGATGGGTGAAACCGGTCTTATCTTTATAAAAGAAGGTTGATATTTTTGAAAAAAGGGCAGCAAACCAAAGAACGAATCATAAATGTAGCCCGGACTCTTTTTGCCACTAAAGGTTTTGACATGACAAGAACGAATGAAATTGCCTCTGCATGCAATGTTTCCGAAGCTACTATTTACAAATACTTTGACAGCAAAAAAGATTTGCTTTTGGCTACAATTACCCCTAATGAAAAAGAGGAATCTGAAGATGGGACTAGCCATCTATCCACGGATGATCTAGTGGAGAATCATGTTACTACCATGATAAAAAAAATTCTTGAAAATAAAGAACAGTTTTCGATATTATTTAGGGAAACACAATTCGATCAAGATATTTCAAAGCAATATGTAGATCAGATTTTCAAGCCAAATGCCAGGCATATTGAAATACAGAAGAGAATAGATAGCGGAGAGATACAATATATCTCTGATATTATTTTATTTAATGTAGGGATCATTTCTTTCACATTGGCTTTATCTACACATTATGAGATCCATCAACAAAAAAAGGAGCCATATTTTACTTCTGAACGAATTAAGAGCATTGCACAACTTTTGGTATATGGTATTCATGGTAAACAAATTCATACATAATGAAACGGTCATATTTAAGGGCATGAGCATCAAGCCGTAAATATGACCGTTTTAATTTCATTCATAGTCGATGAAGTCAACTGGTGATTCATTAAACCCGAGTGTAAGATTTGACTTATATTTTTCAGACTATTACGATAAATGCATACTGCACGAATTGCTTTACGAAGATTTCATCTTTAAATCATGTAACATTGGAGGGGTATTAAATGAGCGATATCGTAATTTTATCAGGAAGTCCGGCTATTCCATCAAGAACGGACATTTCACTAAAACATATTCAATCATTAGTCGAACAAGAAGGATTTACCACAGCTTATTTCTCAATTACGGATTTCTCAGCAGATGATTTATTTCAAGGGAAATATAATAGCGAAGATATCTTAAAACTTTCAGAGAGAATTCAAGCAGCTAGAGGAATCATTATTGGTTCACCGGTTTATAAGGCTTCTTATACAGGTGTATTGAAAGCCTTGATTGATTTGCTGCCAGAAGGTGCTTTTAAGGGTAAGCCAGTTCTGCCAATCATGATTGGTGGAAGTAACAGGCATCTATTGGCGATTGACTATGCGCTTAAACCATTAATCTCAATATTAAAAGGCGAGCCGCTGCAGGGCATATATTTTGTTGATAAGGAAATAGATAAACAGAATTCAGAAAATCCGATTAATGATTCACATTTAATTGATCGCGTCCAGAGTCAAGTTCAAGAATTTGTAGAAGCGATCCAGTTAAGAAATTAAATATTTTTTCAAGTAATTACAGGCGTCAATAATAGGTTTATTAATGAAAATGGACTCATTTTTTTGGAGACTTTATCTAAAAAGACGAGTCTATTTTCGTATTTATATGAACATAAAATCATAAATTGAATAGTGTGTATAAAAATAACAGTTCATCCATAATATTAAACCAAGTTATTTTATAAGAAAACTCCATTGACAAGGATTAAATATATGTTAATATTTAAAATAATAAAACTTATCCAGAGCGACGGAGGGAATTGGCCCTTTGAAGTCCAGCAACCTGCATGATGGATGCAAGGTGCTACCTCCAACAAAATGTTGATCATTTTGGAAGATAAGGTAATGATATTTACCTTGGAATCTTTCCATCATGGGAAGATTTTTGTTTTTGGAAAAATTTCAGGCCAACCATAACAATGTAAGGTTGTATGGAATTATATAAATCTAAGAAATTTTTTTAATCAGGTTGAAAATAAAATATTCGCGGATTTTCTTAAAGGAGGAACTGGTTTGGAAAAAGAGAATCAGCTTGAAGAAATATTTGAAAGACTTCAAGAAATGCTTAATTCAATGAAATATGGATCCATTACACTTATTGTCCAGGATGGTAAAATCATTCAGATGGAAAGAAATGAAAAATTAAGAATTAAATAAGGTATCTGCTGACTAGAAAAACTAGAGGCGGGTTTAACTGATATAAAGAGAGTATTGGTTGGATTCGTCTCTTTTTCCTAGAATCAAATAAACTGGGGAAGATTAAAACGGGTATTGATCAATAGTTATTCTAACCTGATACAGCAAGTTTTTAGAGGGGGCTACAAAGTTGGCTGGATTAATAAACTATGAAAATTTCAATTCAGGGGAATTCCCTGTATTTCCTGAAGACAGTGAAACAAAAGGTGCTTTGGAAGTTCTGCAATGGGCGAATGACCATTATGGAAACAAACTGATTTATGCTTGCAGTTTTGGTATTGAAGGCATCGTGCTTACGGATTTATTGGCGAAGGTCAACCCTTCGGCAAAAATTGTTTTCCTTGATACAGATGTTCATTTTGAGGAGACTTACCAATTGATCGAGCAAGTGAAAAAGCGCTATCCAAAGCTTTTGATCGAAATGAAGAAACCTGCCTTGACGCTTGAGGAACAAGCAGCGGAATATGGGGATGAATTATGGCTTAGTGATTCCAATAAGTGCTGTAACATCCGTAAAATCATTCCGCTTACCGATGTGCTTTCAACGGCAACAGCCTGGCTTTCGGGACTGCGGAGGGAGCAATCCGAAACAAGGGCTCAAACCGAGTATATCAATAAGGATAATAAGTTCAAGTCAGTTAAAATATGTCCACTCATACATTGGACATGGAAAGATGTTTGGCGCTACGCCCACAAAAATGGACTTCCATATAATATCCTGCATGATAATGGATATCCGAGCATTGGATGTAAAACGTGTACAGCACCTGCCTTCAATGCAGATGATTTACGCTCAGGCCGTTGGCAAGGAGCTCAAAAAACGGAATGCGGATTGCATTTATCTTAAATAAATAGAAACCATAGGGGGAAATTAGCATGACAATCAGTCTACCGCACGGAGGAACATTAATCGATCTTTGGGAACCAAAATATGATTTTAGTAAAATAACAAAGTCAATCGAAATCGATGAAATTGCTTTAAGTGATCTTGAATTGATAGGCACTGGTGCCTACAGTCCGATTAAAGGATTCTTTACAAAAAGTGACTATGAGACAGTGGTCAAGGATATGAGGCTTAGCAGCGGGCATGTATGGAGCATCCCGATTACGCTGCCTTTGACCGAAGAAACTGCAAAAACCCTTACTATAGGTGAAGAAGTATCGTTGACTCATGAAGGTGAAACATACGGGGTTCTATCCGTTTCCGATATTTACACTCCAGATAAGCAATTGGAAGCGACATTAGTATATCAAACGGATGATGAGAAGCATCCTGGAGTAAAAAATTTATATAACCGCGGCGATGTATATGTCGGCGGGGAAATAAAGTTAATCAAGAGAATAGAGCGTCCGCTATTTCAAGCTCATTATTTGGACCCGGTCGACACAAGGAAAGCTTTTGCTGAAAAAGGCTGGGAAACGGTTGTCGGATTCCAAACGAGGAACCCTGTTCACCGTGCGCATGAATACATTCAAAAGACAGCATTGGAGATTGTCGACGGCTTATTCTTAAATCCTCTCGTAGGTGCCACTAAATCCGATGACATTCCGGCAGATGTAAGAATGGAAAGTTATAAAGTGCTGCTTGAAAAATATTATCCTAAGGATCGCGTCTCTCTTGCAGTTTTCCCTGCTGCCATGCGTTATGCAGGACCAAGAGAAGCCATTTTCCATGCGATGGTCCGTAAAAATTATGGTTGCACCCATTTTATCGTCGGACGTGATCATGCGGGTGTGGGCGATTATTATGGCACATATGATGCCCAAAAAATATTTGGGAATTTTAACGCAGATGAGTTAGGGATCACTCTATTATTCTTTGAACATAGTTTTTACTGTAAAGCATGTGGCAATATGGCTTCCGCTAAAACTTGTCCGCATGGCAAGGAAGACCATGTCATCCTGTCTGGAACGAAGGTAAGGGAAATGTTGCGCAATGGAGAAATTCCTCCAGCTACCTTTAGCCGTAAAGAAGTCATCGAGGTGTTGATCGAAGGTCTAAAAAAGAATGAAGTTTATAACTGATTGGACATAAATTGAAGGATCACATGAAGAGGGGGATTATTATATGAGTAAAAGTACGAATGTCACTTGGCATGAAACGTCATTGACCAAGGAGCTCCGCCGGAAGCAGAACGGGCATGAAAGCACAGTTCTTTGGTTTACAGGACTCTCGGGTTCCGGAAAATCTACGATTGCGAACGCGGTCGCTAAAGAGTTATATAATCGGAATATTCGAAGTTATGTTTTGGATGGTGATAATATCCGCCATGGATTAAATAAAGATTTAGGTTTTTCTGAAGAGGATCGAACCGAGAATATTAGGCGAATCGGTGAGGTTTCCAAGTTATTCGTGGATAGTGGGCAGTTCGTATTGACCGCCTTCATATCACCTTTCAGGGCAGATCGGCAGATTGTACGTGATTTACTCGATGAAGGGGAGTTTATTGAAGTATACATAAAGTGTCCGATCGAAGAGTGCGAAGTGCGTGATCCAAAAGGTCTTTATGACAAGGCGCGTAAAGGAATCATTAAAGATTTTACTGGAATCGACTCTCCATACGAAGAACCTGAACAACCGGAAATCATTTTAGAATCCGACCAATACAGCATTGAAGAGTGCGTTGAACAGGTAATCGGCTATTTGACAGCAAAGAAAGCGATCTAATCAAGGAGGAAATGTAATGGTTTACGAGAAATTTTGGTCGGAAAATCCACTAATCGCTAAAAATAAAACGGAGATCTGGAAATTGGAAAAAGACGGATTGAAGATATTTGATGATATTCCACATTACGCTGCAAATGGTTTTGATTCCATCCCTAAAGAGAATTGGGATATGTTCAAGTGGGCAGGTCTATACCTGCAACGGCCAAAAGAAGCAGGTTACTGGATGATGCGTGTCGTTATTCCCGGAGGTATCCTGACTTATGATCAACAGATAACTCTAGCTAACATCGCTAAAGATTATGGGAGGGATGTATATGACATTACAACCCGTCAAGCCATTCAATTCCACTGGCTGACCATCGAACAAGTCCCGGATATCTTAAACCGTTTGGAAAGGGTTGGACTGACTACGGCCGGTGCATGTGGTGATATCACACGTAATATCATCGGTAATGCATTGGCAGGCATCGATCCTGACGAACTTTTTGATACTCGCGAAGTACTTTATGATGTATTTGAGTATTTCCGCCTTAACGAAGACTATTCGAACCTTCCTAGGAAATATAAAATGTCCATAAGTGCTAATATCCATAATGCTTCAAATGCTGAAATCAACTGTGTTTCATTCAATCCAGCTACTAAAGTAATTGATGGAGTAACGGAAGTTGGTTTTCACGTGAAAGTAGGCGGTGGGCTATCCTCCGTTCCGATGCTGGCAGAAGAACTTGACTTATTCATTTCACCTGAAAAAACAGTCGAAGTAGCGGCCGCAATCACGACGATATTCCGTGACTTTGGGTACCGTGAAAAACGTCATCGCTCGCGTTTGAAATTCCTTGTCGCTGATTGGGGTCCTGAACAATTCAAGGAAAAATTGCTGGAGTACACCGGTCCGCTTCCTGAAAAGGGTGAAAGTGCGGTGAAGGGATGGAATGCAGGCTATTTTTACGGCATCCATAAACAAAAACAAGATGGTCTGAACTATGTTGGAGTCAATATACCAGTTGGTCGTCTAAATCCTGACGAAGTGATTGAGTTTGCCGAACTTGCAAAGAGATATGGAAATGGTGAAATCCGAAACTGTAATTCTCAAAATCTTATCATTCCAAATGTGCCGGATGCAAAACTTGAGGAATTAAAACAGGAATCAATCTTTGAAAGATTTCCATATCAACCAAAAAAGTTCATTGGTTATTCCGTTTCTTGTACAGGCATCGAGTATTGCAACCTGGCACTCGTTGAAACAAAAAAAAGAATGAGGACCATATCTGAATCATTGGACAAGGAAATAGATCTCGATGTACCTGTAAGGATGCATATGGTCGGTTGTCCGAATAATTGCGGTCAAAGAGCCATCGCCGAAATTGGGCTTCAAGGCATAAAAATGAAAAACCAGGACAAAAAGATGGTCGAAGCTTTTGAGATATACGTCGGAGGAACGCTGAATGAAGGCGGTAAGTTCAATGAAAAACTAAAAGGAAAAGTGGAAGCTGAACAGCTCTATCATGTTCTGAAAGAACTGATCTTATTTTTCAAAGAAACAAAACTTCTATCAGAAACCTTTCTAGATTTTGTGGAAAGAGTAGGGATATCGCAGTTACAAAGTAAGCTTGATGATATATTAACGGAAGTGGCCGTTTAATAGGGGAAGGTAAGCATTCCATGAATCTATACCGTTTTGAAGTCACTATCAAGGAAAAACCAATCCATGTCATCATTGTTGCCGATTCAGATGAAAAGGCGTTTGAACTTGTTGATATCGAGCTGGAAAAGCATTATTTGAAAATGCCTGAAGTGGATGACATCTCATTATATGAAAAAAGGAAAATTAAAAATGGAGCAGGTTTCGTTTTATCGGAATTCGAAACGATTCTCTAAGGGAAGGCAGGTTGCATAAATGGGGAAAGTATATCTAGTAGGAGCCGGTCCCGGAGATCCAGATTTAATTACATTAAAAGGATTAAAATGCATTCAAGAAGCTGATGTCATTTTATATGATCGACTTGTCAATAAAGAACTATTGAATCATGCAAAAGACGGTGTAGAGCTGATTAATTGCGGTAAACTGCCGGATTATCATTTATTGCAGCAGGATACCATCAATCGGTTCCTGGTCAAATATGCAAAAAAGGGAAAAATAGTCACCCGTTTGAAAGGCGGCGATCCATTCGTCTTTGGGAGAGGCGGGGAGGAAGCGGAAGCCCTTGCCAAAAGTGGCGTGAGCTTTGAAATCGTACCAGGAATTACGGCTGGAATCGCCGCTACAGCTTATGCGGGAATTCCAGTTACACATAGGGACCATGCTTCATCTTTTGCAATTGTTACCGGTCATCGGAAAAAGGATGAAGAGGATAATATCAAGTGGGAATCCCTTGCAAAAGGAATCGATACATTAGCCATTTACATGGGTGTTAAAAATCTGCCATATATTCAAGGAAAACTTTTGGAGCATGGGAAAAGTCCAGAGACTCCTGTAGCCCTTATTCATTGGGGGACATTAAAAACGCAAAAAACAGCTGTCAGTACTTTGGCTAATGTAGTGGAAACCGCCAATAACGAACAGATTTCGAATCCTTGCATGATAGTCGTGGGCGATGTCGTTAATTTACGAGAAAAAATCAAATGGTTTGAAGGAAAACAAACCGAAAATTTGTTGGCGAATGAGGCATTTTAATGGAAGCCATTTTATATATTTGCCATGGCAGCCGTGTTAAAGAAGCTTCTGCCCAAGCCATTGATTTTATTAAAGTTTGTATGCAAGCACAGCCAAATTCCATTCAGGAATATTGCTTCTTAGAATTGGAAACTCCTACGATTGAAGAGGCCTACGAACGATGCGTACAAAAAGGTGCGACGAGAATCATTGCCATTCCAGTTCTATTGCTAACAGCTGTACATGCAAAACATGATATTCCAGTCATATTGAACAAAATGAAAGAACGGTATCCTGCCGTTGACTTGAAATACGGAAGGCCGATTGGCGTCAGTGATAAAATGGTTGACATTTTAGTGGAACGGTTGGAGGAAACAAATGTAAGGGTTACGGAGGATTCCTTGGTTTTATTGGTTGGAAGGGGCAGCAGTGATCCCGACGTGAAAAGGGATTTGTCTCGATTGGCCGATTTGCTAAGGAACAGGCTTCCAAAAATCCGTGTGCAAGAGTGTTATTTGACAGCTGCCACACCAAGCTTTGGAGAAGCATTGGAATTCGCAGAGGAATCTCGAACAAACCAAGTATTTATCATTCCTTACCTATTGTTTACCGGTCTCTTAATGCAGTCCATCGAAAATGGTATAAAAAAGATTCAAAAAAAGGGGAAGCAGAAATTCATACTTTGCCGATATCTAGGTTATCACCCAAAGATTGAAAAAGCGATATCGGAACGAATTCATGAAGTGAGTGGGGGGGAGCTTATGTATCCAATTACGCTTAATATTGAGAACAGAAAGTGTATCATCATCGGCGGTGGTAAAATAGGTTACTTTAAAGCGGGTCCCTTATTGGAAGCTGGTGCTGAAGTGACTGTCGTAAGCCCCGAGATTTGCACAGGTTTTCAACTGTTGGAGAAAGAAGGTAAGATTCAAGTTTTACTTAAAGAAGTGGAAGAAACTGATTATAAAGATGCGTTTTTAATCATCGTTGCAACAAATTCGACTGAAGTTAATGAACGAGTGTACGAGAATGCATCCAAAAGTCAGTTGGTGAACGTTATTAGTAATCATGAGTTGGGTAATTTTCATATTCCGGCTACATTGAATAGAGGCATGCTTTCCATAAGTGTATCTACCAATGGAGCAAGCCCAACACTCGCAAAAAAAATTCGGAATGACCTAGGGAAAGTATATGATGAATCATATGAAGAATATCTTGAATTCCTTTTTGAAGCAAGGATGATTATAAAAAATGGTTCATTTTCAAAAGAGGAAAAATCTAAGTTACTGAAAGATTCAATAGAGGATATTTATAAATATTCCCTAAAAGAAAGATATCGTTTTTTAGCTAGGCTTTTACCAGTAGAAACCGAAGAAAATATATCATTGGGCTGATCAGAAAAACTGAAGGCACCTAACCAACATGTCATTTCATTTTGGTTAGGTGCCTCTTTGTGTCTAAATGGAAATCTAAATGATTTATACAAGCAATCGGTTCCATCGGGTCGATGTTATATAGGTTCTATTTTAATGAAAAAAGGGGAATGTCATGAAAAAGTTAATCGTTTTGGCCTTTATCGGGTTTTTAGCCCAATTAATCGATGGTTCGCTTGGAATGGGGTATGGAGTGAGTTCCACGTCCTTATTGCTGACATTCGGGATTGCCCCTGCAGTAGCATCAGCATCCGTTCATTTATCGGAAGTAGTGACCACAGCAGTATCCGGAGCTTCACATATAAAGTTTGGGAACGTGGATAAAAATATGGTCTATCGTTTGATCATTCCAGGTTCAGTTGGTGCATTTGTAGGTGCATGTTTCCTGAGCAACCTGCCAGCCGAATTAGCTAAACCGTATATTGCCATATTTTTATTTGGCCTTGGCGTATACGTTTTATTCCGTTTTTTATTTATTTTTAAACCGTCAATGGAAAATGAAGCCGTAAAGCCATTGACCGCAAAACAATCCATTCCGTTAGGCCTTTTTGCAGGCTTTTGTGATGCAACAGGCGGAGGCGGTTGGGGACCGATTGCAACGCCCGTTTTGTTGTCAAAAAAAGGAATGACGGCGAGAAAAGCCGTAGGGACTGTAGATACGAGTGAATTTGCCATTGCTTTCTTCGGAAGTCTTGGTTTTATCATTTCACTGGGATGGGAAGCTGTCAATTGGCTTTGGGTCGTAGCGTTGATAATTGGTGGAGTGGTTGCGGCACCAATTGCAGCATGGCTCGTCAGGATGCTTCCTGCCCAATTAATGGGTGTTTTAGTGGGTGGTTTCATTATCTTAATCAATGTAAGAACATTATTAGCTACATGGATTCCGATTGAAGCCCATATATATATCTATTCAGGCATCGTGATTATATGGCTTTCTGGAATTCTTCTTACCATCAATAAGATGTCCAATGCGAGAAACCATGATCATATCGAACAACGGCGGAATGTTTCCTGATTCCCGAGCTTATACACAAAAGCATATTCAGAAACGTAACTTAAAAACTCGTAGGTACATGAATACCTACGAGTAAAGTCATTTGCCAAATTGAAAGTTGTTGCTGTTTTAATAAAGGTTCTTGATCCTATTTAATAGAATCATTTATTTTCTGGAACCATTTTTTAACTGTCTTAATTATCTTGAGATTTAAGCCCTCAGTCTATTCTCCTAACAAAGTATCAATAGTATCCCCTTTAATAATTTCAGCCATCGTGAGAGATTTGAATAATTATAGAACAGCAGCAGAACCATTGATTTATAGCCTGATTTAAGTTCAAATGATTGAATTGTACTTTCATATAATATAATAAGCGGTATTATATTTTTTTTACTATCGATTTTAAATACATGCCTTTTTGAACACCGGCATTTGGTTTATGGAGGTTTATTCACCGTCCCAAAATATCAGAGATTTCCACAAAAAATAACGGGTCTTTCGCATGCCATTGCTTCCAAAGTAACCATGTCCGTACCTACAATTGGTCTGCAAGTGCACTTTCACATTCTCTTGTTCCCCAGTGAAATGAATGAACTCTTTCTTACATGAAAATTGGGATGCTAGCAGCTACATGCTTAATGTCCATTAGCTTGCTGTCATTTCCGACGGTGATTACATGAAGATTGCGGATATCCTTTAATTTTGAATCCCTGCAAGCGATTAAAGGCATGCAGGCTTTTGCTTTATGCCGGGTTGTCTGATGCAGTATAGATTTTGGCATTCAGTGGATTCATTTTCTTCATAATTCCAATGAAGGGGAATGGGGAGAGAGCGGTTATCAATTCCATTGCATTTACAGAAATATTCTTTGGGGAAAATGGTTGTATATGTTTTTTTACCGGTTCACTAACTGCAACCGCGGCATTTGTAATTGTAAAAAAACTTTTATAAATAATTTCTGGAAGTGTGTCCCGTAAGGAGTAATGAACGGAATTTTTTAGGAGCAATAGGTCTTTTAATATTCAATTTGTCAGGTTTTCACCCATATTATTTAGCTATCATCGTTCATTCTTTTCAAAACGTTTTAAGTTTTTGAATATAAGTTGTGAAAATGGCGGAAAAGGTAGTTAAATATTTTTCAGTTTTGTACAATGGTTAAATAGCAAATTTTAAAAGGAGTTTTAATATGGAAGGCATCTCTGATCATTTAAAGGAAGATTTGGATATTTTGTTCGTAGGTTTCAATCCAAGCATTCGTTCAGGCGAGACTGGCCATCATTATGCGAATCCAAACAATCGCTTTTGGAAAATCCTCTTCGAGTCCGGGTTGACACCAAGGAAATATGAACCAACTGAAGACTCGTCATTACTGGATTTAGGTTATGGTTTTACCAATATCGTTTCCAGGCCTACAAAAGGTGCGGACGAAATCACTAAGGAAGAGTACATACAAGGAAGGAAGCAATTAAAAAAGAAAATTGAAAAGTATAAACCTAAACTCGTTTGTTTTGTAGGCAAAGGTGTCTATCAGGAATATCGTCAATTACGAAAAATCTCTTGGGGGCTGCAAGAAGACCCTTCATTGAATGAGACCATTGAATTCGTTGCCCCTTCTTCCAGCGGTTTAGTTAGAATGCCGATAGAAGAGATCATCGAAATATATAGTGAGTTGCCAATTCTGCTTGGCAAGCTGAAAAGCAATTGAAGGAACTTATTAAAACAAGGGTGGAATTATATGAGTCTGGATAGTGCTGAATGGAAAAGCGATGGATTTTCCGAGGTCAATGATGGGGAAGGCTTTTGGCAAGGAGTAAAGGATTGCATTCCTACATTATTGGGATACTTAAGTATCGGTTTTGCTGCAGGGGTCGTCGAAAAAACGTCAGGATTAAGTATGATTGAAGTGGCACTTATGTCGCTTTTACTCTATGCAGGTTCTGGTCAATTCATAGCTGCGGGGATGATAGCTGCAATTCATCCAGTATCGGCCATAATTTTTACGATTTTTTTTGTTAACAGTCGTCATCTATTACTTAGTGCTGCATTGGCACCATATTTCAGGCAGCAAAGTTTGAAAGAAAACCTGATAACCTGAGCCTTATTAACTGACGAAACGTTTGGGGTGGCCGTCTCAACGGCACAGAAGAGAAAACAACTTGATTTTCAATGGATGCTTGGCTTGAATCTTGCAGCCTATTTAAATTGGTTCATTGCAAAAATGGCCGGCGGTTTCTTTGGCCAATGGATTCCAGATCCCGAAAAATATGGGATGGACTTCGCCCTGCCAGCGATGTTTATCGGCCTTTTAGTTTTGCAAATATTAAGTAAAAAGGACTTTTTTATAGATCTTGCAGTCGCTTTAAGCAGCATATTAATCGTTGTTGCAGTAAGTTTCTTCTTTCCTGGCAGTACTGGCGTCATAGTGGCAACTGTTGTAGCTTCAACGATAGGGATGGTGATTGGCAGGTGGAAATAAGCGGATATATCCTTGCTGTCATTGTAGGGATTTCGATTGTGACTTTCATACCTAGAGTCGTTCCTTTGATGCTGCTTAGTAAAATGGAGATTCCAAAGTGGGGCATCGATTGGCTAAAGCATGTCCCAGTGGCTGTAATGGCGGCGTTGTTGGCTCAAGTACTTCTATTATCGGAACAGGTCTTTTCAATTAAGGATAATGTGTTGAATTTGGCCGCAGCTTTACCAGCTTTCCTGGTTGCCATTTTTACGAGAAGTCTATTGGGTACGGTTATGATTGGCGTGCTTTCCTTAATGATATTACGAGTTTTCTTTTAATAAGTACTAAACATTTAAATGTTAGTCCGATATAACCAGTAATGGATTCCCATTACTGGGTTTTTATTTTCCAAATAACCTATGTCATGACCGGCAGCTTTTTGAGTTGGTTTCAGTTAGGCAAATGACGCTTTTTAATGAACATTGGAAGCTTGATTATCAAAAAGGGCAGTGATTACATAAACTAAGGTGAATGTACTTCTGAAAATTCGTTTTGGTTAGCTGAATTGAAAGCGCTTCTAATTGAAAATGAAACAACAAACGTATAGAAAATGGGAGTCTGTCAACAATGGGAATAAGCAAATTACTATGGAGGTGCTCAATTAATGAATGTGAATGGTGCACTAGAGGTTCTTGATCGCATGCGGCTTCCTAATGGCGCATATACTGCAAGCGTTTCCGATGATTATAATTATGTCTGGATAAGGGATGTCGTTTATACAGTAATGCCTTTTATAAATGATCCATCCAATCGTTATGAGAAAGCATATCATGCTTTATTCGACTTATTTCAATCCTATGAGTGGAAGATAGATATTCATACGGAACAGAAACCCCAGTTTTTATTTGAACATATCCATGCAAGATATTCCACTGAGCTTAAAGAACTGCCCGATGAGTGGGGCCATGCCCAAAATGATGCGATAGGTGCCTTTTTATGGGGTGTCGGTGAAGGATATAGGCATGGTAAAAAGGTGATGAGAAATCAACGTGATTTACAAATTGTTCAAAAGTTGGTCAATTACTTGGAATGCCTGCAATATTGGCAGTCGGAAGATAACGGGATGTGGGAAGAAAATATAGAAATCCACGCTTCAAGCATAGGTGCATGTATTGCTGGTTTGAATTCAGTCAAAATGCTGGTCAACGTCAAGGAAGAACTGATTAAAAAGGGAGAAGAAACTCTTCGTTTCTTGCTTCCAAGGGAAAGTTATTCAAAAGAGACAGATTTAGCCCTATTATCCTTAATTTATCCTTATCGGCTGGTAGACCGTGAAATAGCACTTAAAATATTGAAGAATGTCACAGAGCGCCTTGAAAGAACAAATGGTTGTATAAGATATGAAAAGGACCTTTATTATAATGACGGTCAAGAAGCCGAATGGTGTTTCGGGCTTCCGTGGTTGGGCTTATGCTACCTTGAACTTGGAATGATGAACAAAGTTAAGGAATATATAGATAAAACGAAAATGATCATACCGGAAAATTGGGAAGTACCCGAATTATATATAGGAGGCAGTAATATTCCAAACAAGAATACTCCTCTGGCATGGTCAGTCTCCTTATCCTATTTATTTTTGACGAAGACTTCCGTGATTCGAACTGAACAAATAACATGAAGCATTCCTACATGATACCTTAAAGCTCTTTCCAAAAAATGGGGAGGGCTTTTATTGGTATAATAATATTTTTACAATAAATGTATAATTTTCTTAAAAAAATGTTTTAATTTGCAAAAAAACGGCTATTTATAACAATAACTTCACCTCCATTTGAAGGATTTATATCATTTTCATCGAATATATATAATAACTGGGGAAGGATGGGTAAAATACTATCGAGTTAATACTGATGGAGGGGTTTTATTGAGTACAATTATTGACCAGCTGCAAGAGATTTATCCAAGCGATTTCGATTTGTTTTTGTTTCATGAAGGCACCCTTTATGAAAGCTATAAAATGCTTGGGGCACACATTGTAACATCATTAGGTAAAGAAGGAGTACGCTTCGCCGTTTGGGCCCCCCATGCCAAGCAAGTTTCAGTAGTCGGTAATTTTAATAATTGGGACGGAAAAGAACATGCGATGAAACGGATCGAGCGATCAGGTATCTGGGTGTTGTTCGTACCAGGACTACAAGAAGGGGAAATCTATAAATACGAAATACATACACCTGGAAATAAACGAATCCTAAAAGCCGATCCATATGCCTTTTATTCGGAAGTCAGACCAAATACAGCCTCGGTCATTAAAAGGCTGGATAATTTTGAATGGCAAGATTCGAAGTGGATAGCCGATAGGAAAAAGGAAAATATTTATCATAAACCCATGTCCATTTATGAAGTGCACCCAGGAACATGGAAACAGAAAGAAGATGGCGAATTTTATTCGTACCGTGAATTGGCTGATAGATTGATTGATTATGTGATTGATAATAGTTTTACACATATTGAAATCATGGCCATAATGGAACACCCATTTGATAAATCGTGGGGATACCAGGTCACGGGCTATTATTCTGTAACCAGTCGTTACGGCTCACCGGAAGATTTTAAATATTTAATTAACCTTTGCCACCAAAAGGGCATTGGTGTAATTCTTGACTGGGTTCCCGCCCATTTTTGCAAAGACGCGCATGGACTTTCCCGTTTCGATGGTACGCCTCTCTATGAACCAATTGATTATACTAGAGCAGATCGCCCGTTATGGGGGACATACAACTTTGATTTTACCAAACCGGAAGTAATCAGTTTCCTTATATCAAATGTAATGTTTTGGATGGATGTATACCATATTGATGGGATCCGTGTCGATGCGGTATCGTCAATGGTTTACTTAAATCATGATAATCCATTGCCGATCAAGCTGAAAAACCAGTTTGGCGGTGAGGAAAACTTGGAAGCCATACAATTTTTGCAAAAACTTAACGAAGTGGTTTTCAAGAAATATCCCAATGCATTAATGATGGCTGAAGAAGCAACAGACCGGCCACTTATAACTTCTCCTACCGATATAGGCGGCCTGGGCTTTAATTACAAATGGAATATGGGATGGACTAACGATATCCTTCGTTATATGAAACTTGAAACGGGGGAAAGGCCAAATCATCATAGTCTCTTAACATTTTCATTTTTCTATGCTTTTTCAGAAAATTTCGTCTTGCCCTTTTCACATGATGAAGTGGTTCATGGCAAGAAGTCTTTATTGAATAAGATGCCAGGCGACTATTGGCAGAAATTCGCTAATTTACGGTTACTCTTTGGGTATTTCATGACACATCCAGGAAAGAAGCTTCTATTTATGGGCGGTGAATTTGGCCAGTTCATAGAATGGAAAGATGAGGAACAATTGGATTGGCTTCTTTTGGAATATGAATCACACGAAAAGCTGGCCTATTACTTCCGTACCCTTCAGGATTTTTATAGGCAATCATCCTCCCTTTGGAGACTGGATCATGTCCAGGAGGGATTTGAGTGGATAGATCCGAACAATAGTGAACAGAGTATCATTACCTTTATAAGAAAAGGTAAACGCAAAGGCGATTATTGCATTGTTGTCTGTAACTTTTCTGCGCAGGCTCATGCTCGATATCAAATAGGCGTTCCATCCCAGGGTAAATATATAGAGGTTTTCAGCAGTGATTCAGCAGCTTTCGGAGGATCGGGTCAGATCAATGAAGAACCCATTAATGTCAAAAAGGAACCATACCATAATCAACCATTCAGCATGGAAATAACAGTACCTCCATTAGGCATTTCTATTTTTATGAAGCAAACAAAAAAAAGACGGGGGAGAGTGAACGAATAATGGGAGCGAAAAAATGGATAGCAATGTTATTGGCAGGAGGCCAGGGTTCAAGGTTAGGTGAATTGACAATCGGTTTGGCAAAACCAGCTGTTCCCTTTGGCGGTAAATATAGAATCATCGATTTTCCATTAAGTAACTGCACTCATTCTGGTATTGATACGGTTGGGGTACTGACCCAATACCAGCCATTGATTCTAAATGATTATGTTGGTAATGGCAAAGCTTGGGACCTTGATCTGGATGTTGGCGGAGTTTCCGTCCTTCCCCCTTATCAAGGGAAAGAAGGCGGTGAATGGTATAAAGGGACGGCAAACGCTGTTTATCAAAATATCCAATATATTGATAACTATGATCCGGAACATGTACTGATTCTCTCGGGTGACCATATTTATAAGATGGATTACAGTAAGATGCTGGATTATCACATCGAAAAAAATGCTGAGGCAACCATAGCTGTCATTCAAGTGCCGTGGCAGGAAGCAAGTCGTTTCGGGATCATGAATACCAATGATGATGATAAAGTCACTCAGTTCGATGAAAAACCAAAGTATCCAAAGAGTAATCTCGCTTCAATGGGAGTTTACCTTTTCAAGTGGAAAACCCTAAGAAGGTATTTAATAAATGATGAAAAGGATGAAAATTCTTCCAATGATTTCGGCAGCAACATCATTCCAAAGATGCTTGAAGACCGAAAAAAGCTATATGCCTATCGTTTTAATGATTATTGGAAAGATGTCGGAACTGTCGAAAGCCTTTGGCAGGCACATATGGACTTATTGGAGGATACGCCAAATTTCCAGTTGGATGATCAGCAATGGAAAATTTTTGCCCGCAATGCAAATCATCCGCCGCAATATATATCACCGGATGCAGAGGTCAGTCAGTCGCTTATCAATGAAGGGTGCATGATACATGGGAACATTGAACATTCGGTTTTATCTTATAATGTACAGGTTGGCTATGGGTCAACCATAAAAGATTCAGTCATCATGCCTAATGTCACGATTGGTAAAAACGTTCATATAGAAAGAAGCATCATAGCCAGCAATTGTGTTATAGAAGATGGTGCCATAGTTGGCAATTCAGCGATTACATCCGATATTACCTTAATTGGTGAAAATCAGACCATTATCAATCCAAACAAAAAAAAGATCACTCTTAACTAGAAAAAGGGGAAGATGCTATGGAAAATGTGTTGGGTATTATTAACTTAATCAATGAAAGACAACATTTAAAAGATCTGACTGCTCACCGAAATGTAGCATCTGTGCCATTTGGTGGACGCTACCGTTTGATTGACTTTACGATGTCGAATCTCATTAATGCAGATGTATCAAAAGTAGCCGTTTTTCCAAAAGAAAAGTATCTTTCAGTTATGGATCATCTTGGCTCAGGTAAAGAATGGAACTTGGCCCGACGTTCAGGAGGCTTATACATCTTGCCCCCTATCCATCCTGATGAAACGGTAACGGGTGATATGAAACAATTTTACGATCATCTCAGATTTTTCGAACGTGCAGAGGCAGATACTGTCATCATTTCCCCTGGAAGTCATGTATGCAAATTGGACTTTAATGAAGTGCTTGATTATCACAAAAAACAAAAAGCGGATATCACGGTCGTATATAAGGATTATGAAGGGGAATTGATTGAAAAACCAATCTATCACACTTGCTCGGTAGATTCGGATGAAGACATTACTGACATTAGCTTTTATACCATCCCTAGACCTGGTGACCATGTTTGTTTAGAAACCTTCATCATAAGCAAAACGCTATTGGTGAACTTGATCAAAAGCTGTGTTGCCAGTGGGGAATATGACTTTTTGAAAGACGCTGTGAAAGCAAATCTTCATCGTTTTACAGTCAAAGGCTATAATTTTACTGGAGATATGCCATTCATCCATTCCATAGAAAGCTTTCATTCCAGTAATATGAATTTCCTGAACCCTTCGGTAATCCGTTCTTTCTTCGGGGACACTTGGGATGTTTATACAAAAATCAAACATGAGGCACCGACCAAATATTCAAGTTCTTCGAAGGTTACCAATTCATTGATAGCCAACGGTTGTGATATTGAAGGGACTGTCGAAAACAGTATCCTATTCCGTGGAGTAAAGGTGAAAAAGGGTGCGGTTATAAAAAATAGCATCATCATGCAAAAAGGCGTGATTGAAGAAGGAGCCATCGTTGAAAATATCATAACTGATAAAGAAGTGAGAATTACTAGTGATAAATCAGTTATTGGTTTAAAACAGCCTACAGTAATAAAAAAAGCGGAAGTAATTTAATAGAGGAGGTGCGGCAATGAATGTTGTATTTGCTGCTTCAGAATGCGCCCCTTTTATAAAAACGGGAGGGCTCGGAGACGTTATAGGGGCGCTCCCGAAAGCGCTGAAAAAACAGGGAGTCCATGTAAGTGTCATCCTTCCTAAATATGGGGATCTTCCTAACCAATTCAAACAGGAATTGGAACATATGACGAGTATTGAAGTTCCTGTTGGTTGGCGCCAGCAATTCTGTGGCATCGAAAAACTTGTTGCTAATGGAATTACATATTATTTTCTGGATAATGAATATTATTTCAAAAGACATGGTAGTTATGGTTTCTTTGATGATGGCGAAAGGTTCGCCTTCTTTTCCCGTGCAATTTTAGAGGCTTTACCGTATTTAGAAGAGAAGCCGGATGTCATACACTGTCATGATTGGCAAACGGGCCTTGTCAGCGTATTGCTGAAAGCTCATTATAGTAACCATCCATTCTATCAGGATATTAAAACGATATTTACTATACATAATTTACGCTATCAAGGAGTTTATCCTAAAGCTGTTTTAGCTGAATTACTCGATTTGAGTGAGTTATATTTTAATATCGATGGTCTTGAATTTCATGGAAATGTAAGTTATTTGAAAGCCGGCCTAGCTTTTTCTAACATTGTCACAACTGTAAGCCCAAGTTATGCGGAAGAAATTCAAAGTCCTTATTTCGGGGAAAATCTGGATGGGTTTTTACGCAAGAGAAATGGTGACCTTAAAGGGATTATCAATGGAATCGATTATGAGGAATATAATCCGGCGGCAGATGAACATCTTGCTGTTCCATTCGATTCCTATGAGGGTAAGATGGAGAATAAACGTCAGCTACAGGAATCGCTGGATCTTCCTGTAAATGATCGGGTTCCGGTTATATCCATGGTAACCAGGCTTGTTGATCAAAAAGGAATTGATCTTATTCTCCATGTTTTTCATGAAATGATGAACCAAGGAGTTCAATTCATTCTTTTAGGTACGGGTGATGAGCAATATGAATTGGCATTTAGCCATTTAGCTGACCAATATCCAAATCAGGTTTCAGTCAATACATATTTTGATGAGGGTTTAGCAAGACGGATATATGCAGGTTCTGATTTATTCCTGATGCCGTCACAATTCGAACCATGTGGTATCGGCCAGCTTTTGGCGTTGCGTTATGGTACTCTGCCTTTAGTGAGGGAAACTGGAGGACTTCGGGATACAGTCATACCGTATAATCAATTTACTGGTGAAGGTAATGGCTTCAGTTTTACGAATTATAATGCACACGATATGCTTCATACAATTGAGCAATCTGTTGGTCTGTACAAATTCCAGCCGAAAAGATGGAGGAAAATGGCCGAAAGTGCAATGAAGTTAGACTTCAGTTGGACATCATCTTCCTTAAAGTATATTAAGCTGTATGAAAGTTTGATTCCTGTCATGAAGTGATAATTGGATAGGTAATACACAAAGCACTTGCGAATATTGTTTTCGTAAGTGTTTTGTTTCTTTTACCATCAAATATGGGTATATGTTTAGATATATATATAATATTGCTGTGTAGGAGAATGAAAAGATGAAAAGAAGAAGAATGGAATTTGTATTTTTATTTATTTTAATTGCTTCAGTCTATATGATCCTGTTCACTCAAGTTAGCTTCGACGTGAAGCTATTTTTTATTGGATTATATATTTTGGTCATGTTTATTACCATATTTTCACTCATGCTTGAAAATAGATTTGCCCACGAGACTCTTTTGTGGATGTATGTGCTTTTGTTTTTCCCGGTATTTGGATATGTATTTTATCTATTCTCAGGTCAACTCTATTTAAAGGGGTATTTATTTCGAAGTAAAAGGAAAAAAGATCGTGAAGAATGGAAGAGTCTTGTCACACAGGTATCATCTCCAGATTTAACGTTCTTGAATAATCATCAGCAATCATTCGCAGCTTTTGCCAAAAATGCTTCTGAGACCATCATTAGTACATCATCGCAAACGGAAGTATTGAAAAATGGTAACGAAACGTTTACAGAAATCATAAAACAGTTAAAAAAAGCTGAGAAATTCATCCATATTGAATATTATATTTTTCGTTCCGACAGGCTTGGTACGGAAATTATAGATATCCTTATTGAAAAAGCAAAAAATGGTGTGGAAGTTTTATTCATTTTTGATGCGGCCGGAAGTTTAAGCCTTTCAAATAATGAAGTTAAACGGATGAAAAATGCGGGGATAAAAGCATATCCATTTTCGCCATTGAAACACGGATTTTTCAATCAAAAGTTTAATTTTAGGAATCACCGAAAAATCATCATCATAGATGGGGAAGTTGGCTTTGTTGGAGGTTTAAACGTAGGAGAGGAATATTTAGGCCGAAATAAAAACATTGGTTTTTGGAGAGATACACATATGGTACTCAAAGGTGAAGCGGTATTTATGCTTCATACTGTTTTCCTTTTGGATTGGGAATATGTCAGCGGGGAAGATGTACTGCAAGAACGTCCAGAATTCAAGAATAAAGTGGAACAAGGAGATGGAGCTGTTCAGGTGGTAGCAAGCGGACCTGATACACAACAGGGAATCATGAGTGATTTTTACTATTCACTTATCACAAACGCGACTGAATCAATCTGGATTGCAAGTCCATACTTCGTACCCAATCAAGCGATTAAGGCAGCCATTAAACATGCCGCAATTAAGGGGATACAAGTTAGGCTTATGGTTCCGGCAGTAAATGATGGGTTTTTAACCCAATATGGGAGTCGCTCCTATTTCGGGGAGCTGCTACAATTCGGTGTAGAGGTATACTTGTATAAAAAGGGTTTTCTACATCAGAAAATTATTATCGTTGATGGTGATATGGCTTCCATAGGAACGGCAAATATGGATATGAGAAGTTTTCATCTGAATTTTGAAGTCAATGTCTTTCTTATGGGCAGCCGTTCCATTGAAGATCTCATCATTCATTACAAAGAGGATATGATGGATAGTGACAAACTAGATCCTATCGGGTATAACAAGCGTGGTTTACTGGAACGTTCAAAAGAATCATTTGCCAGATTGTTTTCGAATGTACTCTAATGGGAAAAAAAGCAGATAAATAGTATAGTTGAAATGTAAAGAAATTAATTGGCCATAAGGAGAATTAAAGAAAATATGAAATTGGTTTCCTGGAATGTGAATGGAATAAGGGCTTGTGTAAAAAAAGGATTTTTAGATTACTTTAAAGATGTGGATGCAGATATTTTTTGCCTTCAAGAAACTAAGCTACAAGAAGGGCAGATTTCACTTGAGTTGGAAGGGTACCATCAATATTGGAATTATGCTTTGAAAAAAGGATATTCCGGTACAGCCATTTTCACGAAGGAAAAACCACTTTCCGTGAAATATGGTGTAGGGGAGCTGGACGAGGAGCCAGAAGGCAGGATCATAACACTGGAATTCGAGAAATTTTATATGGTGAATGTTTATACACCCAATGCAAAAAGGGATTTATCCAGGCTGAATTACCGTCTCGAATGGGAAGATGAGATGATAAATTATCTTAAGGAACTGGACTTGCTGAAGCCGGTTATCTTTTGTGGGGACCTTAATGTCGCGCATTCTGAACTCGATTTAAAAAACCCAAAAACCAATATTGGGAATTCCGGTTTTACTTATGAAGAGCGTGGAAAGATGACTGAATTACTTGATGCAGGGTTTATCGATACTTTTCGCCATTTTTATCCGGACCGGGAAGGTGCCTATAGTTGGTGGTCATATATGGCTAAAGTGAGAGAGCGGAATATCGGGTGGAGAATCGATTATTTCATTGTTTCAAAACGTATGGCGGATTCTTTAATAGAGGCTAACATTCACTGCGACGTCATGGGCAGTGATCATTGCCCTGTAGTCTTGGAAACAAACCTCTAAATCGAATAAATCCGGTTAAATGGGGATACTAATGGTTATCCATATTCAACAGGAGGTTAAATTATGAACACATTTATCGTGGGCTTTCATCAGGAAGATAATGTAGACAGCATGCAAGTGCAAAAATTGACGTCGGCTGAGTTTGAAAAATCAACATCACGCGGCTTTCGCAGATTATTTGAACTGGATACAAATATCGGGTATTTCGTTTTTTTTGATGCTGAAGATGATGAGGGTGATTTATCTCATCTAGTTTTACAGTATGAAGAAGATAATCAGGATCCAAGTGATTGTTACTCCTTTACTAAAAATGATTTTTATGAGTTCATGGCACTTTATTTACAAGGGATGGATGAAGTGGAAGTGGAAGATGAAGAAGATGATGACAATGAAGAGTATGGACCTATCCACCATCTAGCCCATTTGATGTTTCATATTGTTGAAGAAGGAAAATCCGTAAAGCCATAATGGACGAGTAATGAAATGGAAGGTACTTGTGAGCTTTGTGACAGGAACGGGATAGAACTGACAATCCATCATTTAACACCTAGAGAATTAGGCGGCAGCCTTTTACCGATTGCCTATCTCTGTAAATCATGTCATAAACAGGTTCACGCCCTGTATTCAAACCGAGAGCTGGCCATCCGGCTGTATACTGTGCTATTGATGAAAGATGATGAAGCATTAAAAAAATACTTAAAGTGGATTAAAAAACAACCGGTAACGAGGGTAGTGAAGATCAGAAAATCAAAAACGAAATAATGCAAAAGCCCATCTTGAAAAGATGGGCTTTTGCATTTCATTCAGCTTGCTTTATTTTTCAACCGGTCCAATAAAAACCCACCTTTAAAATAACGTGGTTCATATGAAATGATGAAAGCTTTAGGTTCAAACTTTTCAACGGTTGCTATCAATTCTTGTTCCCGATTGCGTTTTGTCAAAATTTCCATACGATAACGGTTGCTATCCCTGCCCTCGCCCGTATAAAGAGTTACACCAAATCCGTTGTTCCTCAGTGTATCTACCAAATGTTCATTTTTGGTTTGAGTATTAACGGTTACATTAATAAAACCGATGGCAAGTTTTTGCTCAATTTTCGTACCAAAAATTATTCCGATTCCAAAACCGACTGCATATACAACCATGGCGAGTATGCTTTGGTCACCGCCAAATACTAGGGATAAACCAAAAACGTATATTAACATTTCTGCTATACCAAGTATCGAGGCAAGTATGGTAATATTTTTTACTAAGAAAATGGTTCGCAACGTGTAAATCGGAACATAAATAAGTTGTAATAGTAGAATCAGAAGTATTTCTTTCACTTGAGCACCTCACCAAAATCTTCCAGTTTAATTAGATGTTTCAACTTGTGGATTGTTCATTCCATAAGTAACATCTTTCATAATCTAACCACAATATAATAGTGGAATTCAATGGGGAATATTATGTATTTTTCATGTCATTTCCATCGACACAGAATTAAAATTCCATAAGATTTTTCAATATTCTTTTTTTAATTAATTTGGTATCATTATCCTTATTAATTCATATGGGGGAATGATGATGTTTAATTATGATGGTCGGATATTCAAAGCTAAAGTCAATTCTGAAAATGGAGAAGTGTCAGGAAATACTTCCTTCCACTATTCACAAGAAGGCTCAATTCTTTCAGCAAGTTATCAGGGCGGAGAGATTGTTAAAGGGACTTTAATAGGGCTTGTCAATCTGGATGGAACTCTGGAATTCAGGTATAATCATATCAATGAAAAAGGGGAAATTAGAGGAGGCAGCTGTCTTTCCACCCCTGAAATGTTGCCTGATGGAAGGATACGCTTGCATGAAAAATGGAAATGGTCAGATCTCGAACAGACTGAAGGACATTCCATCATTGAAGAAGTGAAAAAATAACAATTTACTTAGAGGGGTTTGAGGACAATTACTACTATTTGTTTAGTGCGGCATGGTCAAACAGATTGGAATGCACTAGGGAAACTGCAAGGGCAGACTGATATTCCTTTAAATGAACTCGGAAAGATACAGGCACAGCAATGTGGTGAATTTTTGTCAAAAGATGATTGGGATGTAATTATTTCAAGCCCTCTAAAAAGGGCAAGGGAAACGGCAGATATCATTTCGCATTATATTGAAGTCCCGGTTATTGAAAAAATGGAATTCATTGAAAAGAATTTTGGCGTCGCTGAAGGAATGACAGCAGCTGAAAGGGAGTCAGCATTCGTGAATAAAGAATATCCTGGTCAAGAAAATCAGGAATCTTTACGAAACAGGCTGATGAATGGACTACAGGAAATTCAGAAGGAGTATCCTAAGAAGAAAGTCATACTTGTTGCACATGGAGCCGTCATTCATTTTATTTTACGCTTGATGTCAAACGAGTCAATCGTATCCAACGAAATGCGATTGTTCAATGCATGTTTGAGTACGATTAGATTTGAAGTCGACTCTTGGATAATTGATGATTTCAATCAAGTAAATCATTTATCTTAGTCCTATTAAGCTTGGTTATAGTTAAAAAGGATATGGTTGATAGTAAGGTGCTAATCATAGAAAGAAGGGAATCATGAATAATAAGACGGCATTGATTTTAGGGGCTACAGGTTTGGTCGGCACCCAGTTGGTTAAAGAGCTAAGCAACAGCAAAATATATAGTGAAATCCATTTACTGACAAGAAACGAAATGAAAATCACTGATACCAAGTGCAAAGGGCATGTGGTGGATTTCGATAATTTATCCAAGTATGCCGATTTGTTCAAAGTCAGCGATGTTTTCATTTGTTTGGGTACTACAATCAAAAAGGCTAAATCGAAGGAAGCATTTCGCAAAGTTGATTATGACTATGTTATCGAAGCAGCTATAATGGCAAAGACAGCCAATGTTGAAAAATTACTCGTTATAACGGCAATGGGAGCCAATTCCAAATCAAGCTTTTTCTACAGTCGTGTTAAGGGCGATGTAGAAGGAACACTACAACAGCTGGAATTGAATACTGTACATATATTCCGCCCTTCCTTACTTCTTGGAGAACGCCAGGAAGTAAGGAAGGGTGAAAAGATTTCTGGGCTGATAAGTACTTTTGCTAAATATGTCTTTGTGGGCCCTATACGCCCATATCGTGCAATAGAAGCAAACAAAGTGGCTGCTGCAATGTACGCTGCGGCCCAAACGACGGCAAAAGGATATCATTTTTATAATTCAGATGAAATAGAGAAACTTGCACAAAGAGAAACTATTAATCAGTGAAACGAGCCTCCAAGAGGCTCGTTTCAGACTGTAGACAAACTCGATGAAAATCGAGTTTGTCTATTTTTATGGCTTGTACAATTTGGACGTTGATTGGA
>NZ_JBHZPG010000039.1:0-48552 GCF_042788005.1 Peribacillus sp. YIM B13472
AAATTTAGTATAGCATGAAATATTTTAAGTTTTCATTGAAAAATGTTGACTAACTATTAGCTGGTTTAGTTCCATAATAAAAAGCTGCCATAAAGACAGCTCCGATCTTCAGCTAACGCACCCGTTAGTTCAACTAATTTACTTATCCTTATTATGCAGTTCAAATGACTCTTCAAAGCCATCCCATTTTACATTTACCTTTATAACTTCATCTTTACCTACCATTGCTCCATTTACTGAACTTCCACTAGTTTTAAATACTTTTTCACTAGGTGGATCAGGGTAGGCCTCTCTTTTATTTCCGCTACTAATGGTTGTTTCATAAGAATATTCTAGGTTTTTCATCGAAGATAACTCTTCCAAAGATCCTTTGTATTTTAATGTAAGTACATAGTTATCTTTGCTAGAATGAGTTGTTTGTTTGCCAATTCTCCCCCATATTTCGGTTGCTTTATAAGAATATACAGCCTCCCAATGTTCGCTTTCTCCTGTAAATTGATAATTATGTTCAGTCTTTTCCTCCGAATTAGTATCTTTTTTAGTGGTTTCCAAGTTAGTATTATCCGAATTAAAATCTTTGTTAGTGCTGTTGGAACCACAAGCTGTTAAAACCATCATTAAAAATAATACAGTAAAAATTTCCTTCAACTTAACTCCTCCTCAATGATAAAATTGCATTTCTTTTCAATTTTACCATTTAAAGGTTTTTGATTGAGTTTCGATTGAAAATCTTTTATTCCACTAACCTGCCCCGTTAGTGCCATAAGAAAAAGGCTGCCTCAGCAACCTGCCTTATTGAAGTAAAGCACCCGTTAGTTCAACAACGAAAGTTATAAATAGCTTTCAGGATAGTACAATTTTTTTGACTTGTTCTTTCGTGGATAAATTAGAGTCATTTGTACCAACTAAAAAAGAATGTCCGTGTATAATCACTTCTGTTAGAGTATCGCCTGGACCTAATTCGAATAGAGGGCACTGTGCCGGAATTTTACCCTTTAATGTTTCTCTATCAATATTTTTAAATCTTATTTCCTTTGACGAATTAGTAATAAAAAAGTCTTCCAAGGTTAATTTCCACCCAACATCGTCTAGTATATGTTTTAGTTCATCTATCGAATGAACCTCTTCAATTTGGTATCTATACACTTTATCATCGTTATCTAAATCATCCATTTCCCTTACAAAGTTATGGATAACCTTAAGTGGAAAACGATTGTAGTTTTTCCAGAATTCAATTAAAGTTGTTTCATATTCACCGTCAACACTATACATATACTCCGGTTCTGTTATACAATCACAAACCCAAAAATCTATGCGGTTATTTTCAAACACCGTTCGGTCATCTATATCAACCATATTACTTTCTCCCCTCTAGTGATGTTACTCAACTTCTTATTTTATTTTCATTATTCCTTTTTCTTATTCAACTAACCTGCCCCGTTTGTTCATTAAAAACGTTCATTACAGGAATACTGGTCCTAGTTCAATAAAAAGGCTACCGGTTTGGGCAGCCAGTTCTTAAGTGTAATCAAGCAAACGTTTCTTTTATTCCAATCTAAAAGTTCGGTTTGAAGGTAATTTCTACAATCATTAAAAACCTTTCTCTATCATCATCTAAAAATAACCGTATAGAAGATTCATCCTCTTTATCAGTAAGTATTTCGATTTTACTTACCGTTTGAAAGTTATATCTTCCAATAACCATACTTCCCTCTTGTACTAATAACTCAAATTGATTATAAAACGGGCAAACGATAACCTCATATTTATACTTTTTAACCTTGAACCTAAAGGTTGATTCATTATATTCGAACAGTTCATCATCATCTTTCTTTACTGGAAGACATTCAAATAGAGAAATGAAATCAATTTCAGAAGGATAAAACTTCATAATACAACCTTCTTTCATAAGGAAATGCACATACATTACTTACCTTCTGCAAAGGAAAATGAAAATCCTTCTTCAACTAACCTGCCCCTTTAGTTCCATAAGAAAAAGCTGCCTTAATGACAGCTCTGATCTTCAGCTAACGCATCCGTTAGTAGAATAAGGAGTTACCTTTTATTCCTCGTTTAATTGCTTTAACCACTCTATAAACCAATCTTGAGGTAACTTTACTTTTGAGAGGTCTAAATTCTGCAATTCTTTTAAAGAGTAAGTATTTACCAAAAATAATTCCCATTGACATTCAATATCTCGTGCAATCCCAAAAGCTTTTTCATAAAATTCATTAGATACTTCAGCTTCAGCTTCCTCTTCCTCAAAAGCCATTGTGAGGTTATCACACCACTTAATAAACTCAAATTGTGAAAATCTGTTTTCTTTTCTACAGACGGTATTTAACAAGTTCTTTAAGTTTTCGGACGAGAATGAAAAATTTATAGTGGTTTCATTCCAGTTCCAATTCATATAAACATCCCCTATTATCAACTGTAATTACTTACTATCCTCATCACCTTCTACTCTCTAATTTAACATTTTCTTATAGAACTAACCTGCCCCGATAGTTAATTAAGGGGTCTTTTTACAATCAAAAGGCCACCATTTGGCGGCCTTCTAAAAGAACTAAAAACAGTTAAAAGGCTTTAAAAAGAATGGAGTTTGCCCAGTATGCCACTAGAATGATAATAATTGTAGTAACAATAATAAGCATTTTTTTACTGTGATTTCCAACTTCTTTCTTTTCCCTTATTTCCTCTCTGTATTTCATTTGTACCTTTTTCTTTTTATCATCTAATTTCATAGCAGGTAGACCCCTTAATGAAAATAATTTAAGTCCATTTTACCATAAAAAACCATATTATTTCTTCAACTATCCTGCCCATTTAGTTCCATAAAGGAAAAACTGCTGCCTTAAAGGCAGCTCCGACCTCATAATTCACCCAATCATAATTACAATTAAGACAGTGTAGAACTATATGCTTTTTTTTGTACTCTTTTGATTCTTTTATATATAACTCATAATCTTGAGGGAACATATCTGCTAATGTACGAAATACAAAATTACTATCGCACTTACGTCCGTTCCAATATTCTTTACCACCTTTATATTCAATCATATTTTACACTTCCTCCTACTATTAGTTCCATAAAGAAAAGGCTTCCTTATAGACAGGTCCGATCTTAAGCTAACGCACCTGATTGTTGAATAGTAAAATCTATTCAAATAATGGAACTTTTGGGTCTATCCCATAACAATGAACAAGCATAGAGTGTAATTGCCCTCTGTGATGATAAACGTGAGCTACAATCTCTAACAACCATTCATAACGTGAGTATGTAACACCCCAATAAGAAGTAATTTCCTCTTGAAGTTCGACTTCTGTAAAATTCATAAATTTATCTTCTAAAAATTGATGGTTTTTTATCAAGGCTTCTTTCATCTCATATTGGCTTTTATATGAAACACTTGAATAAAACTTATTCATCTTGTCTTGGGATTCCCCGTCCGATATAAGCGAATCAGCTTCACAAATAATAGCAATGTGTTCTAATAGCTCTCCTATGGAATGCTTATTGGGTGTAGGTCTTTTTTGTAAGTCATTTTCTTCTAACTTTTCTATCATCTCAACAATTGTCTTTATAGCCACTTTAATTTGATTCAATGCACTCTTACAATACGTATTCATCTTATCCTCCTTTACTCTAAAATAATAATATAGTTTCGTATTTTATTTTAACTTTTTCCTCTATTCAACTATCCTGTCCCGTAGTTCTATAAGAAAAAACCAAAATCAGTAATGATTTCGGTTTTTCATGTTTATAAACGGTTTAACTTTTCTGATTGGATGTTGTCAGGCAAGGATTTTCTACTATTGCTGTACTGATTTTTAAAAGGTTTTCTATATTTATAGCTGTACTCCATAGTAACAAAGGGATAATTTTTTAAAAAAGAAAACCTTCTTATAAGTACTATCGTCTATATATCTAGGGAAGGAAGTGTGAACTGTTTTGGAGGAGTTTGTGTTTAAATGGTCTCAATTGAAAGATGACGAATCCTTACTGGATGAAATCATGTCCCTTTATGGCCAGGATATTCTGCAATTGGTCTATTCCTATGTAAAAGATGCAGTTGTGGCAGAGGACCTGACACAGGAGATTTTCATCAAATGCTATAAGGCGCTGCCCACGTATAACCAACAATCAAATATAAGGACGTGGCTTTGGAGAATTGCTATTAACCATTGTAAGGATTATAGAAAAAGCTGGTACTTCCGAAAGGTTTCGACTGTGGAAGAGGAGCAGGAATGGACTTCTACCGATAATGTGGAAGAAGAGATCATTCAGCAGGATGAAGACAGGCAGCTTGCTGATGCAGTCATGGAACTGCCAATCCAGTATCGAGAGCTCATTTATCTCCATTATTTTCAGGAAATGAAGCTCCAGGAGATTTCTGAAATTACCGGGGTCAAACTTGGAACGGTGAAGACCCGGATGCGCCAGGCGAAAAGAAGGTTAAAAACCTATTGGGAGGAATCCACCGATGGAAGATAAATTAACACGCTTGAAATCGGCTATGAAAAAGCATACATTTCTTGATTTGAAATTCACGGAAAACCATAGAAACTCCATCCATACTGCTATCGAAAAGCAGGATGTAAGTAGGGAAGACATCTTGATTGGTATTTTCAGATCATTGGATAAGGAGAAAAGTGGTTATCAAATTAATGAATCTCTTTACCAGAGAGGCATCCGGAAATTTGAAAATAACGAAGGCTCCTTGTATGCTGCCTTGCATGAGCTTGAAAAGGAAGGCTGGCTCCAGTCTTTTTGGGAAACGGAAGAAAGGAAGCTCTATTCCTTGGATGAACGTGCGAAAAAGTGGCTAAAGAAAAAGGAATCTAAAAGTGGTTCCGCCTCTGCTAGTTGGCGGACAGCGTTTGAAGGAGGAAGAACCGATTGAGAAGCAATCATTTTTTAGATGAGGTTTCATCATATATCCGATCAAAAGAAGCAAAAAAATATATAGAAGCTGAATTAAAAGCCCATCTGCATCAAGCTAAAACTGAACTGGTCAAAAAAGGATATAAAGAGGATGAAGCAGAGGAACTGGCTGTCCGGAATATGGGAAGTCCCTCTGACATTGGGCGGAAGATGGACAAGCTGCACAGGCCGAAGATTGATTGGAAGCTAATGAGCATGTTTCTGTTCATGTCAGCTACGGGCCTGTTTTTGTTTTGGTTCTTATTTAAGGATGGTAATTCATTTTCAGTGATGAAGCAGGTATATTCTGTCACAGGAAGTGTAATTTTGGCCTGTGTCATTCTTTTTTTCGATTATCGGAAATTTCAGAGATGGGGCTGGGTTTTCTTTACGATGGGATGTCTGATTCTTTTTCAGTTCCAATTTTCCAATGTATTAGTGAACGGCAGTCCTCGAATTAATATTATGGGTTTAATGTCGGTCGATTCTATTGTGGTTCTGCCACTTTTTCTGCTTGCCTGGGCCGGAATGCTGCAATCAAAAAAGATGAATGTTTATTTGGCTGCCATTTTATACATTTGTTCTGCCTTTTTGTTTATGGTTACAGCCAACTTGCAGGCGGTGGCGCTTTACTCATTGATGGTTGCTGTAATGGTCTGGAAGAGCAGCCTAAATAAAAGGAAAATCCTTATCATTGCAGCGGTCCTGCTTACTACATGTGTTTCACTTCTGCTTATATCCTTGAAAAATATAAGGGCCTATCAATTTGAAAGACTTTTTGCGTTCGTTACGCCTGAAGAATTCAGTGAGACATCGGGGTATATGTATTTGAAACTGGAAAGGCTAATTGAGGATGCCGGATGGTTTGGCCATTTTGGTTCCCTCGGGAAGATTGATTTTTCAAATGAAATGATGACGGATTTTATCTTTGTAACGATTACCTATACGCTTGGCTGGGCCGGGGCCTTGCTCATTGGTCTGCTGTTTTTATGGATGATCTGGCGAATTTCCCGTATATTCCAAACTGTGAAAGACCCATTTGGGAAAATGCTTGTTTCCGGCAGTTTTGCCATATTCACTGCACAGGTAACTGTCAGCATCGGAATGTCTCTCGGCTTATTACCAATAATAAGCGTATCCCTGCCATTTATGAGTTATGGTGCTTTATCAGCGATGATTAACGCCTGCTTGTTTGGCCTGGTTTTAAGTGTGTATCACAAAAAAAATATTATACTGATGAAGAAAATATGAGAGTATGTTACTGTAGCTCATACTCTCTTTTCTGAAGAAACTAGGAATGGGTAAAGGCATGAAACTTTGAAAGATGCAATAAATCATGAGGATAATTATCAGTTGGAAAATCCCCTAAAAGTTGAATATATAGGAACTGTTAAATGATCAGTAAGTCGATTTATCAAAATATAGAAATATAGAACTAATTAAGATCTATTTGTATTTTTGGAATCAAGATTGATCAAAATTTTCTCCTGAACCCCCATATTAGCGTAAATAAAAAGAATCCATTTTGAAAAAAGATTGATCGAGATGGATTCTTTTCTTGTGATTCAGTATACAGTTATTATAAAATCGTTGATTTTTTTTGTAATCCTTAATGAACCAACGCTCCCGTTACTTTAAGTACAATGTTTCACAAACCTTCTCAATAACCACTTCATTTATTACATGAATGCTGCTCGTCTATATGAGAGCAAGAGATGACTCTTCCACAAATTCTGTTTATTCTCTTGCTCCAGCTTATATAGATCTTGATGATTTCTCTCAAAAGAATGCAAGACTTCGCTTCTCTTTCTCTCCTCAACCACCAACAAAGAATGATACGGAGTCTTACTCGGAATATTTGAATGCCCTTCATGAATTTGATCGAAGAAACAAGTATATCGAAAGACTTCATGTAACAATAATAATACAATAAAAAACAATATGAATTTATTGTAAAACGATAAATCATATGATAAAATCATGTTGTCATTTAATAAGTGAGGTGTTTTAAATGAATGTTAAACGAGGTTCAACCACTTTCTTAAAGGTAATTATTTTTCTGGTTGGAATTGCAGTTCTTGCATTGTGCATATTTTTGGTGCCTAAGATCGGGAATTTTGCTGGGGAATTGTATCCAGATATTGCTTATATGAAATCTCTCGTTTTAATCGATATGTACGTGGCAGCGATTCCTTTTTATTTCGCTCTTTATCAAGCTTTTAAACTTTTAAGTTATATTGATAAGAACCAAGCGTTCTCGGAATTATCGGTAAAGGCTTTAAAAAATATTAAACATTGTGCCATCACGATCAGTACCTTGTACCTGTTAGGTATGCCACTCTACTATCTCATGGCGAAAAGAGTTGACCCTCCAAGTTTCATTCCAATCGGATTGGTCATTATTTTCGCCTCAATGGTGATCGCCATTTTTGCTGCTGTTCTCCAAAGACTTTTACAAGAAGCTATTAATATAAAATCAGAAAATGATTTAACGATCTGAGGTGAATATCATGGCGATTATCATCAATATTGATGTGATGTTGGCAAAAAGGAAAATGAGCGTAACAGTACTTTCGGAGAGGGTTGGAATTACTATGGCGAATCTTTCCATTCTGAAAAATGGAAAAGCAAAAGCGGTTCGTTTTTCAACATTAGAAGCGATCTGTAAGACTTTGGATTGTCAGCCAGGTGATATTTTGGAGTACAAGGGCGACGAAGACACTCAATAAAAACAGACAACAACTTTCTTCAACCAACGGGTTTAGATGGTGAAATTAAGATGAAGGGATAGCCATTAAGCTATCCCTTCTCTGCGTTTATTATTGATATTTAATTAGAGAATTGCATTGATATTAGTGACAAAAAATGTGATGTGATTTGCATTGTTTGCACCCCAAAAGGGTACCCTTTAGCCGCAGCCATCCCTTCTTTAATATAAGGACCCGTTAATTTAGATAAGATGAAAAACAAAAAGGCTTATATTCCAAAGTGTATCATGTTTTTATTTTCCTCTTTAGCCTGAAATATTTTAGAAGCTAACTCATTAAGTTCAGCAGATTTTTTATACATCGTTGAAGATGTAATCACATCATAAAACATTGATAAAGAATCAGGTTGAATAATTGTAATTCCCCAGTAAGCTAACCCAAACTCTGGTTCAAACGAATGAAAGTAGGTTCTCATAATAGATAAATGCTCATTTATATGATTAATAATTTCATCATCAACAGAAATACATTTATATTTTTGTGGTTCATAACCAATATTTCTTTTCAGATTTTCGATATTATCAATTATTCCAAAATCATGAACAGGCATTATTATCGTCCTCCTGATACATAGTATAATGCTTATTGCACTAAACTGCCCCGATAGTTCCATACAAAAAGGCTGCCGCAGCAACCTCCTAAAAAAGAATAGAAATGTAATAAATTACGTTTCTACATACAACACATGTTGAACAAGTTGGTAGAATAGAGAAGAAATAGACTGATTTTATATGATGGATATTTTATAATGGCAAATCAAAATTCATGGAATTTTTGATTTGCTATTTCATTTTCAACAAGTAGCCCAGCCAATATAACTCGTAAACCATATAAAAATTGTTGCTCAAAATCCAGACTCATTTCATATTGTTCTCCAAAAATTAATCCAAACTGTTTAGCTTCTTCTGAAGAAATATGTTTTGCGCGAATTTCATCGGCAACAAATGATAAAACATAATTATTTATAATATTTGCAGCACTTAGGCAGTTTTTATCAGAAACTCCGTACTTGGTTAATGTAGATAAAATAAATTTTATAGCTTTTATTCTGCTTGGCGTACTCGGAAAAGATAATGCAAATATGTCTACCGCATCTCTGGTTTTTAATAAAACTCTACGAATTTCCAAAGCAAAGGTTGTTAATGCTTCTTTTGCATCATCTAATGTTTCAGGTAATGCTATTTCTTGGTTAATGTGTTCTGCTATCATTTCATATAAATCCTGTTTATCTTTAATGTGCCAATATAAGGATGCTGCCTTAATATTTAATTCCTTAGCTAAAGCACGCATTGATAAATTGCTTATTCCATCACGATTAAGTATATCAAGTGATGCTTTTATAATTGCTTCTTTTGTTATAGCCATAAAATCACTCCAAAAAAATATTTCAAAAAAAGCATTGACACTAACACTGTTAGATTATACACTAACGTTGTTAGATAGCTAACATCGTTAGGCATTTGTAATTATAGGTAATTATATTAAGAAAATCAATATATAGGAGAATTTTTATTTATGATGAAAAATATGAGAAAAAATAAAGATGTTGGTATATATGGCTTAACAGCAAAGTGGTATGATAAAAATTCTCGCAAAAGCAGAATGGCTGAAATGCAAAGTTATGCTCATGAAGTTGCATCTCATGTTAGCAAAAATGCAAATATATTGGAAGTCGCACCCGGTCCGGGTTATTTGTCTATTGAACTTGCTAAGAAAGGTTTTAATTTAACAGGAGTGGAGATAAGCCCTGATTTTATTGAAATCGAAAAAAATAATGCAAAAGAAGCAAATGTTTCTGTTAATTTTAAAGAAGGTAATGCTTCAAACCTCCCTTGTGAAGATAACTTTTTCGATTTTATTGTATGCAGTGCTGCATTTAAGAATTTCAAAGATCCTGTAAAGGCACTATGTGAAATGTATAGAGTGCTAAAACAAGGCGGAACATCTCTAATAATCGATATGAATTACGAGGCAACATCTGATGATATTGACAATGAAGTAAGAAAATTAGGAATGAAGGGGTTTGACAAGTATTTTGTAAAATTTGCTTTCAAAACATTTTTGAAAAAAGGCGCTTACACAAAAGAAGATTTTGAGACATTTTTAAAAGAAATACCTTTTAAAAACTACAAAATTAAAAAAGATGGCATCAGTTTATATGTTTATCTTTATAAATAAAGTAGTTTTCTTTTCCAAAGGCATTGAGGTAGATCTTCATCCGGGTTTCGATATCGATCAGCGCCCACAATCCAAATTTCTTTACAACGATTTCGAGTACGAAGCGATTGGATCACTGCAATTTCATAATTGATTCGATTCACTCTCATTTTCTTGTTCAACTAAACTGTCCCTTTAGTTCCATTACAAAAAGGTTGCCGCAGCAACCCTTTGTTAAACTAACGCACCCGTTAGTGGAATACCAAAAACTACCTAACATATTGAAGAATTAACTGATATAATGCTATGCAAAGTCCTAAAATACACGCTTTCATTTTAGATGGATGGTTTCTTTTACTGCGAAACAAGTAAGAGAAAACTAATATAAAACCCAACGGAATCCATAGCTGAAAGACACCTTCTTTTGTACTGCGAGAAAAAATTGGAGCAATGTAAGTGCTTATCAGAAAGTAAAAGAAAATCGTAAATCGTCGTGTTTCTAATTGCTTGCTCCACCTTACTAAAAAGAAAATAATAATTATTGCGATAATCGTAATGTGTAAAGGGGGTAGCACAATAGCACCGTTCCCAAATTTGAATTCCAATCTGAATTACCCTCCTTTTTTTATAGTGTATCACCATTTATAGGGAAATTTGGAACGTTTTTATTTGAAGTCATATCTTCCTCCGTAAATATCATTTAACCATATTCCTTATTCCACTATCCTGCCCCGATTCGTTGCATAAAGAAAAAGCTACTACCAGCAACAATTCATATCAAATTAAATTATTTTTTAATCAGTGATTTTAACAATAATCCTCCCTAAGTGATCTTTAAAAATGACATTCGATTGTTTATAGCAGAAATTATTTCATTATTCAGGTTCCCTTTAATATGGATAATGGCAATCGCTTATACAACTATTGTAGTGAAGTTAAAAGGAGAAGTTCGATTACAGCGAGACAAAGTAATTGACGAACCATATACTAATCCAGAAGAAATTTCAAATCCAATTTATATAAGGAATTGAGAACATATCGATATTCGTTTTATGAAATCCACACAAAAAAAGTAGTAGATATACATCTGCTACTTTTTTTGTGTTTCTTATTTTACAATGAAGCTTTTAAGATAGATAAGATATCTGCTTTATTTAACTTTTTAAAGTTGCCAAATCCTCCATGCTCCATTTCACGAGCAGCTATTTCTGCAATTTCGTCTAGTCTCTCTTCTCCGATATCATAATCAGATAAGCGAGACGGTGCACCTAGGCTTGACCAGAAAGTACGTAACTTATCGATTCCTTCTAAAGCAATTTCTTTGTCGCTTTTGCCTGCTGTTTCAATATCAAACATGCTCAGCATTAGACGCTTCATACGAATTACGTCCTGATCGAGAACGTGTCTCATCCAATTTGGGAATAAAATTGCTAAGCCGCCCGCATGAGGAATATCATATACTGCTGATACAGCATGTTCAATTGTATGGGAAGCCCAATCGCCAAAGTAACCCATTTGAAGTGTTCCGTTTAATGCGATTGTTCCTGAATATAAGATGGTTTCACGATGTTCGTAACTTTGCAAATCCTCTAGTAATTTCGGCGCTGTTTCAATCACCGTTTGTAATACTGAATAACACATACGGTCTTGTAGAGGTGTGTTTTTCACGCTATGGAAGTATTGTTCAAATACGTGACTCATCATGTCTACCATGCCGTAAATTGTTTGATCTCTAGGAACAGACATCGTATTTACAGGGTCTAAAATAGAAAATGAAGGGTGTGTTACAGAGCTCCCCCAAACATATTTTTCATTTGTTTCCCAATTAGTAATAACAGAATCAGGATTCATTTCAGAACCCGTTGCTGCTAATGTTAATACTGTTCCGAACGGCAGTGCTTTTGTAGCTGTTACTTTTTTGTTGATGATATCCCAAACATCTCCCTCATACTGAGCTCCAGCAGCAATAGCTTTTGTACAATCAATAACACTTCCTCCGCCAACAGCTAACAAGAAATCAATTTTTTCATTTCGACAGATATCAATACCTTTTCTTACCGTAGATAATCTAGGATTCGGTTCTACTCCAGCTAACTCTTGCACGTTTACTTTTAAATCTTTTAATAACGTAAGAACTTGATTATATAACCCGTTTCGTTTAATGCTTCCTCCACCGTAAACGAGCAAAATATTCTTTCCGTATTTAGGGATTTCTTCTGATAACGCTTGAAGCTGATCTTTTCCGAAGATTAATTTTGTGGGGTTATGATACGTGAAGTTCTCCATAATATCTGTATGCCTCCTAGTTGAATTTCATTAAGTTGTCGCAATACGCAAACAAGAGTGTAAGTATAATAGTAAAATAAAATAAAAACAAGAGAAAAGTACTCAAAACGCGTACTTCACTTTATTGATTTATTATAAAAATAGAGAAAAGAAATAAAGAACGTTCGTAAAGTATTTTTAAACGTTAACGAACGAGAGAGAGCAATTTAGTCTATCTCCTCTACGTTAAGGAATCGACTTATTTTCCTTCTTTTTAATGAACTAACGCACCTGTTAGCCATCCATGCAGCACCTTTTTATCGTAATAGTATCAGTATGTTCATGATTAAGAGATTAATTGTAATTATAATGGATTTTTGCATCAGAACCTTATAAACGGGTTTCTAGTATATAGACATAGAAAAACCCCGAATAAGGGACCTTTTTCGAAGTCTCCATTATTTGGGGTATAGTTCATGAAAGGGTGGTTTTTTATTTAGATACAGGTATGACTGCACCTTTATATTTTTCAGTAATGAAATCTTGTATTTCTTTAGAGTGAAGTACTTCAACTAACGCCTTTACTGTCTCTTTATTTTCATCACCCTTACGTACAGTGATAATGTTTCCATATGGATTATCTTCACCCGATTCAACAGCGATTGGGTCTTTAAGCGGGTCTAGCCCTGCATCTAACGCATAGTTAGCATTAATAACAACCGCATCACCTTCGTTGTTATTATAAATTTGAGGTAATAGGCCACCTTCTATATCTGCATTAAAAGTTAAGTTTTTAGGATTTTCTACAATATCATTAATAGTAGCTTCTGTTTTATTGAGGCCTTCTTTTAGCTTAATAACGCCTTCTTTTTCAAAAATAGATAGAATACGACCTTGTTCAGCTACAGCATTACGCATAATAACTGTACCGTTTTTTGGAAGATCTTTTAAGCTATCATACTTTTTAGAGTAAATACCGATTGGCTCAATATGAATAGCACCCGCATTTACAAAGTCATAGTCTGGATTTTCTTTTAGCACTGATTTAAGATATGGAACGTGTTGGAAATAATTTGCATCAATCTCTTCATCAGCTAACGCTGTGTTCGGTATAATATAATCTTGGAATGTTTTAATTTCTAAATCAATTCCCTTTTCCTTTAATAATGGCTTTGCCTCTTCTAAAATTTCAGCATGAGGAATGTTTGATGCACCCACAAGGATTTTCTTTTCTTTGTCTGAAGAATCTGATCCGCCATTAGATGTACCGCAAGCTGCTAGACCTAATAATAAAGCTGAGGAAACTGCTAAAGTTGATATCCATTTTTTCATAATTCATTTCTCCCTTATTGTCTATCTATTTTTGATGTAAAAAATATATCACCTATAAATTGTATGATAAAAACAATGAATAAAATTAATACAGTTGCTACCAATGTAACATCATTATTATTGCGCTGAAAAACTTTCAAGATATAACAAATTACCTAACCATCTGCACCAATTTCCCAAGCAATAGCTGTATAACCAACTAGAGCAATTGTTGTAACTGTAAGACCTGAAATTAATGGTGGCAGCAGAGCACTTATTATGTTAGTTTGTCCGAAGTTATTATACCGGGTAAAGGAAAGTTTTTTTTTCTCAAAAAAACCTTTCTACACATGAGTAGAAAGGTTGGCTAAACAATCCTTTCTCTCATCTTCCAAAGCACATTGCTTTGCAGGAATTGGCACCATTTCAGTTAATTAACTGACGGTTGCCGGGCTTCACAGGGCACAGTCCCTCCACCTCTCTTGATAAGAGTCAAACATTATATTCAATTAAAAGTAAGATTTTTAAATTCAGGTGAATATGGTATGGGAGTGATCTTATCATGACCAAATGGTAGTGTCAATAAAAAATTGTTTAATTAATTTGAATTGATGGATGATTGCATTAAATGCTTTACTCCGTACCCTTTGCGATTGCTTGCTCCTGCTCCTCAATTAAATCATCGATATGCTCGAATCCAACGTTTAAGCGTATAAGAAAGATTAACTCTAGGGATTGTTCAAAAGGTCCTCCTGAACCCCCATATTAGCGTAAATAAAAAGAATCTATTTTGAAAAAAGATGTTCAAAATGGATTCTTTTCTAGTGATTTAGTATACAGTTATTATAAAATTGATTATTTTTAGTGATCCTTAATCAACTAACGCACCCGTTAGCCATCCATGAATCGCAAAAATCGGCGATTCACCACAAAGAATGAAAATGGTTAGGAAGTATCAATACTGATACTGACCTTAATCCAGTCACCCCTAATCTATAAGCTAATTTATTAACGCTCTCCTCTTTTTTTATACGATTGAGCAGGGTCTTCTTAAGTATTGTCATTTTTCATTTTTAAAGAAACTTATTTTCATGGTAGTTCATTAAGAAAAGCGATTCTTGATTAAACAAGAAGCTCATATTAGCCGGTATTGTGGAGGCAATTAACTTATTCTTGCTGGTAATGTTAAATATCGTAGAAGAGTGAGAATACTTTGGATCAACAATTGTTTGATTAAAGTTATTCGTTAGCTCAAAGAAAGATCTGTGTAAACATCTCTCGATCCTCAACTAACGTCACCTTTTTGAAGAAAAAATGGATTACTCTTCTCTTGCCTATTTATAATGAATAATATTTCAAGAATACCAATAAAAAGCATAATCAGTCATAACTGAAGAATCACCCAACTGATGTAACATAGCTGAAATATTCCCTCTATGATAGGTTCCATGATTCACAACGTGTAAGACCATTTCAGATATACTTGTTTCTCTTAATCCTGCCCATGGATTATCCAACATTATTCTCTTTTCCATATCTTCCTGTCTGTTCAAAAAGGTTTTAAACCGTGATGTTAAAGTGTGAAATTCCGTTTCTAAGTCTTCAATGGGCAGTTTCTCAATCTTTTCTTGAATTTGAAATGAAGATTGCATTGCTTCATTCATACTCTGACCCTCGAGGGTATTAAGCCATCCATATTCCACCAAATAGAGATGAGATAAAACCTTTGAAACAGAAGAAAAGACACTTTTCATTTCCTTTTGATATTTCTCAGGAGAAAGTGTCTTAAGATGATCAATAATCCGTTGATTTGCCCATACATGATAGTTATATAGATTTTCTACATGGTTTGCTATACAATCGCCTCCTTATCATCACGTTTTTTAATATTCTATATGAGAATGAATTATTCCTTTAAATATTATTACTTATCTGATGAGATCTTCAACTAAATGGCCCAATTGTTGAACAAAGGTCAAAGCAATCTTCAACTACCCTGCCCCTTTAGTTCCATAAAGAAAAAGCTATCTTAAAGACGGCTCTGGTCTACAGCTAACGTTAGAACCATCAAATCCTCATCAAAATAGTGCCCATTATACTTTAAGGCATTTCGTTCTGTACCATAGACCTCAAATCCCAAAGACTTATATAGTTTCTTTGCGGAGTCATTATCAGATACAACAGTTAAATTTATTTGTTCCAATCCCTCAGAATTCTTCGCCCTACTTATAAGTTCATTCATTAATGCTTTTCCTAAACCCTGACCTCGATTGCCTGGAGCTATGTACATTCCAAAAACATTCCCTTTATGTCTGGTTTTGAGGTTATTTTCACGTATAAAAGTAACAATTCCAACTAAAGATTTTCTATTATCAAAAGCACCTACAATGTACTTGTCCCTTATTGGTTTTATTCGCTCCTTTACCGTTTCTAATGAAAATCCCACCTCTCTCTCATATGTTGAACCAAATGCTTCTGGGTTAATTTTCAATGCATTCAATCGCACTTCCTGGTATAAATGGGCATCGGCCTCTTTTAAAATACGAATATTCATTAGCTACTCCCTCCGTTTATTTTGCATGAAATTTTGTATAGAAGAGTTTTTCTTAAGTTTGTATAAAGCATTCTATTTATCTCTACTAATATCCTTCTTGAGCCAACCTGTCCCTTTAGTTCCATAAGAAAGAGCTGCCTTAAAGACAACTCTGATTTTCAGCTAACGCACCCTATAGTTTAAGTAGAAACCCTCTCATTCTCTTATGTGTATCATAAAAAAGGATGGAACCAATGCGATCCCATCCTAAAAATCTTTATTGTTTGTGTTGCTTTTCCTCTTGCTGTTTATGCTTCTCTTCCTCTTGTTTATGTTTCTTTTCCTCTTGTTGTTTATGCTTCTCTTCCCCTTGTTTGTGTTGCTTTTCCTCTCGTTGTTTAGGCTTCTCTTTCTCTTGTTTATGTTTTTCATCCTCTTTTTTTTCACCAATATCCAATGGTTTTACTTTATTATTTTTTGTAACTGGTGGAGCTTCTTCAGGATTTGCACCTTTAATGAACAGTTCATTATTCACCCGGTATACATCACTAGGCTGCTTGAAGCTACTTTGGTCTGTTCCAAACGCTTCCAGCATGACCTTAAACATTTGGTGCGAGATTTTAGTTGTATTTCCATCCATATAATTACCTGGACCATTTTTAGTATATCCAGTCCAAACCGCCATAGTGTATTGCGGTGTATAACCAGCGAACCAACTATCATTTACCGAACCGGCTGGATATCCATATTGTGCTCTGGTTTTACTGTCAAAATTGGTTGTGCCAGTTTTTCCAGCCACATCTAGTCCAAGGACATTTGCTGTTTTTCCTGTACCAGATTTTACGACTGTCCGTAACATATCCGTCACCAAATAAGCTGTGTAATCATGCATAACACGTTTTGGCTTTGGAGCTAAATTAACAACTCTGCCATCAGGATAGACAACTTTACGAACAAAATGTGGTGTATTGTATTCACCGTTATTTCCAAAAGCACTATATGCCCCTGCCAACTCTAATGGATTAACCGTATTACTTCCAATCGCATATGATTCGTACACCTTATTATTATTAAAAGTAATACCAAGATTTTCTGCAAAGTTTTGTGCTCTATCCATCCCTACTTCTTGAAGGGTAAGGAGTGCTGGAATATTGTATGACCATTGAAGTGCTGTTCTAATCGACAACATTCCGTGGTATTGATGATCCCAGTTAGAAATAGATTGACCATTTGAGTAGGTTATCTCATGATCATTAATTTGGTGTGCTGTAGACCATTTTGAATTTTCAATAGCCGGACCATAATCAAAGACTGGCTTGAAAGTAGATCCTGGTTGACGTTTAATATCAACCGCAAAGTTGTTGCCTCGAAAGGAAGCTTTATATTGGTTTCGACCGCTTCCAATAGCTCGAACTTCTCCTGTTTTTGTATCTGAAAATACGAAGGCTCCTTGAAAATTGTCATTTGGATAAGAAATAATCGTATCGGTGTTCATTATTTTGTCCGCAAAGGTCTGAGCTTTTGGATCTAGCGTCGTATAAATAGATAATCCATCCGAACTGATATCTACATTTTTCAGCTTTCTTTCAACTTCTTTTACAACAGCGTCCAAAAACGCCTCGTACGGCATTCCTTTCTGTTTCGTTTTTGGAACAAGTCCTGCTGTAACTGGAACCTTCTTTGCATCCTCCAATTGCTGTTTCGTAATATACCCTTGTTTATACATAGCTTCTAAAACAATATTACGACGATTTGTTGCAGCTTTCACATGTTCGGGTTCAGTGGGATCGTAATAACTTGGACTCTGTGGGAGTCCCGCCAGCATTGCGGCCTCCGGAAGCGTTAATTTATTTAGATGATCAGCATCGATTCCGTAGTAATTTTTGGCGGCAGCTGCTACACCATATGCCCCGTCTCCAAGGTAGATCTTATTTAAATACATCATTAAGATTTGATGTTTGGAATACTTTTGCTCAAGCTGATAGGCCAAGGTCCATTCCTGTACCTTTCGCTTTATTGTTTTCTGAGGTGACAAAAAGGAGTTTTTAATGACCTGCTGTGTAATCGTACTTCCGCCTTGAGATCCGAAATCCCCTTTTAGGTTCTTGAAGATTGCTCTCGCAGTTCCTTTTATATCAATGCCATTGTGTTCATAAAAATGTGCATCCTCCGTGGCAATGAAAGCATGTTCCAACATTTTTGGAACTTGAGAATACTCAATTTTTGTCCGCTTTTCTTTACCATATTCGTAAATGAAATTCCCGTTTTTATCGTATAATTTGGTAGAAAGCGGATCGACTAGTTTTGAAGCATCTATTTTAGGTGCATCCTTAATCATTGCTGCAACCGTAACTGCCCCTATTCCACTTGAAACCACAACTAACAGTAAGCACCAAAGTAAAACTTTTTTCAAGAAAGACCTTCTTTTAGGGGAGTTTTCACCCTTTTTTTGATCTTGTTTAGTTCTTTCTACTTGTTTTCGTTCCTGACGAGAACGATACGTTTCTGACATTCATCTTCTCTCCCATATTCAAGTTACTCAACAAAATTCAAGAAAACTATGCAAAGAAATAACCTTTTATTTACTCACTAATCTTGATGATCAGTATGGTATTTAAAACAATGCATTTCATGCAAAACCTGTATATAACGAATTAAGGAAGAATTTATCCTATACTCTCCTTGGTCGGTTTTCGCAATAAAGTAATCACTTCGTACTATCTTATCTAATGCATCTTGTAGAACGTCTTCCTTCTTTACATCTGGCCCTCTTAATATTTTTTCTCGTTTAATATCATCATCCAAGGTATAACAAACAATAAATTTCTTCAAATTAAATCCCCCTTTCAACAACAACTTCTGATTGTCTTAAGTAGGGAAACACGTCTACTTATTTGAAGCGAATAGTCTTAAAATTTATATACTGAATAAGAATGCAATTATCGACCAGCTTTGTCTTTCAAAGAAGTTATATATGAAGCAAATACCCATGTTGATAAAATGATGGATAGCATTCCCACTATTTTTGAAAATGCCTTTGTGTACCATCTATAAATATTTCATAAATACCATAGATACAGCCTAAAAAGATAGATATCAAAGCGTGTATAGAAAATTTCATTTTTTTCAGCCCATTACACAGTCCATTTATATTAATTCGAAAGGAACCTTAGTATTAAGGGGGCAAAAATATTAAATCCTCAATTCCCCCCTCTATATAAAGACCAAATCTGCACTTTAGTCAATAAAAAAACCACCAATTATGGCAGCTGGATCTTCGACTTTTGTTCCCGTTTAAGCACATTCTCTTTTTCTATATATTATGTTCGTTTTACGTAATAACCTGGATAACTTACCTATCTATAAGCCATAAAAAGAATTATCAAGGAGACACACTAAGGATCTTGGTGTTTGTCTGAATCCATTCCTTGAAGCTTTTCAGGGATGGATTTTTTTTTACTTTTCTTAGCTGAATAATATATCTTAAGAGCGACTTAAAAGAGAGCTGGATTTTCACCCCGTCTTATTGCACTAACCTGCCCCAATAGTGCCATAAGAAAAAGGCAGTCTCAGCAACCTGCCTTTTTGTAGAGTTGACACAAACTGTGAAGTAAAGGTGATGGAGAAAGGGTGAAATAAAAATGAAAAAGAAAGAGTATTATATCACTCTTCCTTTATTTTATACTTATCTAACTTTAATGAAATGTCTCTAAGTAAATTGTTTCTTTCCTTTTGAGTTTTGATAAAGCTGCACCATTTAAAACCATTTGGGTGTGGTGGGTTGACTGTTTCATTCATATCAGTTGTATAAAGGGGTATCGCCAACATTTCGGAAATTTTGTACGCTAAGCAAATTCAAACATAAAAAAGTCGAATTCCCTGTACGTTAAGGAACCGACTTTTTTATTTGACTTCTTCAAGTAAAGCACCCGATAGTTTAAGAAGAAATCTTTAAAGTTGGAGGTCTAAATCATTTAAAGTCCCATTCAATATTTATCTGATTTTCTCCGCCAACTCTAAAATAATTCCCTCTGGACCACGAACGTAGCATAACTTATAACTTTCTTCATATTGCTGTATCTCACTAAAGATTTCCGTGCCTTTCTTTTTCAATTTTGCAACAATAGCTTCAATATCTTCAACAGCAAAGCAAATATGTCGGATACCCAGCGTATTTGCCAAAGGTTGCTGAATATCTTTTTCATCTGACGGCGTATAAAATTTGACTAGCTCTATCCATGCCTGACCATCTGGCATCCCCAATCCTACACATGCCGTTTTAACATCATTAAGCCCAACTATTCTGTCCAACTGTTCTCCATCCAATTCCCATTCCGCTTGTACTTCAAGTCCTAAATCAAGAAAAAACGCTTTAGCCTCTGAAAGATCATTTACGTTTATACTCACATGATCTATTCTATTGATCTTCATATCTCATACCTCCTATATTCCTGTTATTTTCAATACCGGTATTCGTGTAAAGTTTGTTTGAAATTCTAATTCGCTTAAAACAGAAAATATCCTTCTTCAACAAACCTCCCTCAATAAAGAAAGAGCTGCCTTTAAAACAGCTCCGATCTTCAGCTAACGCACCCGTTAGTTGATTAAAGAATTTGTTAAAATGACTCCCCAATTGATAGAAAACTCTAACTTTCTTTTTTTGGATACAAGGTATAACTAAAACTTATGATAAAATCAATAACCAAGATCAATGTCCATAATTTTAAAGTATTAAGCAATGCTTGAGTCTGAGAAGGATTATTAATCGAAAAAATCATCACTGCTAAAAGAGCTCCTCCTATTAACCAAGAAACAACATGCCGGAACCAACCTATACGCTCCTGTCTAGCATGCTCCCTTCCGAATTTTTTCTTTTTTATAGGTTTTTCACCATTTCCATATTTATAAGCGAAATGCGCATCCGCCCATTTGATTATTTGATGCCCAAACGCTACACTTACCCCTATATAAATGGCAGAAAGTCCATGTACGGTTGTTGCCATAGCCCCATTTTTTAAATCTAAAACAGTAGCAATGAGTAAAATGATATCGACGATTGGCGTACAAATAAGCAACAATGTACCAAGCTTCTTTTTCTTTAAAATATATCTAGCTAATAATCCTGCTAAAACAAACACCCAAAATCCAATCTCACAGAAAATAATTAACCAACCAATCAATTCAACACCCCTTTATTTAATACAACTGTATTATTATAACAATTATTTCCAAAATAGGTGTGAATTCTTAATGAACTAAACTGCCCCTTTAGTTCCATAAGAAAAAGGCTGCCGTAGGCAACCCATGTTATTTAACTAAAGCACCGATTTATGCTAGTTTAATTTATCTTTTTTTTATCCTTACTGTATACATTAATTTTGTATGAATCATTTTTAACCAATTGTTGCATTTCTTTAGAATTCAATATTCTTTATGACCCTTCTCTATCTGTTCCCCATGTTCAATTGAACTAGTATCCGAACTTGTTAAAGAAGTCCATATATCAATCCTCACCTTAAAAAATAAGGTTCTTGTGAATCTCTACAACATTAGTTAGTTCATAAAAACTAATCCATAGAACGTAGGGAATGATTCTACATTGAAATCATTGTGCTTTTCCAAGTTCATTGCCTTCACCACTTTTGTGCTTATTTCTCTTCTTTATTTTTACGTGATAATAAATATAACAGGCTACCATGAAAGGTATACTACAGTATAGCCCTAGTCTTTGATTTGGAATAAAAATAAGGCTAATTAACACAATTCCGTATGACACGAATCCCAAGATCGGAACGAGTGGATAAAGAGGTGTTCTAAATTTTAAATCATTTACATTTCCACCTTCTGCTATAAACCGTTTTCTAAAAAAGAACTGTGATGCACAAATAGACATCCAAACGACAATGGTAATCACACCAGAAATAGAAATTAGCCATACATAGACCGTTTCTGCAGCCACGACACTAGTAAGAAGTGAGAGGGCCGATATAGATATCGTGATAATCAGTGCATTCAACGGAATACCCCTTGAAGATAATTTACCTACCAAAGATGGGGCCATGTCAGTTTTAGAAAGTGACCAGAGCATTCTTGATGCTGCATACAGTCCTGAATTGGCTACAGAAAGAACAGCTGTAAGGATAACAAAATTCATTATATCTGAAGCATATGGAATTCCAATCATGTCAAATACGGTAACAAACGGACTTTCAACTAATCCGGCCGTTTTCCACGGTATTAGTGCAACAAGGACAAACATCGCCAATACAAAGAAAAACATGGTACGCCAAATGATATTTCTAATGGATCGAGGGAGTGTCTTATCTGGATTTTCACTTTCTCCTGCAGCGATTCCAATGAGCTCAGTTCCCTGGAAAGAATAGTTCACAGTAACCATTGTTAAAAATATGGCGAGAATACCATTTGGGAAGAGACCACCGTCACCAGTAAAATTCGAGAAAAATGGAGCAGATTCATCACCTTTTAGGTTAAGGAAGCCAAACATGGCTGCACCACCAAGGATAATAAAGAGAACAATAGCTGTCACTTTAATGCTAGAAAACCAAAATTCTGTTTCTGCAAAACTACGAGTAGACAACGCATTCAGTGAGAATACGAGAATACCGAATACCAAACACCAAATCCAAACAGGCACTTCCGGAAACCAACGCTGCATAAGAATACCTGCAGATGTAAATTCTAATCCAATCGTATTCGCCCAACTTAACCAGTAAAGCCAGCCAATCGTAAATCCGGTTGAAGGACTAATATATTTCGTAGCATATGCTTGAAAAGATCCTGAATTTGGCATAGCTACTGTTAATTCACCGAGACAAAGCATAACTAAATACATAAGAATCCCACCTAGTACATAAGCAAGAACGGCTCCTCCGGGTCCTGCCTGACTAATTGTAAATCCTGATCCGAGAAATAATCCAGTTCCTATTACACCACCAAGTGCAATCATGAACAAATGTCTACTTTTCATCGTGCGCTTTAATTCATCGTTCCCCTTATGCATCCCCATTTTTTACCACTCCTTCTTGATGATTAATACATCGAAATCATTGCAAATATTAGGATAACTCAAACTTTTTCATGAGCTGGACCGTTTTTTATCTAATTAGTAATCGAGTAATAGTAACTGAAAGCATGTCTCTTAAAATATTAAATGCATTGTCGATATCTAGTCGTTCTGTCCATTTATGGGCATCCCTACCTATAGGCCCGAGGTTTAGCACAGGGATGTTTAGTTCCTCTAGTACATTTAAAGGAATGCTATATCCTTTACCCCAAAGAGGCATATTGGAAGTCAGGCATCCTAAGCTTGAGGTGGGTGTCTGTAAACCTGTGTAGCTTAAGTCAGATACACCTGCAAAGTAATTTTGTTTTTTAAGCTCTATATTATACTTATCTTTAGCATAACCCATCATTTCTTGGACTACCCACTGAATACGCGGGTGTTTTCGAGAGCTTACCGATGGATAATAAGGAGGCGCAAAAAACATAACAATCATTGGTGAAAGTTCTTTACATAAAATAGTGAACTCATCCACCAAATGAATAGACACATCGCGATCATCCTTGTTACCTCGATTGTTTATCACGTTTGCCTGAATACGCTCTACTTCTTCTTTACCATAGGTTTTTAAAGCGTACTGTAGTAATTCATCAAAGTTTAACACTTTTACATTTATTTCTTTTGCGATAGAATCTTCGAGTGTAGAAAAGCGAATGGCCTTTTTTCGATAGCCTTGTTCAATGCTTCTTGCCACTTTTTCTGCGCTTAGTCTCAGCTGGTTCACTATTGTATCCATCGACTGTTCCATCATAAACATATTAAACAGGGTCACAGCTCGATGGGGGATTTGTACATTGTATTCCTTTTTTAGATCCTTCTGCATGAGATTAGTAGGAGGGGGCGTGACTTCCCTTTCAACTGCTTCACAGAATTCTGTATTTAACTCTAACTCACATGTCAATTGAGAAGCCATATAATTGGCGTTTAAGCCCGAAAAAGGCTCACCAACGTGGGTTTCCTTCCCATAACAGAGGAATCCAGGTAAAACCTTTCCTATAGAACCTGAATAGATATACTTATTCTCATCCCCAGGATATCTTGAAAACATAGGCTCTGAATTTAAACACGCTATATATTCAAGATCATGCTGCTTTGACAGCTCTGATAAGATAGGTGCAGCATTCCGCATGCCAACGGAATTCACTTCTTCATCACAAACACTTAAAAGAAGTAGATTTCCATCAAATGCATCCGTACATGCTTCTTCGATAAGGGACATATGAAGCGCTAGTCCACACTTCATATCCATCGTTCCCCTACCAAATAGCCAATTTCCTTGTTCTAAATCTTTTTGAACATTTTCAGGCATGCTGTGCTTGTTTTTATAAAATAATGAAGTTAGTTTTTTCGGGTTAAAGGCAAATTCCTTCCAATTACCATAATCCTCTACTCCAACGACATCAAAATGACTTACGAGGATAATTGTCTTTTTTTCGTTCGCTCCCTTTTTTACGAGAGCCGTAACAAATTTCCGATTGTCTTCTGTCTGATGCAGAGTTAAGTACTCTGCATTTTGTTGAAAATAAGGAAGCTCACGTAGCTTTTTTTCAACATACTCGGCGACGGTAATCTCAGCATTGCTATGGGTTACACTAGGAATTTGGACGAGTTCACACAGTAGGTCCAATAATTGATTTTTCATTTGCCATCTACCTTCTAGTGTTGTGGTTTTCTGTTGAAGTATTTTCATTTGATATCTCCATTCAGTTTTTTATTAGAAAATAAAGATTGTTTTTGTACTTGTATACAATCAATCTCGCGATTGTGCCTAATATGTAAAATTAGAAGGCTCAATCAAAGGATAAGGGTGATTAAGTAAAGAATGTATTCTTGCTTTACAAATACTAGATAGCTACTATATGTTGTACGTATTTCTAATCTTCAGAAAAACATCTTTATTTTTTTGGAGTAGTACCAAATCTCCTAGATACATTTTTTATATGATTCGTCATGCATTCAGCAGCTTCTTCCGGGTCTCTTCTTTCAAATGCCTCTATAATTTGCAGATGTTCTTTTAATGCTTCTGATGAGCTCGATTGTATTGTATTCGTTAGAATGACATACCTTTGTAGCTGGGTGCAAAGAGAGCTTACGAATTCTTTCAATTTGTTGTTATTTGTGAACTCAGAAAGATAGCAATGAAATTGGGTGTCTAAACTAATGAAATGGCTAAAATCTTTTTCCTCTATGCTTTGGCGCTGCTGCTCACAAAGATCTTTTAAAAATAATAATTGCTCACTATCCATGCTTACACAGGCAAGCTGAGCAGCAAGAGGTTCAAGTGATTCTCTTAGAACTTGGTATTCTTGTACTTCCCCGACGGAAATCGTACGAACCCGTGTATGCTTTGAAGTTTCCATTTCAACTAGCCCTTCAAATTCTAGCTTTTTTAGCGCTGTACGGATAGGAGTTCGACTTATCCCCAATTGTTCGGCAATTTGCTCTTCTACTAAGTATTCCAAAGGCTTTATTTCATTATTTATAATTGCAGTTTTAAGCATATTATACGCTTGATCAGATAACGAACCTGCAGACTTTAATTTTCGCATAATAAACTCCCTTTAAAAGTAATCGCTGTAGAATCTATACATTGTATACAATACAATGTATCTAAATTATAAGCAATGAAATTAAGGTTGTAAATATGTTAAAACTGATGAAAAGTACTAATGATTACGTTTGAGTCAAGAAGAATACATGGAAACCGGATCTCTTCTCCAAGCATAGACTGCACTAATTGATCTTTTGTCCCTCACTTATCATTAACAATTATCATAAGTAGTACTCCTTTTTTCTTCTTTTCATTCAAGAAATTTTTTCCTCATTCATCATATTTATCGAACTCCGTGTCACAATACTAACTAGTGTCATGGAGATAATATTTATTAAGAATGCTATTACTCCAACATTTAGATCTTGTATGACTGGTGACATAGTAGGGAAAAGTGTAGCCATTGTTGTATGTGTTAAAGTTGTATAAATACTGATTCCCACCCCAAAACAAATTCCTACAATGGCACCTTGTTTCGTTATAAAATTATTTTTAAATAAACTAGCCAAGAAAGATGGGAATAACTGTGTAACGAGACTATAACCTGCAAGGAAAAATACATTTAGGGAACTGTTGTCTCCAAGGGCATAGACTAAGCAAATTAATGAAATAACAGGGACCAAATATTTAGCCATTTTGTTCTTACGTTCTTCCCTTGCATTTCTCACAATTAAGGGATAGATATTTTTTGCCAATGTAGTTGAGATATTCATTAACAAAAGGGAACCTAACACAAGAGTCGATAATAATCCCACTCCTCCAATAATACCTATGAACCAAGGATCAAAAGTTTTAGTAGATAGACGAAGGAGGGCTAGATCGCCATCTGCACCTTGTAATCCAGGAACCTGAAGAATAGCAGTAAATCCAACCAAATAAACGAAAACAAACATCAAGGTATACAAAGGCATTATGATTGAATTTTTCCGAAGGGCTTTTGGACCTTTTGCCGAAAATGACGCAGTGAAAATATAAGGCCACATGTAAAAACCTAAACCAGTTAACAAGGTAGTTGAAATAAACCAACTTATGCTCAGTCCGTGCTCAGGTAGTATGACAAAATTAGGTCTTTGTGTATTAAGGGCTTCAAACATCGGTTGAATCCCACCATAATAGTGAAAGGGCAAGTAAACGCCTAGAAAGAGTAACACTACAAAAATTAGTATATCTTTTACAGCTGCTGTCCATGCCGATCCGTGAATACCTGATACTAAAACGTATACAGTTAGGGCTATGACAGAAACGCATATGGCCAATGTAGGTGATATAAGTCCAAATGAAGTTTCTGATACGATGATGCCTAACCCTTTAAATTGAATAATCAGCATCGCAAACATAGCTAGGGATCCAACGAGAGACACAAGCGCTCCCAGTATAGGGCTCTGATATTTATAAGCAAAAAACTCAGATTGTGAAACTAATTTATGCTTATTGGCATACCGCCAAAGAGGAGGAAGAAGCCAATAGGAAATAACATAAGCAAGAGCTGTATAAGCCAAGAAATAATAGATTGGTCCACCTTTTGAATACGCCCATCCACTAGCACCAAGCAGGGTAAAAGTTGAATAGGCTTCACCAGCCATTAATAAGAAAACAAACACTGTCCCAAACTCTCTTCCACCAACAGCCCATTGCTCCATATTCATGTCTTTACCTTTTTTCGCTCTTATACTAAGTAGCATTGCGCCGATAAAGAAAAATAAAATGATGAACATAGGAATATACATTACGCATCTTCCTCCTTATTAATAGGATCTAGCTTGTATATTACAGCCATCACTGCAGAACTCAACACTATCCAAAGTACAATCCAAAAAAGTAAGAATGGCATTCCCAGTATATAAGGTGTTACTCGATTAAAGAAAATAGCACCACCGAGCATCCCAATGAAAGGAATAAGAACCAAATAATAGATTGGTTTCAATTTGAGCCCTCCGTTGTCTGAATTTTATTATATATCTCACCGATATTTAACATTCAAAATAACTAACAGTTATTCTAAACGCAGGTTACAGTTTGACTTTTCACAAATTCCTCAATACGATTTAACCCTTTTTCCAAAACCTCCATAGAGTAGGCATAGGAAATTCTAATATAACCTTCTCCAAATATTGAAAAGGAATCACCAGGGACAACAGCCACCCCTTGAGTTTCCAATAACCTTATAGCAAACTCATAAGATTTCATTCCCGTTTTTTTTATAGAAGGAAATAGGTAGAATGCCCCTTCGGGTTTTACTATTTCCATCCCCATTGAAACCAGACGATTAAATGCATAATCTCTCCGTTTTCCATATTCTTCCATCATCTCTAATGGATCATCAATGCCGGTAGTTAAAGCCGTAATGGCTGCTTTCTGACTAATTGAACTGGCACAAACACTGTTATATGCATGCACTTTTAACATTTCATTGGACAAATAGGAAGGTGCAAAGGTAAATCCTATTCTCCAGCCAGTCATAGAGTGTGATTTAGCCAGACCATTTATAATTATCGTTTTCTCTTTCATTCCGGGAAGCGCAGCAATGGAAATATGGTGACTGTCGAAAGTGAGTTCACTGTAGATTTCATCAGAAATGATAAAAATTTGTTTGTCTCTAAGTAAATTAGCAATTTCTATCAGTTCATCTTTCTTTAATATGGTTCCCATTGGGTTAGATGGGTACGAAAGTACAATACACCGAGTCTTTTCTGTTATTCTGCAGCGAATCATATTAGCATTGATTTTAAAATTATTTGAGCTAGTATCCACAAATACTGGAATGGCACCACAAAGTTTTATTAATGGTTCATAACCAGGATAAATGGGTCCAGGTAGAATCACTTCACTGCCCTCATCTAAGATGGTACGAAAAGCAATATCAATTCCTTCACTTGCTCCATTGGTAACAATAATTTCATCTAAAGGATTATAAGAGAGTTGATATTTTTTATTTATGTAGCTACTTGCCGCCTTCCTGAGCTCTAGGAACCCTGAATTATGGGAATAAGATGTATAATTTTCATCAATGGCAAATTTTCCAGAATCTTTAATATGTTTAGGAGTAAAAAAATCTGGCTGTCCTACAGTTAAATCTACGACGTCTTTATATTCTTGTACCTTATAGGAAAATGTACGTATCCCAGTCATTTCAATTTCCTTTACACGCTTGTTTATAAATTCTATCATCCAATTTACCCCTTTATACTTGTACTCTAAAAATCCTAAAACTGCAATCAAGTTTGACGATATTTTACCTAAGATGTTTAATGGAGACTCACTTAATAGAAAATATTTTAGATATATCACCTCCCTTAGGGATATTGAAAATTTAAAAGACTTTAACAAAATAAAACAGTAAAGTGTACGATTTATGCTTTCCTTTACATTTTAATTTTTATCCTTGATTGTATTTGTATACAATTAAAGATAAAAATTAAATGTGATACTAAGTATATTAAATCATGTTTATATTGTATTTGTATTTGTATACAATCAATAATAAAATTAAATATGATACTTAGTATATTTAACTGAGTTTGTCTTCTATGATGTAAGAATTCTTAACAAGGTTTATTGTTAACGCTTACTTCACGTTTTATTTTAGCATTCTTTTGATAAAAAGTGAATAATCTATCTGAAAAATCAAAATGGTTCTAGCCGATACGAACTTGTTCAACTATGCGATAGCATTCCTGTAGGGCGCTAATTTTAACTTTGAAAAAATTAGAGCCCCTCGGTAAGATTAAAGTATAGTCACCACTCTAAAAACTCATCTTTAGGAGGAAGCTCTTCTAAAATTTTTAAAAAAGCTGCCTTAAAGACAGCTCTGATTTTCAGCTAACGCACCCGTTAGTTCATTAAGGAATGATTCAATATTCAACTATATTTAGCCATTGACCATCAGGACCAATGGTTATGTGAGGGATTTTATTTGATTCAAATATGTTGTAAATATCAATGTTTTTCTTGTTTAAGATATTTAAATTTTGAGATACATCAACCTCTGAAAACACTAACAAATCCATTGTTGTAGACCGTAAGTAAAATTCGTATATATATTGTTTCTTACTATCCTTTACATATCCTAAAAACCCTATTGTTTTTGGAAAAATGCGTGTTAGAGGGAACGGAAGTTTATTAATTATAATAAAATCATTTGAAAGTTCGTTAAATAGTTCTTCTTCCCATTCAGGAATAACGGCATAGATATAACAGTCTTGCTTATAAATGCCATTGATTATATCAACAAACTCCTGTTCATCTATTTCTTCGTCAAGCAATATTTCCCTTACCTTCGGAACACTTTTCAACCAAAACACCCCTTTGTCTAGATTATACAATTTGACTTGGGTGTTTTCCTTCTTCAACTAAACTGCCCCGTTAGTGCCATAAGAAAAAAGCTGCCTTAGAGACAGCTCCGATCTTCAGCTAACGCACCCGTTAGTTTAAGTACAAAATTCCACATACATTTTCAGTTAAATTAACCCCATACTTTTTCTATGCAAAAGCTATACCGTATTCACTGTTTTTTTAGTAAAGATCAGCAAAAAAAAGAATTATTCATCTCCATTACCCATTGCTATACCAAGGCCTACTAAGCTTCCTGGACTTCTTTTTTTAAAAGCTTTTGTACGCTGCTTAAGCCTGGTGCATTAGAAGTTTATTAAAAAGTAAAATCAACTTTAGTACTTTATAAATAAGCGTGAAATAAAATAGTTACAATAATAAGTAATTCTAGACCAATAAAAGAGAGAGCTATTTTGAAATACTAGCTCTCTGCAATTTATTATGTTTATATAATTAAATGGATAGTACTCCGAACAATACACCAACAATTATCATAACTAATGCTGTACCTACCGCATACTTGGCTGTAAAGCGAATATGATCACCTATTTCTATACCAAGAAGCCCCATTAATATATAGATAGAACCTTGGAGTGGACTTAACAAGTGCAAGGGTTGTCCTAATAAAGAAGCTTGTCCAACTTCCATCGGATGGATACCGAAGTTGGCAGCTGTTTCTGCCATAATCGGAATAATCCCGAAATAAAAGGGAGCATTCGCCATGAAAAATGTAAATGGCATGCTTATAAGTGCAACAATAACTGTTAATTTTGGTCCGAGAGAGTCTGGAATAACTGCTATTAGGGTATCTGCCATCGCGCTAACCATGCCAGTACCATCTATAATCCCAGTAAATACACCTGCTGCAAATATCATGGAGACAACAGTTAATATATTACCTGCATGTGCGTGTAAGCGATCCTTCTGGTCCTGCAAGTTTGGATAATTTACAATCATAACGATGGCAAAGCCGAGCATGAATAACGCAGGCAACGGTAGGAAGCCCGTAAGTAAAGCTGCCAATACTAAAATCGTAAGGCCTAGGTTAAACCAAAATAATTTAGGTCGTTTTATTGATGAGTCCATTCCTACCTCAACTGCAGCAGCAATTTCTTCTTCGTTAAAAGCTTCAATATTGATAACTCCTAATCTCTTACGCTCACGTCGACCCAAGAAGTAAGCCACTCCTAAAATCCATAACACACCCGCAATCATAGAAGGAATGATTGGCAAAAGCAAGTCTATTATATCCACTTTTACCGCCGCCGTAGCTTGGGCAGCTGGTCCCCCCCACGGTAACAAGTTCATAACCCCCATCGCCAATGCAGGAATGCAGGCCAAAATGAGTTTATTCATACCCAGTTTATTATATAAAGGAAGAAAAGCTGTTACTACAATAAGGTAGGTAATAGTACCATCACCATCTAAAGCAACTACCAATGATAAAATTGCAGTGCCCAGTACAATTTTTAATGGGTCACCGCCTACCATTTTTAAAATTCTTGATACTAGTGGATCAAATAATCCTGTATCAATTAATACACCAAAATAAAGAATGGCAAAAATAATCATAATAGCAGTAGGAGCTATAGTCTCGAGACCTTTTAACATCATCGGTCCTAAATCCGTAAACCCTGCAATTAGCGCAAAAACGATTGGAACAACCGTCAGTGCACTGAACGCTGATAAGCGCTTACTCATGATTAAATACATAAATACCACAATCATGGCAAATCCCAGAAATGTTAACATAGTATGCCCCCTCTTTATCTTCCCTGAATTTTTAGAATACATGTTGAATACGTTATTTCGAATCATATATGAAAATTTTCTATAGTATAAGTTAGCACTGCTTAATGACTATTAACATCATTTCATTGTAAGGGTTTACAAAATTGACATTATTGAATTCCCCTATAATTGTTGCTATGAACCATATCTTGAAGTACTAGTAATTATACATCCAATTGATCATTAGATCCGTTAAGATAATATTACCAATACGCTGGTATCTTGCTCTTTTAATAGTCTCATCTGATTTTTACAGTTTTAAATTATTCACTTAATTACACCTCTTTTTCATTTTAAATTTTTTTATGAATCACCACTTTAATTAAAGAGTGCTCATTACATGTAAGAAATTTTTCTAATAGTTAAAGTAACATAAAGATCATTTATTACCTTTAAACAAAAAAACTCAAAAAGATAACGTTTTCAAAAACCTTTAATTTTAAAAATAAAGCAATATTCGGTGATTCTTAGATTCCAATAGTCATTCAGCATATTATAATAATTACTTTTACTGAAATATTCAGACATGTACTGGTGAATATTTTTAACAAAACCAGAAATTGGAGAAAACTAACTATATCCCTAAGAATTATTGTCCTTTTTGTAGTAATATTTTTTACCTTTATAGTTTATGTTGTAATATTTTTAACTATTAAAAGCATACTATCATGGATGCTTATTAAAAGTAAACCTTTTTTTATCAAGCAGGAAGTAGATGATGGTGAGTAGGATATCTGGTTAAGAAGAAATAAAAAGGTGATAGGAACAAGGATTTAATTGAATCCTTGCTCCTATCACCTTTTAAATTTAATCACTATAGTGATAATTCATTTTGGTAAGAATTGAATTAATTTCATCAAGACGATTTTTGGTTTTTTCAGGATAATTGATGGCTATGGCGCTTACAAGATAATCTGCTACAAGCATAGATGCTATTGGTGAATTATGAAAAGCGATACTACTAGAATTACATGGCAAGACTAAATCTGAATACTTAACTAGAGGAGAAGAATAACTATCAGTAATAGAAATAATTTGTGCGTTATTGTCTTTAGCTGCCATCGCGAATTCAACAATTCTTCTAGCGTATCTTGGAAAAGAGGTTGCGATGACTAAATCCTTCGAAGTAAAATTAATTCCTTTATCAACCCAATCGCTTAAATCAGCAACAATCAATTCACAGTTTCCAAGTAGACGATTAAGTCCAAAAGTTAAATGTTGTGCCACTGGTAATCCACTTCTCACACTGGTACAAAATATTCGATCTGCAGACACAATCATTTCCACCGTTTTATTTAAACTCTCCGTGGAAATCATCTCTACTGTAGATTGAATATTATTGAGTTGACTTTCTGCAGAGCGAATCCACAAATCACTTTCATTTAAATCTTTTAAATTTGCCTCTAATCTAATTTGAGGAGCTGCTCTATTACGTAAAAGTTCCTGAAGTCCTTTTTGAAATTCAGTATATCCCGAATAATTCAGACTAAAAGTCAATCTCATAATGGTGGTAGTACTAGTTCCTACAATTCCAGCCAACTGATCTACGGTTAAAAAAGCGACATCCACAGGATTTTTAATAATATAGTCCGCAACTCTTTGTTGTGTTTCTGTTAATTCTGATATCTTGTTTTTTAATTTTAATATTGGGTTTTCCATAAGATTCGCTCCAATTGAACATATTATAGTGTAAATTTTATATTTTTTTATTCTAATAAAGTATTTATTACGATATTTAATTGAATTTTATCATTTTTATTTATTAATGTAAAAAAGAGTCCCTTAATAAGAGTATTAATAATTTCCTTACCTGAAACTTCTAGAACGTATGCATGATTATTTCATAAGTAGTAAATAAAATTAATTTCTATTAGCACTTCGGAATAAATGAGCTAATAAAGGTGATTGAACCTTTCAAGTTAACAATCTAATTCGCTTTCTTTGTTCTTTAGCCCTTTTTCTTCTTAAAATTCAGTTTCTTTTCAATGTCATAAAAAAAAGGGTTTACTTTAATAAATAACGCTGTTAGTATACATTTAAGTTATTAGTAATAAATATTACCCCCAAACTAGTTTTAGTAATATTTATTACTTTAAAACTGAAGTTAAGAAAAATAGTGGATTTTCCAATGACCTACAAATCTTTTTTTGTCAATAAACTTAGAAAAATAACGTGACAAAGTGTTGAAGAGACAGGAAATACACTAAAAATTATGTAATTTTTGAAAGCGTTATCTTAGTTGATTGTACAGCAAAGATAACAAGTTACATTTAGTAGCTAATTGTTTAGTTAATGGAAACATAAAAAAGTAAAAAGGAGTGTATGTCATTGAGTAACTTAGCACCGTTATTGTCGGAAGAAATTATCGAAAGAGCAAAACGTCTTAACACTACACTTATATCAGATGCGATGGGATGTACAGGTTCTATGGATTATAAAATAAAGCCTGTAGCACCAGGTATGAAAGTAGTTGGTACTGCTTTAACTGTAAGCTTAAGACCTGGAGATAATTTGTTCCTTCATCAAGCTATCTATGATGGGAAAGAAGGTTATGTATTAGTTGCGGATGGAAAAGGACATACTTCAAACGCCTACCTTGGAGAATTGATGGCAGGAGCTGCGAAAGCCATTGGACTTGAAGGAGTCATCATTGATGGATTAGTACGTGATAAAGAAACACTTAGCGAATTAAAATTTCCTATTTTTGCAAAAGGGTTTATTCCAAACGGTCCTCTTAAAGATGGTCCTGGTGAGCTTCATAAACCTATTTCTTGTGGAGGGGTATCCGTAATTCCAGGGGATTTGATCATTGGTGATGATGATGGTGTTATTGTGGTTCCAAGAGACAAGATTGAAGTGGCTCTTTCTAAGGCAGAGAAAAAACTAGATTATGAGAAAACGCGCATAGAGACCATTACAGCTTATGAAACAACCCGCAAGCAAGGCAAACCAGAAGGAAGCATTGAACCTCCTTGGTTGAGAGAACAAATAAAAGCGTATGGACTATAAAAAGAAGGGAGAACTTTAGAATGAAATTAGGTTTTATTGGATTTGGAGAAGCAGCCTTTGAATTATCCGTCGGATTAAAACAAGAAGGTTTAGAAAAGATCCTGGCTCATGATGTCATGTTAGACCATCCTACTTTCGGTCCGCAAATAAAAGAACGGGCTATACAAGCGCAAGTGGAGCTTCGTTCTAATCCCGAGGGCGTATTAAATGAAGTTGATGTAGTCATGGTAGCAGTACCAGCAGATAAAGCTTATGGGGTTAGCGAAGTGTTAAAACTTCATCTGAAGAAAGATTGTATTTACGTTGATGTATCGGCTTCGACTCCTGTAGTAAAACAAAATATTAACAAAAACATTCAAGAAAAGAATGCATTTTTTGTCGACGCAGCAATGTTAGGGCCCTTACCAGTTTATAAACATAAAGTTCCTATTTCAGCAAGTGGCAACGGAGTGGATCGGCTTATCGCATTAATGACTCCATACGGCATGGATATAACTAAGGTGAGTGAGAATCCTGGCGACGCTTCTGCTATAAAACTAGTCCGTAGTATTTATATGAAAGGAGTAGCCGCCCTTTATCTAGAGTTGTTAGAGGCCGCCCATGAATTTAATATAGAAGAATTGGTTTTAGATTCGATAAGTGAAACGATGGATAGCAAGAGCTTTAAAGAAACCATGAATCGATTAGTAACGGGAACGTCTATTCATGCATTAAGAAGATCAATTGAACTAGATGGTTCTATCCAAATGTTAGAAGCTTCTAATCTTAATTCAGTCATGTCTAAGGCAGCAAAAAACAAATTAGAAAGATTAGCTACATTCAATTTGAAAGAGAAGTTTAAAGGTCAAAAACCGGATTATTGGTTAGAAGTCATTAAAGCATGCAAAGAAGAGAATACAATTTTAAGTAGTTAAATGAAATAAGCTATATTACTATTATGGGGTACCACCATTGTTACATGGTCCTTTGTGCTTCGAATCAAAAACACCGCCCCTTGGATTTTACATTATCTACCTAAGAGAATATTGATTTTTAGTGTGACAATTTTTTGTGATGGTAAATTTGTTTATTTCTCCAATGCTATTGCACAAAACAGAGCAACCCTTCGAGGATGGAGATTTTATAACTGAACTTCAATTTTCAAGACCCAAATTATAAAAACCTTAATAAATAAAGGAGAGCACATATTAACCATTTATAATATGTACTCTCCTTTTTTCTTTTAGTGAGCTAACTCACCCGTTTGTTTAAGTACATTCCTTCACAAAACTTGTCATTTGCCATTTCTATTATCACAGGAATGCTGCCTCTATTAGCTCAACCAACAGGACTTCAATCCCTCTTGAAACAGTCCCCCTTTAGCTTAGAAGGATAAAATAATGTTGACGTTGAATATACATTAAATAATCAATTACTGTTTTAAATCAACAAAATTAGAGGAGTTATTCTAATGAATAATATTTTTGAGGTCTTGTTTACAGAAGAAATTTTAAAACGTATCGACAACTTAAGCGCAAATTCAAAACCATCATGGGAAAAAATGGATGTAGCACAAATGTTAGCTCATTGCTCATCCTTCCAAGACATTGCTATGGGCTATTCTATGCCTCCAAGAGGTTGGTTAGGGCTATTAATAGGTCGGTTTGCAAAAACCATGTTTTATAATGACAAGCCCCTACCGCATAATATGTCTACTATTCCAACCATTTTAATAACCGATAAAAAAGATTTTGAAATAGAAAGAGAAAGATTGAAAGAAAAAATTACAACCTTCCAAAAGAATGGACCAGAGGCTTGTACAAGTCACCCACATCCTTTTTTCGGAAGACTTTCTTCCGAGCAATGGGGACATGGAATTTATAAGCATCTTGACCATCATTTAAAACAGTTTGGGGTTTAGTAACGGTAATTTAATTATGGACGAAAATCAACAATCCGGTAAAATTGGATTGGATAGTAAGGTTTGAGCTTTAACCATTACTGGTTTCCTTAATGAACTAACCTGCCCCTTTAGTTCCATAAGAAAAAGCTGTCTTTAAGACAGCTCTGATCTTCAGCTAAAGCACCCGTTAGTTCATTAAGAAAAGCGATTGTTATTAAAGAATCGCGCCCGTTTGTTGAACAACATATTCAATTTCTACTAAAGAATTAACCTAATTATGATAGGCTTCTCTGTTACTGGTCTAAATGCGGTTTTATTCTTATGAATCATAACAATATTAAATAAATCATCTAAAATGAATGTACGATCTTGTCTTACTTATTTATTTTCCAATTTAATGTGAGGAGCTCCTACTTACTATAAATTGCGAAGCATTTCCTTTATTTCATCACGTTTTTGAATAGTTGTATCGTTTTCACTTGGAAAAATTGCTGTGGCACCACCGTCATTTTCAACATCAACTAGTAAATCGTCTAAAAAATTCGAAAGTGGCATGTTGAACGCTTCGTATGACTCATCTAAATTGGCAGCCTTCATTTCAGCAAAGCTTCGGCTTGGCCAAACAGGTAGTAAAAATGGATAGTCTCCATCATCCTCTAATAGCAATAAGTCGCCATTTTTTTCGCGTAGTAACCACACCTGTTCATCCGTTGCAACCATACCATAAAAATATGCAAGTCGCTTTTCAGCAGGACGGTTTAAAATAAATCGTTTAATTAATTTCATATAGGCCATTCCTTTACGATAATTATTAAAAAATATACCAAATAAAATAGAGAGTTACTACATTTCCAAGCATCGTTAATTGCATGATACATTCTGACTTATACAAGGAAAGCCATAATTCACCTCTACACTCTACTTTTCTCTAAATTATACCAGTTCTTATGCAACTAACCTGCCCCGTTAGTGCCATAAGAAAAAGCTGCCTTAAAGACAGCTCCGATTTTCAGCTAACGCACCCGTTTGTTTAAGTACAATCCTTCACAAACTCTTATCGGCAAATGAAGAATCTCCCCTATTGTATTTCAGTAACTTCTGAACAAACTTCATTTTCGAAAGTCCGAACCCTATCAAAGCACCCAACATATTAAGGATGAAATCATCAATATCAAAACTTCCTCTTCTTATAACTATTTGTATGACTTCAATAACGAATAACAATATAATCATAGCAATTGAAAATATACTTACTTTTTTTATTCTTTTTATAAAGTAAGGCAGATAGATACCCATTGGCAAAAACATAATCAAGTTACCAACTAGGTTTTTTATAGGTATATCCATATTCATGCTTCCGCTAAAAATTGCATTTGTGTATGTACTTATCGTTTTAAATGGAACGAAATTTGATGAACTCTTTATATATTCCAACAAAGTCAAATCTCCCCATACATTACCTCTTGTACCCAAGAATAATAGAACTAACAATGCAAATAAATAAAAAATAAAACTGATGCTTAAAACAATCTTTATAAATCTTTTCATATTCCTCTCCCGTTTTTAATTTTTGTATTTTCTATAAGTCTTTGAATATTATACCATTTTTAACTAAACTGCCCCGTTAGTTCCATAAGAAAAAGCTGCCTTAGAGACAGCTCTGATCTTCAGCTAACGCATCGTTCATTAGGGATAAAACCTCATCCTCCTGTTAAAATCTCTATAAAAATAATGGTAAAAACAAAAGCTATCAAAGAAAGTAAAACTCTATTAAATAAATGAATAGGCATTAGACGTTCCTTTAGCTTAAAGTATCCATTTAACACGACGATTAGTATAGCAAAATGAATAATCATTGCTATTAAATCAGTGTAAGTAAAGGGCTTGCTTATGTAACTATCTGAGTAAAACCCTGTTAGGATTATTACAGTAAAAAGAATAAATTGGATTCCAAAATATTTAATAAGATTCAATCTGCATAAGCTCCTTCTCAATTTCACATTGTGTTTCACCATTATTGTAGCTGTAAGAAATAACTTTGGGAAACAGTACATATCGAGAAAACTTCTTTAACTAACCTGCCCCGTTAGTTCCATAAGGAAAGAGCTGCCTTTAAAGACAGCTCCAATCTTCAGCTAACGCACCCGTTAGTTGATTAACAACATAGTATAAGCATTATTAGTTGGCTAAATTTTGAGTGGGGCTTTAACAGACCCTCACACCTTCAACTGCTAACATATACATCGTTAAAGATTCAGCATCACGCATCATCCATTCACGATAATCGTTTTCAGCACTCACATAATCCTGCTCACAAATAAAACCGTCTCTCGCCATTTGAACTCCTCTGCTTGATGCAGTATCAGCCCATATCCCAATGCGAGTTTGAAAATCAGGGCCCCTTCTATTTGTTACCTCATGAAGGGGGGTTATAGTAATATCTTCTATACCAACTTTTCGAAAAAGTCCAGGAAGGTTATCGGCAATTGTATTATCCATACCTGCTTCCGCACGCCATTTCAAATAGGCAGCGTAAAAGTTGAGCATACTTGAAGGTGGCAGGGGATTCCATGAAATCTTTTCATGGTTATAATCCGCAATTAAAATGCGACCTCCAATTTTTGCAGCAGATGTCATCATTTTCAATCCTTTTAATGGGTCGGATAACCATATTAAAACCCGTGAACAGGTAACAATGTCAAATTGTTGTTCATAAGGAAGATTATAAATGTCACCTGTTTCAAATGATAATCCTGGTATTTCGCCATATGATTGACGTGCTTTTTGAATTAAGGTTGGATTACTGTCAATTCCTACTACACGTCCATTTGGACCCACAGCTTCTGCTATGCCTCTAGTAATTGCCCCTGTACCACATCCAATATCAAGAATTGCCATGCCTTCCGTAATAATTTCTGCAAGCCTTTTGTGTGAGTTTGTTAACGTTCTGGAATCTAATACATTTGTTAACTTTCCAGATAATTCAGCACGATTTCGAGCCATTTTTGTATCCAAACGTGATTCCCCTCCCCTGTGTTTATTGCAATTTTCAATAAATTCATTTTACCATTTAAGGTTTTATTGTTCTTTATTCCAAAAAATAATTAATAAGGTTCCTCATTAAAATCTAAGTAAATTCAATAACGGTTCCCTTCAAGGAAACTTCCCTTTGTTGTTGAACTAAACTGCCCCGTTAGTGCCATAAGAAAAAGGCTGCTTCAGCAACCTTCCTTATTGAAGTAAAGCACCCGATAGTTTAAGTATAATCATTCACAATCTCTATTAACTTCTCTAAAATTTTTAAGTTATGTACAAAAACTATACTTTGACATCGCATAAAGTATGGAGATTATTTCAAGTAAAATAAAACTGCCAAGTTGATTTTTAAACTCACTTATTTATTGAGTTCATTAGTTGGAAGAAGTATTCAGGTTTGTGAGTCTTATTTAGGTTATACCACGAATGTAATGTATCTGGTGCAAATACATCTAATTTTTTCAGTACTTCCTTCGCAAATTCCAAAGGAGCTACTCCTGATGCAGTAACCAAATTTTCACCAGTTACTACAGGCTCCATCTCATAAAAATTTTCCCCTTTATAATTAGGACAGACCATTTTAATATACTCTAAGCTATTGCTTGTATGCTTTCTAGAATCTAGATACCCCATATTCGCTAGTCCCTCAGTTGCACCACAAATAGCAGCAACAATAGTGCCAAGCTTTAAAGCCTCGCCAATTTTTTTCAAGATAGGTTGATGAATTGCTTCTCCCCAAGTATTCCCTCCAGGTAGAATTACAAGATCTTTACTATCAAAGTTACATTCATCAAGGGAAATATCTGGTTTTATATTCAGTCCCCCCATCGTAGTAATAATTTCTTTGTTCGCTCCTACTGTAATTACTTTTAAAGGTGCAAAATCTTTTTTGAAATATCTTCCTGAATTTAGTTCAGCAATTAAATATCCATATTCCCAGTCTGACATTGTATTAAATACATATAGATAAACTTTTTTTATTTTCATCCACTAACACTCCAATCATAATTTTCTAGTTTTATTTTTCCACATCAAAAGCTACTCCACCAAAAAAGAACGTACGTTCCTTTTAATGTGATTATATACCACAATTAACCAATAGTCTATTTCTTATGGAACTATACTGCCCCGTTAGTGCCATAAGAAAAGGAGCTGATGATCAGCTCCTGGTAATGAAGTAAAGGACTGTTAGCTTAATATGAATTATTTACTTAGTTGTTCATTATAAATACTAATTGAATGTACCTTCTCTTTTAATAAGTTATCTATTATTTGCTTTAGTACCCTGGGTTCACGTAGTTCTTCATTATCAAATTTCACAAGGTCATTCACCTTAATCCATCTACTGTCTAAAATTTCATCTTCTTCAAGATTTAATGAACCACCATTAACCTCACCAGTAAAATGAAATAGAATAACTTGATTGTTTGTACTACTGATAAAATTATATACACCCGTTGTACCATTAAGTTTTACATCAAAGCCTGTTTCCTCTTTTACCTCCCTACGAGCTGAATAGAGAATGTCTTCACCATATTCAATGCGTCCACTTGGAAAGTTCCACTTATCAATAGCAGTTGGTTCATTTTCTCTAATTATTAAGACTTCATCATCTCTGAATATTGATACACTAACTACTAAAACTATCCCATTATGAGCCATCCTTTTCTCCTCAAGTATTTAATTTTATATTTATTACTACCTTTTTCTCTAATTAACACCTGATTACCTTCTACTACCACTAACCTGCCCCTTTAGTTCCATAAGAAACTTCTATGGCGGCGCTCCTCGCCGCCACCATCTACTACGAAAATCCAAACTCAAAAATAGAGTCTAACCCATAAACCCCTTGACGATAATGGATGATAACAATACAACCAGGCTGAACTTTTTTTGGTGGATCTTAAGGAAGATACCCTGTATAAGAAACTGGTTGTGACAGTATGGAAGAACCATTTAGTGTACTGCTAGTACGTATACAAAAATTTTTGCAACAAATCTACTGTCATATGTATTGTTAATCTTTTATTGAGGTGATTCTCCTATGGAAGCAATGATTGAACGGTGTGCTGGCCTAGATGTACACCAAGAAACAGTGGTAGCCTGTGTATTATTTGGTCCATTAGATAAAAAGCCAAAAACCTCTATTGAAACGTTTTCAACTACAACTACGGGACTCTTGGCTTTAAGTGATTGGCTAGCTACCCTTCAGGTATCCGATGTTGTGATGGAAAGTACCGGAGTCTACTGGAAACCAATATGGAATATACTCGAAGGATCTTTTCACCTTGTTCTTGCCAATGCCAGGCATGTCAAAAATGTTCCAGGGCGTAAAACTGATGTGAAAGATGCCGAATGGCTTGCCAAGCTTCTAAGATGCGGACTTATTGAAAGCAATTTTGTCCCACCAGAGGATATTCGTGATTTACGAGATCTTACTCGTTATCGAAAAAAATTGATTCATCATCGCACCTCAGAGCAGAATCGCATTCACAAAATTCTTCAAGATGCTAATATCAAGCTAACATCCGTGCTATCAGACATTTTTGGTGTATCGGGACGCCGTATCCTTGAAGCGATTCTAAACGGTGAAAAAATAGAGACCGATGGTCTTCGAAAAATGGTGGATTGGCGAACAAAAGCAAGTATTACTGACATTGCCAATGCAATTAATGGTCGTATTCGCCGTCATCACCGTGATATGTTGCGTTACCATTGGGATCATATGAGTTATTTAGAAAAAGCCATAAAAGAATTGGAAAAACAAATCGATCAACTCCTGTCCCCATATCGTAAGGAAGTAGAATTATTGGATGGTATACCTGGTGTGAACAAAGCTGCCGCAGCTACTTTTATTGCAGAGATGGGCGTTGATATGTCCGTATTTAAGTCGGCTAAACATCTTGCCTCTTGGGCTGGTGTGAGTCCCGGAAATTACGAAAGTGCTGGTAAAAAAAAACGAGTAAAACCACACAAGGAAATAAAGCATTAAAAACGATGGCCGTAGAGTGTGTATTAGCGACATCAAGGCAAAATAATCGAATTGCTTCACATCGAAAAAGGATTACCAAACGGCAGGGAAAAATGAAGGGACGAATCGCTTCTGCCCATTTACTATTAACGATTGCTTACAACATCTTAAAAACAGGAGAACCCTATCATGAACTAGGTTCAAATTACCTTGAAGAAAAACAAATGAACAAAGAATTAAAAATGATCGAATACCTAAAAAAGAAAGGCTATACAATCGCTCCATCTGAACAACAAACTGCATAACCAGTTAAAATAACGACATGATACATTTACGTCCTTCAAAAAATTAGAATATGGTGGGCTTATTTTGTATGGCCTTTCACGTATATATTTTCATACAAAAAGCTGCCTTAAAGACAGCTCCGATCTTCAGCTAACGCACCCGTTAGTTTAAGTACATTGTTTCACATTCTACAGGATGTAAAGCCTCCTAGTCCTTTTATTTAAAAAAACGACCTCCATCACTTAGGAAAGGTCGTTTTTTGATTAAACTTAATATCCTGTTTTAGAGCTAACAATTTCGCTCAAAGCCTCGTTTATGAACTGCACCCCAATTGTTAGATCATCAGCAGTAGCAGGTCTTCAATGTGATATTCAATTTGAAAACCTTCTTTCAATAATCATTGTCGATATGCGGAATCACTATTTATCGTTTCAACAACCGTCATTAGTTTTTTCATGCCTGTTTGCAGCTGAATTTCGTTTGCATACGAAAAGCTCAGTCTAATCCACGATCTAAGGGCTTGATCTGGATCACATATAGATCCCGGCACGAAGGAAATGGACTGTTCCAAACAGGCATCAAGGAGCTTTTCAACTGAAATTTGTTCTGGAAGTTCCACCCACAAGTTTAATCCTCCTGATGGATCTGTCCATTTCCATGAAGTTGCAGCCAGTTCATTTCTCATTACTTCTTTCCTTAAAAATAGAGCTGTTCGCAATTTCTCCAAGTGAATCTGCATTCGTTCTGAGAAAAAATAGTGCAGGAACATTTTTTGATTAATAAGGGCCGTCCCGTTGTCAGCGAGTGACTTCGAAGTAATCAAGTGGCTCATTAGCGGATGACGGCAAGCTACAGCTGCAACACGCAATCCAGGCGAAACGTATTTACTAAAGCTGCGGATATAGATAACATAGCCATCGGTATCATACGAATAAATCGGGAATGGAGGAGCCTTATCAAAATAAATATCCCTGAAAGGATCATCTTCAACGATGACACATTGATACTTTTCTGCAAGTTCCACCAGCTGTTTTCTTTGCAGAGCAGAAATGGTGCAGCCTGTTGGATTATTGAAGGTTGGATTTGTATAGAAAAACCGCGGTTTATCTTTTTTTAAGATATGTTCTAGCTGATTCAGATCGTAACCGCCCTGCCCAATCTCAATCCCAATAATACGCGCACCATATTGCCTGAAAATATCAATAGCTGAGCTGTATGTAGGCCTCTCAACTAATACTGTATCATTCGCCCTGAGCAGAACCTTTGCCACGAGATCAATGGCCTGTTGAGCACCTGAAGTAATTAACAGCTCATCAATCGGTGCAAAAAAATGGTGCGTCTTGTAAAAGTAGTCTGAAAGGGCTGTCCTCAATTCCTCATCCCCTTGAACAGTCGAATAGGTGCCAAGCACTTTGGGATAGAGGGTAAAAACCTTTTTGACATATTCAGATAAATAAGAATTCGGCAGGAGATTCGGATCAATAATGGCTTGAGAGAATTGATAGTCAACAGCCACCTGATGGATTGATGATGACAACAGGTGGCTATAAGGATAGTCAGCGATTTCTAGCAGCTGAGATTCATTCAAAGAAAAAGATGGATCTTCAGACTTAACAAAGTACCCTGATTTTTCCTTTGCGTATATCTTTTTATGTTCTTTTAATAATTGATAAGCTCTTAGAACAGTCAACCGATTTACTTTCAGTTCCTCCGCCATTCTTCTTACAGAAGGCAGTTTCTCATGTTCCTTCCATTCTTTACGATCAATTTTGGCAAGAACCAAATCGTAAATCTGCTTATAAAGCTCTGAGGATTTTATCTTCACATGAATTCCCCCCAATATCAGTTTAGCACCAAGGTTTGCGATCTGTTCTACCTACAATGAATCTGTTCTATTTCCCGTCCTATATGATGAGTAGCAAGGAGGGATTTACATGATTATCTTTAACTATATTTGTATGTGCTTGATTTTTGGGACAACATTCCTGGCAATAAAAATAGGAGTAGACGAAGGGCTTCCTCCCTTTTTTTCAGCAGGGATCCGATTTTTCATGGCGGGCATCCTTCTATTTTTAATGATGTCGCTGCGAAAAAAAGCAAATCTGGCTGTTCTTTTTTCTAAAGAATCATTCATCACAGGAAGTACGTTAACATTCGGAACGTTTGCTACGCTATATTGGGCGGAACAGTACGTTGCTTCCGGAGTTAGTGCTGTCCTGTCTGCAACGGGACCAATTATGATTTTGCTGATTCAAACAATGTTCTTGCACGTTAAGTTATCTATAAGAACGTTTGTAGGATGTGCAATCAGCTTGATTGGAGTGGCTATGCTCCTTATGCCGAATCTGACTGTTTCCTACGATTCAATATGGCTGATCGCCTGCTTCCTTATTCTGCTTGGTGAAATGGGTTATGCAGCAGGAACGATCTATTCCAAAAAGGTGTCAGAGCGTTTTTCAGGCACCTCACCTATTATGCTGAATGCTGCTCAAATGATTTACGGCGGTGCATTGCTTCTGCTGCTATCTTTGGCATCTGAGCAGATAAACATAGGAGACCTTGCAAATAAGAATGCAATAGGATCGATTGTGTACTTGACCGTTTTTGGCTCTATGATTGCCCAATCCATATACTATTGGCTTGTTTCAAAAACGGACCCGATATTTCCGTCCACATGGCTCTACATCTCCCCCATCATTGCCTTAGGACTTGGGAAGGTCTTGTATCATGAAAATATAACATGGCTCATGTTTTTCGGGGGAATCACAATCATTGCAGGTTTAATTGTGATTAATTCTAAGGCCTTAATCACCCATTTTGCAAATAAGGGCCGTACTGATTCCGTTAAGAGTGAAAGTAACCGCGCTAATAAGGCTTAATGTTCAAGTCTCACATTTAAAAAGCGTTAGAATCCTATTCATTCTAACGCTCTTTTTAAATGTATTTATTTGTTAGCCTTCCTCTCCAATTCAAGCAGCAAGGCTTTCCTTTGAATTCCCCCGTCATATCTCCAAGATCTCCATTAGCAGAAATAACTCTATGAAGAGAATAAGAGTGGATTCCTGATTCGCTCCATTTGCTCGGGCAACTGCCCGAAACCTAGTGGATGCATAAAAAAGAGGGGAAATACCATCTCTTCAACCAACGAGGTCGTTTATTAAATAGTGCCTCCCTCTTGTACATCTTTTTAAAATTTTTGTTATATCTCCTACAGAGCTTAAAAGTATCCTCTCAAAAAAATTTTCCTTCTTCAACTAAATTCCAGTTACATAAATTATAAAATAGCTTTACTCCGTATTCCACAATATGGCCAAATTGTTGAACAAGGATCAAACAGCACTCTTGAAATCCCTCAGTATGATAGCTATATCTCTCGAATGCTCACTTATTCGCAGGATTTCATAACCCTTGAAAAAATATTAACGGTTAAAAGCAATGAGCTCAGATCATTTTGGCTTCATGGAGGCATAGTTAAATAAAGGAGTAATAGAAAGCTCCATATTCCACCATATAATGCATGAAATCTCCACTCCGCCTCTGGAGGCTTTCCCTCCCATGTCTCAACGGGTCATCAAAAATATGTCCTCTTATTCCTGCGTCATGCCTATCCAAGGGGTGGATGCCAGTTATGCTAACCTAATGGGTCGGTGCCCTTTTGTTCAAGAAATCTGGTACTCCGTGCATCGTGCTATTGGAAATCTTCTTATGTTTTCTTACACATACTACTTCTTGTGATTTAATAACAAAAAAAGGATAGCTAGGCATACCGCACTTGGTCATATATGAACGTGGACCATTGAATATTATTAGAGCCTTAACATATGAAGCAAGAACTCAGATTTTAGAAGAGCCGATTTTCGCAGAAAGTCGGCTTTTTCTCTAACTTTGTGAAGTATTGTACTTAAACTAACCTGCCCCGTTAGTTCATTAAGAAAAGCGATTCTTATTAAAGAATCGCGCCCTCTTGTTGAACACTAACTTCACCGCTACATCTGTGATATACCGATTATGAATAAAGCGAAAACAAAGCTAATAAAAGTAAAACCAGCAAGGGGAACCGCAAAGGCTTTGTTGTTCTTAAACTCAAATATTGTAAATAAGGCACCTAAAGCACAAACAATAAACCATATTGGGATAAAAATTAAGTCTGCAACATTAACAGGAAGCAATGTATAAAAACCTGTAATGTATAATATCCAATTGATAATTAATAGACCGAATATACAATAAGACCACTTATAAGGAGATGAACCTTTCCATATTTTCTAACCATTAGTAATGGAAAAACGAAGATAATAACTAATATAGCTCCAAAAAGTCCAATTAAAATCGAAGTTAACCCCAAAAAAACACTCCTTTCACATTGAATGATTCAATTACTCTGTCTCTTTAACGAAATGGTGCCATCCTTTATTTTAGATAGGCATCAGCCCATAAAGAAGCACCCACTTAATTAATTTATTTATTGTTATTATAAAACAACTATTTATTGTTTTACAATAAATAGTTGTTTTATTTTGATATATTTGTATCGTTAAACTAATATCCTCTTCTCATTTAATGAATAAAAAAGCACCTCTAAATAGATAGAGATACTTTAAAAAATATAGTTAATCTTAAACAAACCTACTTCATTAAATACAATCCTCCATAATTTGGCCCTTAATGGAAAAACATGACTGACGTTTAAACAACTTTATTATGTTTTAAACTTAATGTCCCTTAACAGTATTCTTTATGGAACTGATAACGGTAGCTGGGGTAGAACGTTCCTGCCCGTGGGGCTTGGACCCCGTCAACTAAACAGTTCACCCCCTACTTGTGGAAACATGATTAGGCTGGTTGGGACTACGATCTCGTATAACAAGCGAAGCTATTATACTACAAGAAGGATTTAGGGGTACCGGCAATATTCTTTAGGAGGAGATAATAAATGAATCCAGTAGTTGGTCTGGATGTAGCCAAAGGTGAAAGTCAGGTTCAAGCATTCTTGGAGAAGAAGAAGCCTTATCAAGGCAGTTTTAAAGTTACGCATACCATTGAAGGACTAGAAACACTCTTTCACTTTCTGAGAGAAATAGAAAATACAACAGGGATCAAACCTCCGATTGTATTGGAATCTACGGGGCATTATCATACGCCCGTTGTACAGTATTTTGAGGAGAGAGGTTACTTATTAATTATCGTTAACCCACTCATTTCTTATCGTGCGAAGAGCTCTAGTTTACGCAAAGTAAAGACAGATATAATCGATGCACGTCACCTCTGCGAGCTGTACTATAAAGAGGATTTAGAGCCTTATAAAAAACGAGGGATACAACTCTTAAATCTTCGTAATCTTTCAAGACAACACGCAAATATAACGGGTATCTATGTTCAAACAAAACTACAGTTTCAGGCTGTTCTTGATCAAGTATTTCCTGAATATAGAGGGGTTTTTGGAGATTTGTATTCGGTTGTTTCTTTGCTTACTCTATTAGAATTCCCTACTTCTGAAGACATATTAGCAGTCGATGAAGAAACTGTAGCAAATAGGATTAATGAACTTTGTCCAAGTCGTTCTAGAAAGTGGGCGAATACACAGGCAGAGAAACTTATGGCTGCCTCAGCTCGAAATCCTTTTCAGAGAACCTTATATCAGAGTCACATTTTAAGCCTA
>NZ_JBHZPG010000004.1:0-209769 GCF_042788005.1 Peribacillus sp. YIM B13472
GGGAAAAGCGCGTCTAGGGGAGACCCCGCAGGCGAAAGCCGAGGAGGCTCCCCGACCGCCCGCGGAAAGCGAGTGCCCTACGTTCCAATCAACGTCCAAATTGTACAAGCCATAAAAATAGACAAACTCGATTTTCATCGAGTTTGTCTACAGTCTGAAAACTCTATCATAGAATAGAGTTTTTTTTATATGTTCAGGAATTAGCACTTTTACGAATGATAATAATAGTGATATCCCCCACCAAGTATAAATAAATTAATTCATAGGTCAGGAGCCTAAAACCTTTTTTAACTAATCAACACTGTTCTATGCGCACTTGCTAAAATATATGAAACTATACTAACTCAAATTGTTATGCTAATTAGCGTTTGGTTTCAAAAGACAAAGAACGATAATTGCCTCAGTTATCCACTTTTTTATTGCTTAATCAACTTTTATTGATATATATAGATTGGTGCGTTTTTCCGAAATAAGGTTGCGAATAGCATTCTTCGTTATTTCATCCCATTGTTCAAAAAAGCTGAACACTGCTACTCTAATTTTCTAAATTAAATTCAGCTCCGTCATAAATCGTAGTTTTAGATAGTTAGCCTCCGAAAAAAATGGCATCAATCAGCTTATTCATCTTCTGAATCTTAAATTATCTAATAATCGAGTATTCCACATAAAGGATAAACCTAAAGGAATATGATAGCAATAATCAATCATGACAAATTATTGAAGATCCTTCATAAATGGTGACCCAATAGGAATAAGATAGCTTAAATCCCATATAGAAAGTGTAACAAGAGAGGAGAAAAACACTTTGTCCTTTTTCAAAGATCCGCTTTCACCCGATCAAATGCTTGCTGTTATCAGAAATGGCCTGGGGCCTTCCCAGATCCCCAAAAAAATCATTATCATTGGTGCCGGCATGTCTGGGTTGGTTGCAGCATCCCTTTTAAAACAAGCGGGGCATGATGTAACGATATTCGAAGCATCCGGGAGGGTCGGAGGGCGTGTTTTGACCATACGGGAACCATTTACAAACGGTTCCTACCTTGAAGCCGGTGCCATGCGCATCCCGAATTATCATTACTTAGTTGCTGAATACATCAAGAAGTATGGTTTACGAGTCAACACTTTTGTGAATGCGACCCCTAATGATCCCATTTATGCCAATGGAATCAAGACGACTGCTGCCATATATCAACGGAACCCGGATATACTGAGGTACCCTGTAGCTCCCCATGAAAGAGGCAAAACAGCTGAAGAATTACTCAACATGGCAATTAAGCCAGTGACTGACTTCATCATTCAAAACCCACGTAGAAATTGGGAAATAGTCATTAAAGAATTTGATAAATACTCCATGAGCTTCTTTTTGCAGTACAATCCTGTAGGGATTAGTCTATCCACGGGGGCGATTGAAAGCATCAAAGTCCTAATGGGTTTAGAAGGATTCCCTGAACTTTCTTTTCCGGCCATTCTTCGGGAGCTTATGCCGCTTTTTAATCCGGACATTAATTTTTATGCAATCGAGGGAGGAAACGACCGGCTACCTTATGCTTTTCTTCCGGAATTGAAGGATAATCTTAACTTCAGATATGAAGTGACAAAGATCGTCCAACATGATAATCAAGTTACCATCCATTCTAAACATACTCAAAGCAATAGACCCTTAACGGTCACCGGTGACCTTGCCATCGTAACTATCCCTCTTCAATTGCTGCAATTTATAGATATTGAACCCCGGAATTCCTTTTCCCATAATAAGTGGAAGGCAATAAGAGAACTCCATTATGCTGCTTCCACAAAAATTGGACTTCAGTTCACACATAGGTTTTGGGAAAAGGAAGGAATCTTCGGCGGTAAACTGACGACCGATTTACCCATTAGATTTTCTTATTACCCCAGCCAAACGAGTAACCAGAGTGAATCAGGCATCATCCTAGCAAGTTATACATGGGAAGATGATGCCACCTTATGGGATATTCTCCCAGAAAGAGATCGTTTACAACAAGCATTGAAAAATTTGGAAGTGGTCCATGGAAAACAAGTATATGATCATTTTTTATCAGGAGCTTCTTATAGCTGGACACTGAATCAGTATGCTTTCGGCGCTTTCTCCATGTTTAAACCTGGTCAGGAAACGGACTTGTTTCCATACATTCCAACCCCTGAAGGAAGGGTCCACTTCGCTGGTGAGCATACATCAACTGTACCAGCATGGATTGAAGGAGCCATTCAATCCGCCATAAGGGTTGCACATGAAGTGACGAATCTTCCTAGAACGTTCGATGGGCCCTTATAAATGAAGGGACTTTTCCTTATTTGACCATGACTCAACTAAAGAGCACTTGACAAAAAACCTTCCCTTTGGAAGGTTTTTCTTCTTTTGACCAATCACTTTATCCCTCCTTTTGAACCGAAGTCTATGACTCTTAAATCCACATCATAATTAATATCGGCTTTACTGAAAACTTCGTCCCATTTCTGCTTATTTTTCTCCCAAAACTTTGGATGCTGATTTTCCACATAACGATACAATCCTGCTACCCCTGTTTTATATTCATGCTGTAATTTGTATACGATTTTCTTGACATCCTTCTTAACTTCATCTTCGGCAACACGCTCAACCTCTTTTAAATAGGCTTCTTCAAATGAATTTTCCTTACCATACCAATCTTCCGAAAGTCTTGCTGTATACCCGACCTCAATATTGATCGTCAAATGATCTCCGTTCAATTCCGTCGTGATTTTCCTCCTTGTCCTATTGATCAATTCAACACTTAAGGGCTTGCCATGTTGGACCGTTTCGATTATTCCACCTTTCACCTTTCCGTTCAACCAATTTAAAGCGGCTATATCCTCAGCATTCATGACTCCGACCAACTTTGAATTGTTGATCACCCCTGCACCCTCCAATATTAATTTCCCTCCTCTAATATCAACGGCCTGAATGGCAAAGCTTCCATCTGATTGCAAACTTGAGGAAGCTTTTCCCATTGTTAAAGGCGGAAGGATCTTATTCGTTCTGTTATCATTATCTTTCAATTCATAGATTACATTCGAAGGGATTTCCCCATCGTCTCCTAGTCCCAAAATTTCTTTTGTCGGTCTCTTTGTTAAAAATACAAGACAGCTTCTCCTAGTGTTATTATCGCGAATTGCCTGATTAATGATCGCTTCCATCGGGATTTCCCTTAATAAATCTTCATTAATGAGCATGATACGCTGATGATTGGTTAAAACCGTATTGGTTATGAGCAAAGAATCCCTTATTGCTTCATGCATCGTTTTGGCACTGACGGTAACATTCTTATATTTTAGTTGAGCTTGATTCTCCTGAACACTGCTTCCTGGAGGTACCAGAATTTGCTGTGTTAACATGATTTCGTCTTTCTTTTTACTATTATCGATTCCCATTCCGACCACAAGGGATAAATCTTCAATATTTCGACTGTCCCAACAGCCTGTAAGTAAAGGAATAAGCAAGATTAACCATAATCTTTTCATCCGCTTCTTCCACTCCTTTTCAATTGAACGATTGCAAATGTAATAATTGGCAAGCCAAACAATATAAAGGGAAATACATAGCCCAGCAAATCGCTCATTTTAAAAATCTCGTTTGTATTTTTAGGGACTTTGGCGAGAAAAAAAACGATTGGAACCAAAACAATAAGGTTCGTTGAATATGAATTGTTGAAAATTTTCGTCAATCCTTCTGCTGCGAAGTAATAGTAAATTGCATGTGTACAAAAGAACTGAAGAATCCAGGTGATTAAGAGAAACAGCTCCAAACGCTCTATAAATATCCCTATTACTTCATACGATTGAATAAAAGAAATGGTAGGCCATGTAACAGCTTTGACTTCAGGAACAGTCAGTGTAGCGACTACCAGAACATATGTAATCACATATAATATCATCGGAATGAAAAAACCGATTAAAACGCCACTTTTTACCTTGTTTTGATTTTTAACGACGCCAAACAAAAAAATGAAAAGTTCAATTCCAAAAAAAGACAAAGTTCCGGAGCCCATTCCTTTCATCACAGGGAGAAATCCTTTTCCAAGAACAGGCTGCAGGTTTTTTATCTCGACTACTTTAATACTGAACAAATAAATGAACAAAACGATGACAATTGTCAGAGGTAGAAAGAAGACGCACACCTTTGCAATGGCTTTAATTTTGCCTGTCAATAGATGGACACTCGCTAAAATCAATGTGAGCATCACTATTTCAACCGGCGTTTCCTCCAACAAATAAAATCGGACCATTTCACTCATCGCAAGCACTTCAAAGCTAGCCACACTTATAAAGTAAAACACGACGATCAATCCAATAATTTTGGAGAGCCACTTTCCATATGCCTCCTCCATGTATGTGTAATAGCTTATAACCTGATGTTTTTTTAACAGTACAACCAATAGGCATATGAAAAGGGCAATAATGAACCCATTTAGAATCAAGACGATCCATCCATCGGATGAATTAACTTTTTCCGTTATCGCCCTTGGAAGCGTAAGCATCCCAACTCCTAACATAGCGCATGAAATGATCGAGGCCAATTCCCCACTAAGAATTTTGCCGTCTGCTTGGCTCAAGAAAGTTCTCCCCCTTTTTCCGCTTCGGTAACCGGAGGAACGCGTCCTTCCAAGTCTTTTTACCTATAAAATCCGTTGGTTGAAAATAAGGTTCTTGAAAGCTGGTCAATTTCGACAAATGGCTGATAACGATGATAAAGAATAAACTGGTTCCATATAGGCCTAGAACGGCGGAAAAAATCATCGCTCCGAACCTTAATGCCCTGAATGCCAGTCCAAAGCTATATTGTGGTACCGTAAAAGAGGTAATCGTCGTAATCGCAACGATTATGACCATGAGAGAACTCACGATATTGGCTTGAACGGCTGCTTGTCCAATAATGACACCACCAACCAACCCAACCGTTTGCCCAATGGGCGCTGGAAGCCGAATGCCTGCTTCACGAAGCAGTTCAATCGTCAATTCCATTATGATCGCTTCAACAAAAGGCGGAAACGGCACGTTCTCCCTTGTACCCGCGATCGTCATTGCTAGTTCCGTCGGCAGCAATCCAGGGTTGTACGAAACCAAGGAGATATAAATTCCTGAAAGAAAAACGGTAATAAATAAGGAAAAGTAACGAAGGACACGTAGAAAAGAACCCGCTACCCACCTTTCATAATAATCATCAGGTGACTGCAGCAGCATCGTAATCGTCGTAGGTGCCATCAACGCAAATGGTGAGCCGTCGACCATGATGACCACCCTTCCCTCCTGCAGTGCCGCCAATACTTTATCCGGACGCTCCGTATTCTGGATCTGTGGGAAAGGGCTAAATGATGTATCCTCAATTAATTCTTCAAGCATCCCCGAGTCTTGGAGATCGGTAGCTTTTACTCCATTTATCCGTTTATTCACTTCTTTTAGCAAAGAATCGCTTGCTTTTCCTTCATAATAGATCAATGCCACTTCCCGCTTTTCAAGCGTCCCTAACTTCTGTTTTTTGACGATAATGTTAGGATGGTTTGAATATTGCCTTATCAAGCCGATATTTTCTTGAAGACTTTCAATAAACCCTAGCTTCGGTCCACGGACAACCCTCTCTGTCGAAGGTTCACCAAGTGTCCTAATTTTCTCCTTTTTCAGATTCAAGACATAACCATTCGCCATTCCATCTATAAATAAAAGCGTTTTTCCATCAAAAATTTGCTCTTTGGCTTTTTCATAATTTTCAACATCCTGTTCCCTGACTGAACAGATTTTGGAAATGACCAGCTTCTCGATGGAAACCGGGTGCGTAGTTTCGACTTGCGCAGCTGATAAATCTAGGACTATATCATTGAATGCTGGATAATTCATCGTTCCATTGACAAAAACGAATAATCCTGAAATTTCATAACCGGGAATGAATATCTCTTTAAAAACGATATCAGCCTGCATATCCAATTCAGATTTCAATTTTTCCTTCTTTTCATCCAATTTTATATGCAAGGGTTTACTTACCATAGTGAACTCCTTTGGTTAAATGAGGTTTATTTTTAGCTTCCTCTTTTTTCAATTTTTTTATTCGAAAAGGAACTGGTGACAGTTTTTAGACCGAGGTTCTTTAGAATGTACGAGCATCCTTAACAATCCAAAATGGTTAATATGTAATTAAATTGCAAATGCTAGGATAACTAGCTTTAGTTTAGAGGTGACAGCATTGTTTGACCGCGGAAAGTTCAAAAAAAAAACCAATCAACCAAACGAAAAAAATGATGAATTAAATAAGGTTTCGGAAGTAAGGGATCTATTCAATACCCTTTCTTCATCCAATGATTTCATAAACCATCAAGGAACATATAATGGTGTAGGCTATTGGCTTTCTTTTTATCGCTCTTTAATTGATGCACAGGAACTTCATAAAAGTGTTCTTTCTGTCATACCCACTCTGGAAGCGATAAATTTGGAGCAAATTAAAGAGAACGTTCCTATAGCAAATACACTAATCACCAGTACCAAGGTTGTAATCGAAGAAAGGATCATGAGAGGCGAAATTGCACTTCGTTTAGATGCGAATCTTGATGAATGCCTATTAATCAATGTTGCGGCCCAACAAGGAAGGCAAGTTGATAAACCTGAACTTGAATTTGGAATCATAAGTGCTCAAGAAGCTTTTGTCGAGGATATTAATATTAATCTGAATCTAGTCAGAAAAAGGCTGCCTATCCCTGGATTGCAAGTAAGTGAAATGACTGTGGGGTCCTTGTCTAAAACGAAAGTGGCAGTGTTATCGATAGAAGGGATCGTTAATCAGGAAAATGTTGATAATGTTATCCAAAGGATCAATGACGTAGAGTTTGATGAAATATTGGACGGGTCACATCTCGCGCAAATGCTATATGATAATTCAAATACCTTATTTCCCCTTTTTCTAAATACGGAAAGGCCTGATCGCATCGCAAGTGCATTGGCTGAAGGTAAAGTAGCCTTGTTAATCGATAGGTCGTCCTCTGCACTTATTACTCCAACCATATTGTTGGAATACTTTATCACCATGGAAGATTATGATATGCCTTGGGTTCCGGCATCTGCTTTCCGTTTATTAAGGATATTCGCGGTCGCTTTTTCCATATTTGCAACACCCATTTATGTAGCCGTGCTGACCTATCATTATGAACTGATTCCTAAAGATTTGTTGGAAACGATCGTCACTTCAAGGAACTTAATACCTTTTCAGCCTTTGATCGAAGCGTTATTCTTAGAGATTTCCATTGAGTTATTACGGGAAGCGGCTGCCAGGCTGCCAACGAAGGTAGGTCAAACATTAGGTATCGTCGGCGGTATCGTTATCGGTCAAGCGGCCGTTGTAGCTGGTTTGACCAGTAATATCTTATTGATCATCGTTGCCCTATCGGCATTGGCATCATTTGTTACGCCAATTTATAAAATGGGTAATGCCATACGGCTACTGCGGTTCCCCTTTTTAGTGGGAGCCCAAATTTGGGGGTTGCTCGGCATTATCATAACGGCCGTGTTTTTGATGACCCACCTTATCAAATTAACGTCAATGGGACAGCCGTACCTTGAACCCATATATCCATTTCGCATCCAAGATTGGAAAGATAGCTTTGTTCGGCTTCCTTATAATCTTTTTAAATCCAGGCCTGAAAATTTACATCCTGATGATATGTCCAGACAGCCAACACCCAAAAAAGCAAGAATCAAAAAAAATGATTTTAATGAATGATTTAAATGAGGGTCCTATATGAACCAAGTAGAAGTTAATGAAAAGTATAAGGTATCCCCGTTCTATGTGTTTTTTTTAGTGCATTCCATGCAAACGGGAGTAGGCGTTTTAAGTTTTCAAAGAGTTTTAGCAAAGTCGGCGGGAACGGATGGCTGGATTTCGATACTACTTGCCGGACTGATCGTTCATATATTGATCTGGATCATATATAAAATATTCAGTATCGTCCCAGGTGATATCATTTCTGCCAATAATCATGCATTCGGAAAATGGATTGGGAATTTTTTCAGTCTATTATTCATTCTTTACTTTTTGATCCTTGGGATGGATATGATTATCAGCTATATAAATGTCATACATGTATGGATGTTTGCAGAGGCAGCTTCTTGGGCGTTTACAGTGGTTTTATTGCTTCTGATCTATTATATAAATACGGGAGGCTTCCGTACAATTACGGGAATTGCCTTTTTAAGCGTCATTTTGTCTTACTGGATTTTCTTTGTCCTATTCTATGCCATGAAATACTCTGATTTCACCAATTTGCTCCCTATGTTCGACCACAATCTATTGGATATACTGAAGGGAACCAGAAGTACTTCCTTAACTTTGCTTGGTTTTGAAATGATCGTGATGTTTTATCCGTTCATCAAAGATGCTAAAACTTCACAAAAATATGCTCATGGAGGGGCCTTAACAACAACCTTATTAACCGTATTCATTTATTTAGTTTCACTGATTTTTTATTCACAAAAACAGTTGGAACTGACTATATGGCCGACACTTACATTGACCAGCATTGTCGAATTGCCCTTTATTCAACGGTTTGAATATATAGAAATTTCTTGGTGGGCCATTATTGTCATACCCAACATGACCATCTGCTTGTGGGCTGCAAGCCGAGGTTTCAAGCGTTTATTCAATGTTCAGCAAAAGTATCCATTATGGGCGATGTCCATTATTATCCTGCTCACCAATATATTTGTTTTTGATGAAGATTCACTATATATATTGAATAAAATAATCAATCCATACGCCGTGCTCTTCCTTGCATTATATTTGCCTCTTCTTTTGGTCGTCATTTATATAAAGAAAAGGAGGAAACGTTTATGAGAAAATTCTTTCTTGTCATCTTGGCCTTTTCCCTCCTTTGCAGCTGTGCCCAGCCAAGAGTGGTTGATGAAGTCAATATGTCCCAAGCCATTGGCTACGATATACGGAAGGATAAAAAAATCGAAGGAATGTTCGTCATCCCTATTTTCCAACAGGACAAGATGGGGATGTATCAAATCTTAACTGGAACATCGACGACAACGAGTGATGTTCAGGCTACCGTATCCAAAAAAGCGGATAAGCCGGTGAAGCTTGGGCAGACACGCATCTTTTTATTTAGCGAGAAAATCGTACATGAAATAGGAATAACAGAACTGACCGATTATCTCTACCGTGAGCCTCAACTTGGAAACAGGGTCTTTTTGGCCATCGTTGAAGGAAAGGTCAAGGATGTAATAAATACGAAACCACCAAATACGAATGTAAATATTGGAATCTTTTTATCAGACTTGATCAATCAACAAATTGAAACAGGGAATGGACCGGATACAAACCTCCATCTTTTTTTAAGAAACTCCATGGAAGATGGCGGAGATTCGTTTCTACCTTTATTTAAAATAATTAATAAAGAAGTTGCAGTTTCAGGAGTGGCCTTGTTTCATGAAAATAAAATGGTCAGTAAAGTTCGAACGGATGATATGTTCATTTTCAAGACATTAGTTCAATTTCATAAACGGGGAATTTACAAATTCAAATTAAAAGACAAGCAGAAAAGTGATATCGTAGTGGAAAGTATCCGAAGTGGTTCAAATTATGAGGTATCTAACTCCGAGCGAAATCCGTCCATTACGATTAAGATCAAAATTAAAGGACAAATCAAGGAATCCATGCGAAGTGACAACCTTACCAATAGAAAGATGATAAAAAAAATTGAAAAGGAAATGGAAAATGATTTAACCAAGAATGCAAACCGTCTTATTAAAGATTTTCAGAAAAAATCCCTTGACCCGATTGGCTTAAAAGAAATATACCACGCCAAAAATAAAAAAATGACCTATGAACATTGGAAAAAGATTTATCCGAAGATGGACATTCATATAGAAACTACAGTTAATATCATCCAAACTGGGGTCTCTGAATAATAAATTTTCAGGAATTCTTTTCGATAAGGAGCTGACTTTATGAAAAAAAACATGAAATCAGTCATTACTACTTCAGTATTAGGTATAAGTTTAATCACAGGAATCACTTTTGCTTCCGCAGGTAACGATAAAAATGAATTGAACTCAGATAAAGTGACCTTCTTTGGCTCCACATCTTCTGCGATTTCCAGTTCAGTTGCTGTACCTCAAAGTTATAACCGGTTATTGTTTAGCGGAACAGTCCCTCCTCTTTTAAACAAGAATGGAAAAACCACTTATGAGAGATATGGCAATACAGAAAGGCAGGCAATCGGAATCTTAGAAAATTTAAAAGCAGATTTGAAAACTAAAGGACTTTCCCTCGCTGATGTAACCTATTTGCGTGTGTATGTCGCACCAGATCCAAACAAAGGAGATAAACCAGATTATCAAGGTTGGTTTGATGCCTATGCTTTGTTCTTTAATACAAAGGAAAATCCAGTAAAAACCGCTCGTTCTACAGTAGGGGTGCAAAGTCTGGTTTCGCCGGATTATCTTATTGAGATTGAAGCAGAGGTAGCCTATAAAAATAACAGCAAGTCAAAAAAATAGACGATGAGAGTGAATGGTCATGTTTCAATACCGGTGTTCCAGGCTTAGTTACCATTCTTATCATTGCACTCCGGAAAACTATTGAATACAAAAAGAGACAGGAAATTATACCTGTCTCTCGCTGCATTTAATCAATCATGAAAATTCATTCCATCCGTCACTTCTTTAACAATGCCCGCATTGATGACAAAGTCTCCGAAATGCTCTCCTTGCTGACGTTCTTTTGCATATCGGGAAAGAAGTACACGCAATTCTTTTAATATCTCTTCTTCACCGATGTTTTCACGGTACATTTTGCTTAATCGGCTTCCGTCGAAGGCAGCACCGAGATACATATTATATTTGCCAGGTGCCTTACCGATAAAACCAATTTCCCCGAGTGCATGCCGGGCACAGCCATTCGGGCAACCGGTCATGCGAATCGTGATTTCTTCGTTCCTTAAGCCGTTTTCATCAACGATCTCCTCGACTTTATCAAGCAGAACCGGCAAATAACGCTCTGCTTCGGCCATTGCCAACCCACATGTTGGAAGCGCCACACATGCAATCGAGCTGCGTCGGAGTGCCGAATGATGTGCACCATCCGTCAAACCGTATGTTTCAAGCAATTCGATGATCTTTTTCTTTTGCTGACTTGACACATCTGCAATGATAAGGTTTTGATTGGCCGTCAAACGGAAATCACCCGTATGGATCTTTGCGATTTCACGCAAACCGGTCATCAGCTTGTAATCATTGATATCGGCAATTCGGCCACCCTCGACAAATAGTGTAAAATGCCATTTTCCTTGCATGCCTTTTACCCATCCATAGCGGTCACCATTATTATCAAAATGATAAGTTCTCGCTTCCCCCAGATTCCATCCTAGACGATTTTCCAATTCAGCCTTTACCGCTTTTAGCCCAAGCCTGTCAACCGTATACTTGAACCGTGCATTTTTCCGTACGGAACGGTTTCCGTAATCTCGCTGAATCGTAATGATTTTTTCAGCCACATCCAGTATTTTGTCTGGCTGGCAAAAGCCGATTACTTTGGCTAGTTGAGGATATGTCGCCTTGTCACCGTGGGTCATTCCCATACCGCCGCCGATCGCCACATTAAAACCAACGAGTTTTCCATTTTCAACAATTGCGATGAAGCCAAGATCCTGGGAGTAAACATCAATGTCATTGGATGGAGGAACGGCTATGCCTATTTTAAACTTCCTTGGCAAATAAAGCTTACCATACATTGGTTCGACTTCCTCCACTTCAGGAGTACCAACCACTTTTTCTTCATCCAGCCAGATTTCATGGTACGCCCTTGTACGTGGCAAAAGATAATCACTCAATTTTTTCGACCATTCATATACTTCGGAATGAATTTCGGATTGAAATGGAATCGAATTGCACATTACGTTCCGGTTTACATCACCGCATGCAGCGATGGTATCCAGCATGGAAGCATGGATTTCCTGAATGGTTTTTTTCATATTCCATTTTAAAATACCATGCATTTGAAACGTCTGTCTTGTTGTCAATTTCAAGGTTCCGTTTCCATATTTCTGAGCAAGGTCATCCATAACAAGCCATTGGGAAGGCTGCGCCACCCCGCCGGGCATGCGGACACGCAACATAAACTGATAGGCAGGCTCAAGTTTTTGTTTCTGACGCTCATTGCGTAGATCCCGGTCATCCTGCAAATAACTGCCGTGATGTTTCATTAGTCGATTGTCATCATCCGGAATACCGGCACTAATCCGATCCTGCATCACTTTTCCAAGTGTACCTCGCAAATAATCGCTTTTCTCTTTAATTTGCTCAACATCACTAGGCGGTCCTTCTGGTGCTTTTAATAGTGTTTTCACCATGTTGTTATCTCCTTTTCATCCAAATTTCAGTACACATCACGTTGATAGCGTTTATTCTGTTGCATTTCGTCAAGATAAGCTTGCGCATCAGCATGGCTCATATTGCCTTCTTTTTCAATGATCTCAATAAGCGTATTATGGACGTCATGTGCCATGTTTTTCTCGTCACCGCAAATGTATACAGCTGCCCCTTCTTGAAGCCATTCGTATAATTCCCCGCTGTGCTCGCGCATCCGGTTTTGAACATATACTTTTTCATCAGTATCACGTGAAAAGGCAACATCCATTTTCGTAAGTACGCCTGTTTTCAACCACTTTTGCCATTCAGTCTGATAAAGGAAATCCGTCACGAAATGCTGATCGCCGAAAAAGAGCCACGTTTTCCCTTTCGCTTCCGATTCTTCGCGATCTTGGATAAACGATCTGAACGGAGCTATGCCCGTTCCCGGTCCAACCATGATTATTGGAGTGTCTGGGTTCTTCGGCTGCTTGAAATTCTGGTTATGCTGAATGTATACAGGCAGCATGTCCCCAGGCTGTAATCGGTCCGCACATAAAATGGAGCAGACACCGTTTCTTTCTCGTCCGTGACTTTCATACCGGACAGCTCCTATTGTCAAATGCACTTCATCCGGATATGCGGATAAGCTATTCGCAATCGAATATAGACGGGCTGGCATTTTCCGGAGTATCGATACGAACTCTTGCGCCGATTCACCCCATGAGCCAAAATCACGGACAAAATCAAGCAAATCACGGCCTTCACGATATTCTTTTAACTTTTCTTCATTACCAGGCTCTAAAAGCTCCTTTAAATCCTCGTTACCTGAAAGCTGGGCCGCTTGTTCAATGAGCGATTTTGTCAAAACCGTGATTTCAAAATCGGAGATGAGCGATTCCCTAAGCTGCCGAAGGTCTCCCTGCTTATTGACCTTCACGGTTTCTTCAGGGTCCCAATTGAGTTCCGTAAGAAGCATATCCACTAAATCCGAATCATTTTTCGGATAAACACCAAGGCTGTCACCCGGTTCGAATGTAAGACCTGAGCCCTCTAGAGATAACTCAAGATGATGTGTCTCTTTATTGGAGCCACGGCCGTTCAAGTTTATATTTTCAAGCACTTCCGCTTTAAACGGATTTGTTCTTGAATACGTTTGTTCACCTACTGAAGCCATCGTTGCGGGAACTGCAGCAACAGTACTGCCTTGCCCTTCATTTAAACTAGAAATGACTCCTTCCAGCCATTCGCTAGCAGGCTCATCATAATCAAGGTCGCAGTCCATTCGCGGAAATAACCGTGTTCCTCCTAGTTCCTCCAAGCGTTTATCGAATTGTTTTCCCGTTTCACAGAAAAACTCATATGAGCTATCCCCAAGCGCCAATACTGAAAAGCGGAGACCTTCGAGGCTTGGTGCCCTCCTGCCATGAAGATACTCATGGAAGGACAATGTATTATCCGGCGGATCACCTTCACCATGCGTGCTAACGGAAATAAGGAGATTTTGGACTTTTTTCAAATTGTTGACTTTAAAGTCACTCATGGATGAAAGGGTAACCTGAAAGCCATTACCCTCAAGCTTACTCGCCGCATTTTCTGCCAGCCCTTGAGCATTGCCCGACTGTGAACCATAAAGAATGGTCACCTCTTTTGATACTGTCTTTCCGCTGCTTTGAGCTTCCAATACCGGAGCTTCGGCTGAACTCATATTCGAAACTGACAAAGATGCAGTCAGATAACCGCTCAACCAAACTTTTTGTGTTTCTGTCAAGCTAGGCAGAAGGCTGTTAAGTAGCTCTGCCTGCTCATGATTAAAGGGACTGTTACTTACCTGAAGTTGCACGATTTCCACCTCACAAAGGGATATTAACTTATCTTAGTTGACTCTTAGGTATAACGATTGGGTTAAACATTTTTATTTCCATCCATAAAATCATTAACTCGTTTACTCCTATAGACGAAGTCGGTTTTGACTCCAAAAAAAATTGAAAATACAGTCATATAGATTCATAGCACGCTACAAATAAAAAATAAGGTTATATTATAAAGGACTTTAACCTTCCCCAGCTTATACTTTTCCTAAAATAAGTTTCTCATTAAAACTTTACTAGAAGGCGCATCATTAGTAAAATATATATAATTTATTATAACTATTAAGAATATTAATAATAAGGAGAAATTTCTATGTACTATGATGCTCTAAAAACATTTGTGACCCTTGTGGAAGTCAAGAATTTTACTAAAACAGCAGAAATGCTTCTTATGTCGCAACCAAGTGTAAGTTTGCATATAAAAAAATTAGAAGAAGAGTTCCAAACCAAATTATTTCTCCGTTCTCCTAAATTCCTAAAAGTCACCTTGACGGGAGAAATTCTTTACGACCGGGCCAAGCAAATGATCACAATCTATGAACAGACCAGACAAGACATTCAGGAACACGATAGTTCCATTAAGGGTGAATTGAAGATAGGGGCAAGTTTTACAATAGGAGAGTATATCCTTCCTTCTTTACTCATCGACCTTCAAGAGGACTATCCTGAACTTGAACTTCAAGTCGTAATCGGTAACACGGAAGAAATCGTTCAAGCCGTTCGGCTATACAAAGTGGATATTGGTTTAATCGAAGGCCAAACCAATGAAAAAGAGCTTTCTGTTCACCCCTTCATGCAAGATGAGCTATTCATTGTGTCTTCTAACAATCATGCACTCGCTAATAAAGACGAAGTGGAGATTACTGATTTACATGACCAAGCATGGGTAACTAGGGAAGTTGGATCTGGCACACGTGAATACCTTAACCACGTCATACGTTCAAATGGTTTGAAAATTAAATCGATACTCACCATAAGCAGTAATCAAGGAATTAAAGAAACACTTATAAAAAACGGCGTAGGGCTGGCTCTGCTTTCCCGAAGTGTCATTGAAAGGGATGTACAAAATAAAATTCTTTCTATTATTCAGGTAAAAAATGAATCCTTCAACAGAACGCTTTCGTACGTCTATTCCCCTATTATGAAAGATAAAAAGAATGTCAAGACTTTTATAACTGAATTAAACAAAAAATGGCCTATGAAAGCAAAGTCTATAGGCTAATCATTGCAAAGAAAGCTATTCCAAAGATGAGTTACAGACACATGGTGTTTGAACTTATTTGTGATTTTATTAAACAATCATAAGCCTGATGACCGGGAACATCGGCTTTATTATACTTAATAAACATTCTTATGCACATTAACTTATAAACAATTGGGTATACGAATAAATAGGGGATTGTATAGATAAAAAATAATATGGGAGCGGGTTTTATGAATATTGAGATTAAAGAAGCAGCGATTGAACAACTATTAAAAGTGAATTATAAAGAGAATGAAGGTGTTCGTATCGAAGCCATTTATGTTGGGAGCTGTTCAATTTATGTGGAACATGAATTGAACATTGATAATAAGAACGAAGATGATGAGAGATTCATAATTGCTGGAGTCCCCATATTAATTTCAAGTGAGTCTAAAAAGCATCTTCCGGATAAAGTCTTCCTCAATTACAGTGACGGACTTGGATACAAATTATATTCAGACGATGAAACATTGAGGTATAATCTCCAATTGAAAAGAGTGAATTAAAAAAATGAACATAGTAAAAAGCCCATGTTTTTCAGTTGGGCTTTTTTTGGTTATACTCAGAGAATTTTTTATCGGCATGTTACCTAGAGGGATTTTATTTTCCATAGGATAGCACTGCACTAACTGCTCCATTACCAGGAAAATGCTTTAACAAGTACTTTTATCTATTCTATTAATTGTTTAAATGTTATTTTACAAATTAATAATGACCGAAAGTTTAAAGAATGATTGTTATTATTCTTCCACTCTTCTGGACTCGAAGTACCGCTCCAACTTCCTTTTTACCCGCTGAAGTGCATTATCAATCGTCTTTTTTTGAACATTAAGTTCCTTTGATATTTCAAAATAAGTTTTTCCTTCCAAGTACAATTCCACAACACTACTTTCCAACTCACTAAGTACTTCCGTTAAAATCAGCTCAATATCGCAAATTTCTTCTGATTTTATTAAGATCGTGACTGGGTCATTTTGTCTCTGTTCAGGGATTAGATCAATTAGGGCCTGTTCCGACTCCCCTTGATAGATAGGCGTATAAAATGAAACATAATTATTTAAGGGAGAATGCTTTTGGCGAATAGCCGCTTTAACAGCCGTTATGATTTGTCTTGTAATGCACAGTTCCGCAAATGATCGGAAAGAGGACTTTTTGCCATTCTTGTAGTCTCGAATGGCCTTATATAGTCCAATCATTCCTTCCTGAGATACGTCTTCCTTATCTCCACCCGTTAAAAAATACTTCAAAGCATTTGATTGAACGACACATCTGTATTTTTTGATTAAAAAGTCCAGTGCATCTTCATCACCATTATGGATTTTCCCAACCAATATTTCATCTTCCATTTGAGTATAGTTTTCCATTCGTTTCTTCTCGATGATTACACTCATTTTTTTCCCCCACTCACTAAGTTGAGCACCGACATAAAGGTTGCATTATCACTTCAATGTGTTAAAGTTCATTCAATATTATAATATCTCAGAAATGACGATAATGATATTCGCAAATAACGACATTTTTCTACAAAATACTGATATTTATAAGTCCTGCTCTATAACTATATACTTTCAGTCAGCTTTAATTGTTTTGGTGAAGATCTCGTCATTATAGTAGTTTTGTTTAACTCCTAATCATTGACGGATATAATTATGCCGGTGGTTGTGGCAATTACGGTGGAGGTTCAGGAAATGGAGGCCTAATAATAGCATAATTATAAATAATAATATTAAAGAACTATTCTGCACTAATGGTTTAACATAGCCTAATCAAAAGGAAAAGACGGAATCTAACACATCTTTTACTTTTACTCCATTAGCTTTAATTGGAGAAACAAGTAGTATGCCATTTAAAACATCGCCTCTAAATTAGCTGGTTTCATTTAAACCCTTCATTGGCAAAATAAAAAAGCACCCTTCAAAGGATGCTTTAACATATCATTAACTCAGTTATTAAATTGAGAACTGGGATTTAATTATTCGCCAATGGCCCCTTTTGTTAAAGGTCGGAACTTAAGCATGCATAAGTAATTAAAGTGGTGGATTTTGCACACCTAGATGAATCCAATCTTCTTTTGGCGGTCCATAAACCCCAGAAGGTTTTATTCCTGCTTGACGCATTAGAACCGTAACTTGTCCGCGATGATGAACAATATGCTTGATTAGCCCCATAAGAATGGAAGCATTTGTTTCCTGTCTTCCAAAAGCTTCTTGTATTTGTTCCAGGGATTCGTCTGTCCATTGCTGTTCAATAATTTTGGCTGCGTGAGAACTTACATTTTTAAATGTGATAGCAATTTCCTGGGCTGAAGATGGAACGTTTTCCGAACTTTCTATCCTGTCTATCTTTAACCCGAAATGAACTAGATAATCTGGAATGTTCGTAGTGAAATGCCACGCAATTCTCCCTAAAGTGCGACCTTCGGGATAAACTTGTTGACCTAATGAATCATCAGTCAAACTATCCAAAACATTTTGAGTCAGTATGGCTTCTTTATTCCATTCTTTAATAAAATCCGAAATTGTTATATACATATAATACCTCCCCTATTCCGATAGATAATTACTTACTCAAAGCACATTATATAATGTGAAACACACATAAATTAACTGTGAGAAATTTCTTAACGAATTTCTCAAAATTTTATCCATGAAAGAGAGAAGTATTGGCGTATAACGATGAAGCTCCACCAGAATGAACAAATAGAATGTTATCCACAGGCTTAAAGGTCCCTTTTTGGATTAAATCGATGAGTCCCGCTGCCGCTTTACCCGTATATACCGGATCCAGCAAAATCCCTTCCGTTCTTGCCATAAGCTTGACGGCATCCACCATTTCAAGTGTAGGCAAAGCATAACCCGGTCCGACATACTCATCAAAACACGTAATATCCTCACGAGGAATTGAATTTGGAATGCCGATGTGCGTTAAAGTTTCTTTAACTAGCTGAAAAACTTTCTCTTCTTGTTCAGCTTTACCTCTGCTTACGTTTATTCCGATTACCGATACTCCACTTTGATTTCCATGAAATCCGGCCGCCAAACCAGCATGCATTCCCCCGCTGCCGCTTACACAAATAACTGCTTTCAAGTCAATGCCTTGCTCAAAGGACTGTGCCAAGATCTCCTGTGCGCATGCAACATATCCCGTTGCACCAATGACATTGGATCCCCCAACCGGAATGATGTAAGGCCGATGTCCTTTCTCTGATACCTCTTTAGCCACTTTCTGCATTTCTTGCATTAAGTCCGCTCCATTAGGGACAACTATAATTTGGTCAGCCCCCAATAAATGATAGAGAAAATAGTTACCGTTAAAATCCGGCTCTGAATTTCTTGAAAGTCCCTCTTCCAACACAAGGATGCATTTCATTTTCTCTTTAACCGCAGCAGCAAGTGTCAAGCGGCAATGATTGGATTGAATGCCTCCACATGTAATCAACGTATCTGCGCCTTTTTCCAATGCATCGGCAACAAGGAATTCCAGTTTTCTTGTTTTATTTCCCCCGGCAGTCAGACCAAGCATATCATCTCGTTTAACGTAAATGGATGGGCCCCCAAGAACTTCAGAAAAATGATCCAATCTCTCGACTGGTGTATATGTCGGTGTATATCGCTTTCTAGGAAATTGCGCTAAATTCATTTTAAAACTCCTCCTGTATCCTCTATGTATATTAAAGAAAAGAAAATATCAATCTGACGTTCTCTTTTCTTTAATATAAGCTTCGATTTCAATCATAGCATCTTTATGTAATCGAGCAACATGAATCTCCCTTCTTGCATGATTATCTGTAAAAAGAATTAATTGTTTCATAGATCATTTAAACTTATATGAACTAAAACTCTAAATTATTTGTTGTGCCAAAACAGGAACCGACCCGCCCCATTGAATTGTATAAATAATCAAAAGTCTGAAGCATTGAAATGACTACAATCGTTTTTTAAGATAAAATAAATATACTTGTATATAATTGGATTTTAGAAAAGAGCAACATGGAAACCAATCACTATCAATATATTCCAGAACAAATAGAACATTATTCTTCTAAGCCCTTAAGGGAAGCTATATTTTTTGTTATAAAAAATGCGATCATTGAAGGGATATTTTTGCACGGAGACCGTTTAACGGAGGATGATATTGCCCAGCAATTCAATTGTAGCCGTACACCGGATCGTGAAGCTTTGAGGAAATTAGAACAGGAAAATTTGCTTCAGGTGAAACCTGGTATAGGGATGGTCATATCCAATGTGGATATTGAACTTTTACAGCAGGAATTGGAAATCAGGAAAATGCTTGAAAACTATTCTATACAAATAGCTTGTGAAGGAATTACGGAAGAGGAATTAAAAAACTGGAATGGGCAACGGATAAACAGCAACAGGCAATTAGTAGTAATGACCGAATAGCGGCAAGTCGTGCAAACATTGAATTTCACCGCTTATTATATTCCTACTCGAGAAATACCTTTCTCCAAAAAACTACGGATTCATTATGGCTTTCTTTTCGAATTTCCTTTTTATCCGCCCGTAATGAAGATGTTACAATGGTTGATAAATCTTGGTATGAGGCACGAAACAACGAGCACTTACAGGTAATCCATGCCATTCGTGACAAAGATGCAGAAAAAGCAATATAGGTCAATACGATCCATATCCCAAAAAACTATGACTATTACCTTGATAACATAAAACGTGTATCACAATTAACTTAACATAAAAGGGAGCCTAAATGTTTTTAACAATATTAATATTCTGAATTATTCGTCAATGATTTTTTTCGTATGATGTTAAATTTTTCACTTTTATTCGAACCGTACAAGGCCATGGTTGAAGTCCCCTTCCCGACCATTGCCTTGTATGCTTTTTACGGTTTCGCTTCTAGGTAGTTAATCAGCTGATTAGGTGGGAAAATGGCTAGGTTTTTCGATTGAATGACCGCTGGGGTTCTTATTCCTAATTATGTAAGTTCCAATTGCCCAGACAATTCATCCAAACACCTTTTGATGATCAATGGTTACTTGTTTACTCTTCGTAACGTTCCAGCAATTCAATAATCACATTAAAGGTCGCTTTTGTATCCATATAGGCATACCGGCCTTTTCCGTTAAAAAAGTTTCCTGTCTGTATGACCGGATAGCCCATTTCTTCCAGCATCTTCATTTTAGCCTCCATGTCTTTAACGACAAAAGAGATGTGGTGAACACCCTCACCATATGTTTCAAGATGATCTTTCCACGTACTGGGTGATTCGCCCGGCTCGATCAATTCAATTTGAATTAACGGAGTATCGATGAACATATATTTTGATTTTCCTTCAGTGGGCTTCCCTTTGTAAATCACGTTTGTAATATCGGATGAACCAGAATGGATGATGGGAGGTTTTTCAATACCCAACAACTTACAATATGCATCTGCAGCCGCATCAAGGTCTTTGACAACAAACGCAAGCTGTTCCACTTTGTTAGTCCCTAGTAGCGGCTGAATGCTGTCATCTTCCGGTCTTTCCCATGCCGTTACTCTTGGCTCCGCACTTTCAAGCAGTTCAACTAACGTTTTGTGATCATCTAGTGTATCCACATATACATATCGGCCTTCACTTGAAGTGAATTCACCCGTTTGCAAAGCTGGGTAACCATTTTTCTCCATGATTGGCAGCCTCTTTTGGATAGAGTCCACATCAAAAGCTATATGGTGGATCCCTTCACCTACTTCATCCAGGAACTCACGCATCGTTCCTGGATTTTTATCGGGTTCTATTAGTTCAAATTGGACGGTCGGCGTATTCAGGAAAGCCAGTTTGGATTTCGATTCCGTTGGTACACCTCTAAAAGTGACTTTCGAAACAGAACTGTCACCAGTTAGAAATGGTTCTGCCTTCTTAATGCCCAGCAGTCTTGTGAAAGCTAGATTAGCAGCTTCAATATCTTTTACAACAAATGCGAGTTGATTAATATTCCTATTGCCCAATAGTGATTCAGCCATACTAATAAACCTACTTCCATAGTTTATTTTATTATGAACTCAACCCAGTCCGCGAACGGACAATCCTCCATCACTGGAGATGACTTCACCGGTAATTGCACGCGCTGCGTCAGATGCCAACAGGACATATGCAGCTACATGATCTTCGGGCAGCTGTGCAAGCTGTAGAGGGTTTCTTTTTTTTATGCTATTTGCCTTCGTTTCATTATCCACGATTTTAACGAATGGACGTAGGGGAGGAATGACCGATAATGCGGTCAGAGTGCCACCAGGCGCTACAGCATTCACCCTGATGTTAGGAGCGAGTTCAAAGGCAAGTTGGCGCATCAGCCCTATTTGGGCATGCTTGCTTGCTGTGTACCACACCCCGCCGCCATCCGGATAAAAACTGGCACCGGATACGGTGAAAATAATATTGCCATTCGATTTTTGCAGTTCTTCAAGAGCGGCTTTAGCACCGAAGAAGGATCCTTTAACGTTAATATCAATCAGAAAATCATATGCATCGGATAGTGCATCGGGAGTTACGTCTGCAAATTTAGCAAATCCATCAAAGACTCCTGCATTGGCAACGAAAACATCCAGCTTTCCAAATTGCTCGACAGTGGCCTGGACAGCCCTCTCATTGTCTTCATATTTGCTTACATCGCCTTGGTTAATGAGAATCTCTTCACCAAATTCCGCTTTCATTTTCTTTAGCGTTTCTATCGAGCGGCCGATGATGCTGACTTTTGCCCCTTCTTGTATGAAACGTCTAGTGACAGCCTCCCCGATACCTGAATTGCCACCGGTAATCAACACTACTTTATCCTTTAACGCCATTGCCATTGTAACCAGCCTCCTCTTTTTAACCAAGTCAATATTATACGAAGATAGCAAGATTTCTGGTATTTATCGTTGATTGATCAACAATGAATATTCGTTTGGAAAGTTTCCATTTACCTTCTTCGAAAATGAATTCATCATTTCGTTCCCCCGAAATCAGATCATGTTGAATATCCGTGCTGCGGCTTCGATAGATAAGCAGATAGCTCTTGACGACTGCCTTTTCACCTTCAACATAGTCTTTAACACGTACATTTGAAACAAAACGCCGTGTTCTTGATGGCGGTATTTCCGCCCAAGCATAATCCGTTTTCAAACGATCCACGCGCAGTTTAAGCAGCTCAATATCATCATTAAATGTAAACATGTCCGTTGAATAATCCGGGCGTTCCACCCCTTCTTTATTAACACGTACAGGCATTTGATAACGTAAGCTCGAATGCATTAAATCGAACCAATCATCAAATTCAATATCATCCAGTAATTGAGCTTCATCATACAGCCACTGTTCAAATTGACATTTGAGCAACATTTTCTCCACATTCATTTCCGTTCCCCCTCCCGCTTATCATTTCGTCATCAATTCAAGCCAGTACTTGTAAAAATTCCTTTGGCTCGCTTCAGTGAATTTATCATCGTAAGCAACACCAGGACCTATAAAATCAACTGGTTTTCGATGAAGACCCATTGTATAATTGTAGGTTAGATTCTTTAGGAAAGGCATTGGGCCTTGGGCTGCTTCAGTTATATCAGTAAAAACTTCCGTATCATCCTGTTCGAAAATACCGGATGGACTAAAGGTCAAGATAAATGAATCTCTTGATCTATCTTTCCAATCTTGGGAGGCGTTCTTTTCCACGAGCATCCAAGCAATCACTTCCATTTTATTGTGACCGATTGGCCGCCACATTCTTATTGAAGTGTTGGAGATGAATTGGTCTTTGATTTTTGTATGGGATATTAAAAATGATAGGTTAGGGAAGACATTCCCAATCATATTCTTTAAGTTTGATAACACTCCATATTGTTCTTCTGACAAATTAGTTTTAAATTCATCTTTCAATTCTTCCGGGAAAGCGAATTCAGGGTTAGGTGTCCCTAAGTTCAGTCCATGCCCGTTTTCCGTATGGATTTGAAAACCGCGCTTTGAATAGGTAGCATTGGGCACCATGCCCAGTTTGGCAATGGATCCGTGTGTGACCATCGTGTGATAGGAATCACCAACAAAGTTATCGGAACCAACTTTCCAATTTGAATTAACAACGAACCTTTGCGGAACCCCGATTACTTCCATTTCTGCACGACCTACGAGTATATCCAAATACCATTTAATGTCTCCAAGAAACTCTTCAAGCGGTTCTGCATCTTCATTCCAAGTTCCAAATAAAAGACCTTTATAGGATTCAAGCTTCACTTTGTGAAGGCCCATTTCCGCCCGGTCAAGGTTGCCCCCATATATGTCCTTTTGTAATGGCACCCCTACGAGCTCACCAGTGTTTTTGAAATTAAACCCATGGTAAGGACACGTAAATAATGACTTGTTCCCTTTATCTGCACGGCATAGTTTCATTCCGCGATGTGTACACATATTATAAAATGCCCTGATATCCCCTTCAGCATCACGAGTGATGATGAGCGAGTAGCCAGCCAGTTCACGTGTCATGAAGTCTCCTTTGTTTGGTACTTCAGAATCATGACCGATAAAAACCCATGTTTTCAAAAACACTTTTTCATGTTCTATATCATAAACCTTTGGGTCTCCAAGGAGGTATGCAGGTATAGCGCCTTCCTCTGGTTTAACCGTTTCGTTCAGATAGTTAATAACTTGCTGTTTCGACATTTCTTCTAAGGATTTATCAGTTTTAAGCATACTTTTTCTCTCCCTTCAAGCTTTACATCATAGGCCTTTACCCGATTTGAACGCTCTTCTCCTTATTTTGCAGAGTAGCCAAAACACTTAATGCCGCTAGATAACTCGTTTTTGGATTATTTGGCATCGGATCATTTTCCACTTCCAGTTTCAGTTTCCCGAACGAACCTGACGCTTCTATCAGGTGATTGTTTTTTAACACATTTGGATCGGCAATGATTTTCACTTTCGTCTTTTCAGATCCAAGACCAGCCATGGACAGTACAATCGCCACATTAATGTTTCTCGGAAACTGTTTGATCGCTTCTGCAGCAGATCCTTCAAATAATACCGTTTCTTCTGTCACTGTAGAACCTGCAGGCAATGCGTTTGGCGGTTTTCTTGTAGTGATGCAAACAGATTCAAGGCCATTCACCGCTTTTGCCGACTTAAGTACATCGAGACCTCCAATCGCACCAGACGGAAGGAGAATATTCACGTTATTCATTTTACAAATCTGATTCGATTGTTCTTCAAATGCAGAATTCGCCATCACGCCTATGCTGCTCAGCAAGAGATCCTTCCCGTTTTTAAGCACTTTCAACGCATACTCTTCAGCTGCTTCAATCGTTGCAGCCTCTATGACTAAATCTACATCTGATTTAAGGAGTTCGTCGACATCACGATATGGCTGTGTCCTGAATTCTTCAGCTAGTTGTGCCGCGATTTCTTCACGGCGGGCATAAATCGCAACGATTTTCCCACCTGGAAGAAGCCCGTCGTTATTTATTGCCTGAAGCAGAAATTTCCCGATATTACCGCACCCGATTAAACCTAACTTCATGTAGTTTCATCCTTCCTCAATCAGCAAACCCGTATGAGTCCGCAAAGAATTCCAGCCCGCAATGTCTTGTTTCCCGGGAAACACCACTTTCTTTCAAGCCTGGGAAATCCAGAGCCAAGTCGCTGAAAACGGTATGATTATTATGGAAAACCGCACCAGCTTCAAGGCGATCTGCCATTTCGACAGCGATATCTTCATTCTCGGTCCAAACAGAAGCACGCAAGGCAAACTCACTATCATTCGCTAATTTTACAGCTTCATCAATATCTTTGAAAGGTAAAATTGGAATGATGGGTCCGAATTGTTCCACCCGAACCAATTCGCTCTTCTGATCGACGCCAGTAATAATGGAAGGAAGCATATAATAACCTTTATCCCAAGTTTCCGGATTCAGCTGTATGCCGGTTGTGATAATATTCCCTCCTGCCTTAGCGGTACGTTCGATCAAGCCATTAACAAAGTCATATTGCGCTTTATTATTCAATGGACCCATAGTTACATCAGGCTGAATGCCATCACCAATTACCATCCGGCTAAACTCTTTGGTCAGCTTTTCCACAACCTCATCATAACGTGATTCTTGGACATACACTCTTTTTACTGCAGAACAGACCTGACCCGCTGCCCGTAAAATCCCCATCCTCAAACGTTTGATGGCCGCTTCATCCAAATTGGCATCTTCCAAAATGATGGCAGGATCATTGCCGCCAAGTTCCATATATACTTTTTGCAAATTTCCAGCTGATTTCTGCATGATATCTTTTCCGGTTTCAGTACTTCCGACAAACGCCAATGTCCGTACACGTGAATCGGAACATAGTTTGTCGCCGATTGCTTTTCCTGATCCCGATACTATATTGATGACTCCTGGAGGAAAATGTTCAGCAACTACTTTTAAACAGGTCATTATCGTTAAAGGACAATTCGTTGCAGGTTTTACGACAACGGCATTGCCTGCCAAAACAGCAGGTATGACCCGTTTAAATGTTAATATCATCGGAGAATTCCACGGTGTGATTATAGCCGTGACTCCTCTTGCCCTTCTTCGGATCTGGACTTTTTGATTTCCAGGGAGCACTTCAGGCTTCCACCAATCAAGTAACTCTGCTGCACAGCCCTTCATGACTTCAACACAGCGCAGTAAATCCTTTTTAGCTTCAACAAGTGTTTTGCCATTTTCACGTACAAACACTGTAACATTTTCCTCGATAACTTTTGAGAGTTCTTCTGCCGCAGTGTTCATTCGTTTAGCCCGTTCCCCGATATCAGAGCGAGACCACGTTTCATAAGCATTTTCTGCCGCTTCAATCGCGTCATTCACGATTTCTTCAGAGCATTTTGCCACCTGGCCAACTACTTCCGATGTAATTGCCGGATTTACTACATCGACTTTTTCCGGTAATTCTATCCATTCTCCATTAACTAGATATTTTCCTGAAACAAATGGGTATGTCGAAATCATTGTCAATCCTCCTTATAGTTTTTTGGGCTTGAATGCTTCTGCAGCTCCTGGCGGTCCGCCAAATGGCTTGGCCATTGGCCCCACAGCTTCCATATCAACAACGATCATTGAAGGTTTACGTCTTTCCTTTGCCTTTTTCAGTTCGGATATGAATTCATCTCCAGAACCAATACGCACTGCATCAAAATGCATGGACTCAGCAAGTTTCACAAAATCAGGACTCAATAAATCAACGGCTACCTGCCGACCATATGCGGCTGTTTGAATATTGCGAAGAACCCCATAGCCTGAGTCATCAAACAATACGATGATAATTGGTAAGTTTTCTTCGGCTGCAGTAACCATTTCCCCGACATTCACCATAAACCCACCATCTCCAGCCATAAGAACGACGGTTTTATCTTGACACCCCATTTGGGCACCGATTGCTGTTGGAAGACCTTGACCAATTCCGCCGCCTGATGCATGAATGGATGTTCTCGGTTCATAGATTTCAAATAAACGGCTGCCCCAGACGTTTGCCTGTACGGTTACATCACGAACCAGAATGGTATCGACTGGTAATATTTCCCTCATACCATCCACAAATTGCTCATAAGGTCCAAGCGTTTCCCTGAGTTGAGCGCGCACTTCATTTCTAAGCGAAAGAACTTCTTGTAAATAAGAAGGTTCCGCATGAATTGAATGTTCTTCGAGCTTTTGAATGATGGCAGCCAGCATATCTTTTGCATCGCCAACCAAACCTAACGAAGCTTTATAGTTCCGGTTAATGGCCTGCCAATCCGCATCGATCGCTATATGTTCTTGTGGCACCGGCACTTTCCAGTTGGATGTTTCATTCCCCCTAAACCTTACACCTACGCTAATCAATAAATCTGCATTTCTTAAAAACTCTTTTGTTGTTTCATATGCCGCAAAATGTCCTATGCATTGTTCATGGTTTTCTGGAATCGCCCCTTTTCCTGACTGACTTGTTATAACCGCTGCACCAAGGAGTTCCGCTAATTTTTGCAACTCTTGCGAAGCATTGGCACTGATGACTCCACCACCAGCCCATATTACAGGACGGCGTGCGCCTACCATTTTTTGCACGGCTTGTTCAGGAATAAATGGCAATGAATTTGTTTCAGATGTTGAAGCCCGCATCCCTTCGAGTGAAAGATCTTCTATGATCGCTGATTGAAAGTCAATGGGGATTTCCAATGTAACAGGACCCGTTGGTGCAGTTAAAGCTTCTTGGATCGCCTTCCTTACTACTGCTGCAGATTGGTCAGGGTTTCTAAGCCTCACTGCATTTTTACAAGCTCCGCTCATCATTGAAAGCTGGTCTTTACACTCATGTATGTATCCTTTACCTGTACCAAGATAAGAAGAAGCCACCTCACCGGTAAGATGAAGAAGGGGGACACCAGCCGCCCATGCTTCCACTAATGAACCAGCAGCATTTCCTGCCCCTGTTCCGGTACTTGTAATCACTACACCCAATTTCCCAGTGGCGCGGGCATATCCATCAGCCATATTTACGGCACCGCTCTCACCGCGTGAACAAATGAGTTTGATGCTCCCTTCTCTAAGAATTGCATCATAGATTGGCATATTGTGAATACTGACAATCCCGAAAGCAGCTTCCACTCCTGCTTGAACAAGCTCCTTTACGATGGAATCGGCGGTCGTAAACTCTATTTTTTCTTGTATTTTCATCGCGTTACCCTACCTTTTTTAGTAATATATTTATAGTGCCTTTCCGATCGCTCCTGCCGTCTCAATCGTCGAACCCGCTACATAACTTGCTTTGTCTGAAGCAAGGAAAACAATGACACTGGCCACTTCTTCCGCTTCACCTACGCGGCCAAGAGGGATATTCCGTTTTTTCGCAAGGTCTCTGTAATACTCTTCAGGGTCCATATCAGGTGCATTTTTCAATCTTCTTCGCTCCCATTGATCCGTCCGGATCAATCCAAGACTCACTGAATTAACCAATATATTGTCAAAAGCCAATTCCTGGGACAAGGTTTTGCTTAAATTAAGGAGACCAGCCCTTGCTGCTGCAGTAGCTACCATATGACGTTCAGGTTCTTTAGCCAGCGTTGCATTAATATTAATAATCCGCCCTCCTCCCCTTTTCACTAAATGGGGATGTGAAGCACGAACGGCATATATGATGGCAAAGAACTTTAACTGAATCTGTTCTTCCCACTGTTCATCCGTTATGTCAAAAAAGTGACCCATCACGCTTTGACCGGCTGCATTCACCAATATATCGATTCCGCCAAACCTCTCAGCGGTACCATTAACGAAAGAATCCACATCCGATTTTGAGGTGACATCACATGTTGATGCAAATACATCTGCCTTATCACCAAATGAGAGCAATTGACTTTGTGCACTTTCCATACGTTCAGCACTTCTGCCGCATATAGCCACTTTCGCTCCCTCAGCTAAAAACATTTCTGCTGTTTTTAATCCCACGCCCGACGTGCCGCCCATTATGACAGCTACTTTTCCTTGCAATCCTAAATCCACTCTCGTCACTCCTTTTCAAAGCCATTTTCCTTAAACGCTGTCCTTTAATATACAAGAAGATAACTACGTGCAAGAATCATGGGAGGAAATAATAATCCTCCTCATTTTTCCGCCATGACTGAATCATCTATCTGAGAATCAACCCAGCCCGGGTCAGGATCTCCTCCCATTGCTTTGCGGGCTTCAGGTTTTGGCGGCCCTGCAACCCCCCACTGATCCATTAAATGCGGAACCCGTTTCCATACACGTGCTCTCCACTCAGATTCATCTTCGATCGTTTCCAGATAACATGTATACTCCATAACAAAACCGCCTGGGTCTTGAAAATAACAGAAAATATTGTCTCCAGGCCCATGACGTCCAGGCCCCCAAAGTTCTGACAAGCCTGCTTTTCTCACATTGCTTATTCCCCGCATCAGTTCATCCACGGAATCGACTTCGTATGCGATATGATTGACTGACGCATGTTCATCTTGATTGAAGGCAATGGAGTGATGTTTCCTGTTGCACCTTAGAAAAGACATTTGGTGCTCACTCCAATCAGTAACTTTAAAACCAAGTACATTCGTATAAAACTCAACGATCATATCTAAGTTCTTTGTGTTCATTACAACATGGTTCAGTTTCACTGGATCAACATTTTTCTTGCTCCAAATAGACGTTTGTACTTCCACCCAAGCCGAGAGCTCAATCACGCGGTTTTCCGGATCAATAAACCGCAGGCCATAACCGGCACCTGCTTCATCCAAATATCCAGGCGGTTCAATAATTCGAACGCCCTTCGATTGTAATATGCCCGCTGCACGATCCACCGCATTTTTATCGACCATGCCAAAAGCTATATGATGCAAACCTCGTTTTTCTCCCTTGTGAAGGCTTAAAATATGATGTTCCGGTCCAGCCCCGCGGAAATAAACCGTATTCTCCTCTTCCGGAACATCCACTCTATCCAGTCCCCAAACCTTTTCATAAAACTCTGCTTGATCGTCGAAATTCGGAGTTATCATGCTTATATGTCGTAAATGAGTAATCCCAAGCATTTTTTATACCTCCCATAATTTAGATTGCCCTTTAGATAATTTGCATTGGACATATTTAACAGTCTAATCGAAAAGGGCGCCTCATTAATTTTCATAATGCAGGTGCCCTTTTCGGATAAATGATCAGTCTTTAATGATGGCCTCTCTTTCTTTAGAACGTTGTTTACGAAGTTCTTCCAGTTCACTGCCTTCAGGATATGTCGGTAAGTTAGGCTTCACTGCCCCTAACATCACGAGCATGCGCGCTTCTACATCCCCGTCATTCCTAATTCCCCGATAAACCCCTGGTGGGCTGCTGATGCAGTCTCTCGCACTTAATTTAATTTCATGCACTTCACTGTAGCTATCCTCTTGAATTAATGCCGTGACTTCACCCTCTAGAATGAAAAACACTTCTTCAACATCGTCGTGAAGGTGCAAAGGACCGATACATCCCGGAGGCAGCACCATTGTACTTAAAGTGAAATGTTCACCTGCAATTACATTCGTATCGTTATTGGCAGTCGCACCACGTCCGATATATCTCATCTGTGCGCGTCGATAAGCGGGATCGATTTCTTCTTGGAACTTCAAGACATCCCAATCAAGCGAACGGTCTTTCAATCGGGCAACATATTTTTTTTCAAAATCCTTCACTGAAAATGCTTCTTTTGTCATTTTAAAATTCCTCCCTTATTTGTTGTTTCTAAACTACATTATGTTTCATAAGCAAAACATTGTTTTGTCTATGAATTAAGTCTAAAATGAAAACGGTTCATTGTCAACGAGTTTTTAGAATATTTAAAACTATTTTATAATCCGAACGCTCAGCACTATGGGATAAACTTGTAACGATTTGCTTTTCTTAACACAAAAAGTGTGGATTCCCTATTGGGAGATCCACACTTTCGAAAGAGGTTATTCATTTATTAATAGATTTTAAATCGTTCAGACATCTTCGTGTTGATAAGGCTTAACCCCGCTATATCCCATATAAACGGATAACTGCCGAGAAACTTCCAACAGTTTCGGCAAGGCAATTTTATCGATGAAATCCTCCTGGTAAGCAGACTCTGTTGCCACGACATTCAAGGCAGCCAATACTTTCCCAGTCCTGTCAAAAATCGGGGCGGCAACGGAACGGATGCCAGGGTGGAATTCCCCGCTTGTCATCGAATAACCATTTTGCCGAATCGATTCCAGCTGTTTTTGAAATTCACCAGGCGCGGTGAGTGTTTTGTCTGTATAAGGAGTTAGGTTTGAGATTTTGAACATTTGCATCAGCATTTCTTTCGGTTGATATGCCAAAAGTAATTTTCCATTGGCCAAAGCATGTGCCGGCAGCCGCAAACCTATGTTCACATTGACAGCGGATACGCCTCTAATCGGGGCACTTCCAACATAAACAACTTCCTGTCCATCCAAAATGGACAGATGGCAGGAGGCTCCGATTTCATCACGCAAGGTCTCCATATATGGTTGGACAATTTCCTGGAATTTCAAGCTATTCAAATAGCTGAATCCCAATTCAAGAACTTTAGGAGTTAAACTATAACGTTTGGTATGTTCATCCTGAGACAAGTAACCAATATTTTGTAATGTGAATAATAAACGATATGGTACTGTTCTGCTTACTCCGAGTTGTTTTGCTATTTCTGAAAGAGACAAGCTCGGCTGTACTTCATTAAAGAGCTTAATGATTTCCAAGCCTCTAACCAATGAATTAGCACTATATTTCTCTTTCTCTTTTTCTTCGCTTGCCATTCGAGTATTCCCCCCGTTGTGAATAAATCTCATTTTCTCCTGACTATAACCCATTCAGTAAAGCTTTCTTCATACCTAGAAAGAAGAACTTGCAGTATATGTACATTTTTTTCTGATAGTTCATTTGGTTAATGTTTTTGATGCATACTTCAATGGTTGCCTGTTTTCTTTTGCTTCCTTAACTAGACAGGAACTTTGGCGCCAGTAGCTGCGCACTGCCCTCTGCTTTACAAGTTCATCCGATCATATTTCGATGGATTTTAATCAATTCAGAAGTTTCCGTTTACTTTCTTTCATGCTAACAACAGCTGGTCCGCGAGTCACATCAGATATAATCAACGCTTTCACCGCTTCCGGAAAACGGCTAGTAAAAGCCGAGAGCGATAACCAAGCTGGTGTCTTCAAGCGCTATTCCTTATCCCTATTTCTGATAATGAATTGGGCAGTACTGCAAATTGGCAACCATTTCTACCTCACAATCCATTACTCTTCATGTATAAATAGAATAGTGTATATGTGTCAATTAAAGCATATTTACATATATAAAACTATTTGGAAGGCCTAGCTTAATTGACGTTTCGATAGAAAAGCTCGTTGTTATATAACCAAATATAACCAATCATACAATTAAAAACAAATAAATAATTTTAATACATCGATATTCTCTGCCAAATCACGTAATTTTCCAAAATTAAGTATTTCATATACAAAACAATATAAATGAATTATAGATTTTCCTGATTTTAAATTCAATATCAACAAGTCAGAATTTTTAATAATTTGAAAATAATTTGTTTTTTTGACACAAAGAATTAAATTTACTTCCATTATAAGTCCTGGCTTGATAGAGATCCATCTACTCAATAGGATGATAAAGAGTTCGTCTTTTCCCTGAAAGCGCTTATAAGATTGTTTATTCCAAAAATAAAAAATTGTCAAAATATTAAATTGACAATCAAATTATTTTAATTTATCGTTAAGAAAGTAAAACTTTGTTTTCCTTACAAAACACTTCTGTTCCTTTTTATCTATCAAAATTTTAAAGAAAGGCGGGAAAAATCAAAACTAGTACCTTTCTAAAGAGATAACCGTAAAACACTTATTCTCAAATGTAAGTGTTTTAAGGAATGCTAAAAAGCGATAAGGAGATGGTATTATGTTAAATGGGCAAAAAAGATGGTTGTATATTGCCGTTCCAATTTTTTTCTTTTGGTTTTTCGGACAAATTGATAAAGTTGGCATTTCCATCATTCAAACAGATCCGGAATTCCTGCAGGCACTCGGTATAACAGGCGATGACAAAAATGCAAAGATCGGTCTTCTATCATTTGTATTCACCATTGCTTATGGAGTTTCAAATCTTTTTTGGGGCTTCATCATTGATAAATTAGGTGCACGTAAAACAGCCATCGCCGGTTTATTCGTTTGGACAATCACGATGATCACGTCAGGCCTGGCAAATTCATATGAAATATTTTTAATTAGCAGGATCATTCTTGGTTTTGGTGAAGGGATGATGATTCCGGTTTCCGGAAAGCTAATTTCTAACTGGTTTAATAAACGCGAATTGGGGAGGGCCCAGGCATCTTGGCTTACCGGAAACTATTTAGGACCGGCAATGGGAGCCGTTGTTTTGGTGCTCGTGATATCTTTACTCCACTGGCAAGCAGCTTTCTTTATGCTTGCAGCTTTCAACTTATTTATAAATATCCCGATGTTCATCTTTATGACGAGGAATACGCCAGAAGAGCACCCCCGGATAAGTAAGGAGGAATTGGCTTTCATTCGCCAAACGGATGATGAAGTGACAGAAACCGCCCGCTCCGAGAACAAGAGTTTCGCTCAAGATTATCGTTTCTGGATTGTTTGGTTCGGCATGCTCGTATGCTCCTTCTTATTTTTCGGAATCAGCATTTGGCTTCCTACCTACCTCATTGAGGCAAAAGGATTCGAAAAGGAAGGAATGTCGAGCATTACTTCACTTTCCTGGCTATTCGCTTTAGGATTTGTCTTGGCATGCGGTTTTCTGGCTGACAAAACCAGACGTCCAAGTTTGATGGCCACGATTCTATTTTCATTGACAGCTGTCTTTTTGACTGTAGCTGTCTTCATCCCCAATCCTATTTTGGCAGGACTATGTATGGGACTGGCAATGGGATGTCAAGGAGGTGTGTTCCATCTAAGTAATATGCTCATGGTAAAATACTCAACACCTGAAACCGCAGGACGAGCCGCTGGTCTAATTGGATTCACTAATATCATGGGCGGCTTTTCGAGCTATATCATGGGATGGCTTCGTGACTTGTCTGGCGGGGACTTCAGTTCATCGATCGCCATGCTGATTTTTACAGCCTTCTTAGGTTTGGCAGCTTATTTATTCTCCATTAAAAGAGAATCCGCAGAACTGCGCTTATCACCTTTACCTGTACAAAAGATACAAGCATGAAGTCGTCGCAAAATCAGTTTTATCACCTAAATCAACAAAAAAACCCTTGAATTATCAAGGGTTTTTTGTGCCGACTTAACAGCAAGTGGTAAAATACCGTTCTTTTTGCATTTCCTGTTAAAATTTTCCACCACCTACTCCGAATCACTCCTTTATTTGTATAAATATGTCGATAGTTAAAATATTCAAAAAATGATATTTTTTTGAATACCCATGTTATATTGTTAATGAAAAAAAATACTTGTCAAGTAAGGTGAGTGTGTGAATATAGAAGTTTTAATTCTCCATTATATTCAGGAAAAACGTCAAAAGCCTAACCATGCCAATGAATTATTGGATTATATTCAGAATGAATATGTAAACGGGAAGCTGTCAATCTTGCAATATAGAAGTCTCTGTCAGGACTTATATATTCGAGGAGCCAAACAAACGTCTCCTGGATGAAACTACACCCTTGTCACTAGTCATACCACTTCCAATTGTGAATGAATTTAGTTTCTGTTTTTTCCTCAACGACCAATCTTTAAGAGTAAAGCCGGTCATTTTCTCCCTCCCCAGTATGTTCATAACTAAATAAAAGCCTCCGTGATCTGTCACCCCAAGACAGTTCACGGAGGTAAATGCTACTTAATCAGGCATTGCAATAATTTTCTTTAATTAAATGAATATATCGAAAATTAAAACCAAACCGAATGCCACGAAGGAAAGTAAGGTTTCCATGACTGTCCAAGTTTTGAAAGTTTCTTTAACGGTTAATCCCATGTATTCTTTTACTAACCAGAAACCGGCGTCATTAACATGGGAGAACATAAGTGAGCCTGCTCCCGTGGCAATAACGAGTAACTCAAGATTAACACCCGTCATATTGGCAACGACCGGTGAAACGATTCCTGCTGCCGTGGTCAAAGCGACGGTTGCAGAACCCGTGGCAATCCGAATCAATCCGGCCACAAGGAATGCAAGAACGATCGGTGATAAAGAAATTTCTTCAGACATGGAAGCGATTGCAGTCCCTACGCCACTATCAATTAAAATTTGCTTGAATCCTCCACCAGCACCGATAATAAGGATTATGGAGGCTAATGGCAATAAGCATTCTTCCGTCAACTTTTTAATTAGCGATTTGTCCATTCCCTGTCTGTAGCCCAAGAAATAGTAAGCAGCAAAACAGGAGATTAATAGGGCAATCACCGGACTTCCGATAAACAATAAGAATTTTTCAATGGAGCCCGGTAGCGGCAAATAAGGCGCCAATACAGTTAAAACCATCAACAATACAGGCAAAAGTATGATGAAGAACGAAACTCCTGTCCCTGGTAATCCACTTGACTTTGTTACCACCCGGATCAATTCCGGTTCACCAACAGGAATAACCCGTTTTTGAACCCATTTTGCGAATAGAGGTCCGGCAATTACAGCAGTCGGGAATGCGATGATCAATGAGTACAGAAGTACGTGTCCCATGTTTGCATTATAGATCCCAATAGCTGTCATGGCTCCCGGATGCGGAGGTACCAGCCCATGTACGATCGATAAACCAGCAAGTACTGGAATACCAATTAACAAGATGTTCACTTTGGTTGATTTCCGAATGGAAATGACCAAAGGCAGCAATATTACTAAACCAACCTCGAAAAATACCGGAATGCCTATGATGAAACCAGATAAAAGCATGGCCCATGGCAGGTTCTTCACGCCGAATTTATTAATGAAAAAGTCAGCAACCTGCATACCGGCTCCAGAGTCGGACATCATCTTTCCTAAGATGGTCCCTAATGCCAATATTCCAATAAGGTGACCAAGGACCGCTCCGACACCCGTTTCATATGCTCCTACAATCTTGTCCATCGGCAGTCCAGAAAAAACCGCTAAAAATAAACTGGCTACAGTCAAGCTAATGAATGCATGCCATTTCCACCATGATACCCCCAAAATAACAATTACGATAGCTATCAGCGTGATTCCTAATAAATATAGATCCATATGTTCTCCCCACCCTATTGGAATCGCTTACAAACAAACCAATACAATAATTGGATTATTGTACCGGCTCATTATATGTCACAATGTAGTTCTGTTTAGCCGTGTTGTAATACCCTTCACTGTATTCCATAACATTTCCGTCCCCATCACTGGAAATCCGAATCCTTTTTAGTACAGGACTATTGTTTTCGATTTTCAGTGTTTCGCAAATGTGATCCGGAGCGATAGCAACGGCAAACTCATCTCTGAATGTTTCAAGTTTGACGTTTTGATCTTCCAAAAAGCGGTACAAAGAATTGATTTGGACCACTTTCATATCTTCTTCGTTCATATCGAGTGAAACATAATGTGTAAAGTAAATATAAGGTTCATTGTCCAATAAATATATCCGTTCGATACTTATGCAATGGTCACCAAATAAAGAATGCAGCTTAGAGTCTGAAGAAAGGTCAACATGACTTATGTTTAACACCTTTTTTAAAATGGAGTGCCCTTCCTCCACCAACAGCTCTGTGAAACGCTTTCCTTTGGAAAGTTTGACAATGGAACCATTAGCTATGACCCTAGTGCCTTTGCCGCTTTTCTTTTCAACATACCCCTCTTGCACGAGTTCTTTGATTGCATTACGTACAGTGACCTTACTTACGTTAAATTCTTCTTCCAAAAGAGGCTCAGAGGGAATGTTTGTGTCGATGGCATAAACCCCATGTAAAATACGATCCTTTAATATTTCTTTTATCTGTAAATACATCGGTCCATTTTTTCTGTTCACATTCATTCCTAATCTCCTGCCTTTTATCTCTTAATATCTTCCATTTTACCTTCCATTGCCGAGAGTATCTCCTTTTCGGTTGCCAAAGGAGTATCTCCAACGACAGTACATGCCAGCATTCCTGAAACAGCCGCAAACCGAACTGTCTTTTCAGGGGAATATCCTCGTAATTCGCCATGTAAGATTCCGCTGGTGTAAGCATCGCCTGAACCTATTCTATCATATACGGAAAATGATAGGATATCGGAAAAGCAAAATGTTTCTTCCTTATATATATACCCCTTCAATGTATGGCTATTATCACTGTTGATTGAACGATGTGTCCCTGCTATCGACTGGATATTGAATTTCTTTGCCACCTCAGGGATCAGCTCGATTAGCTGCTCTTCCCTTGTGGAGCCCTCAGACTTCATTCCTAAAATATATAGGGCGTCTTTCTCATTCATCATGACGATATCAGCCAAAGAAAGCATTTCTTCATAATGAGGCTTTGCGTCAGCATAACCTCCCTCCCATAAAGAGGGGCGGTAGTTGCAATCAAAACAGACTGTACCGCCTTTTTCTTTGACTTTCCTAGCCAGCACCTTCATACTTTCCCGTACATTTCCCGCCATTGCAAGCGTGATTCCGCAAAAATGGATGATATCCGTACTTTCCGAAATCATATCCATGTCATAATCGGATAAGGAGGCCGTATTAAAACTGCTTTCCAGGCGATTGGAATATGTGACACGGCTCGCCCGCTGTCCAAAACCATTTTCCAAAAAGTACATCCCCAAGTATTTTCCACCTCTAGAGATGAAGTTCCTTCCAATTCCTAATTGCTGCAAAGATGAAATCGCGGAATCCCCAAGGGGGTTATCCGGTAACTTTGTCACAAGATACCCCTCATGCCCTAGCTTTGTCATCGCAGAAGCAACGTTTACCCCCGTGCCTGAAAAGGAGTATTGCAGAGTGTTGGCCTGTGATAGCAATTCATGCCCTGGTACCTGCAAACGCATCATTACTTCCCCGAATGCCACAATCCTTTTAGGCATATTTTTCAACCATTTTTTTTGTTATGGCCAATAATTTCCGTACATCCTCTCCATTCGTTTTTCCAGTTTCTTCATCGATAATGGAAGAATATACATGGGGAATGACTTTAGGCACTTTTGCTTCTAATGCGATTTCTAGTATGGTCTCGAAATTACTTAAATCGATTCCACCTGTTGGTTCCAATGCAAACCCCTCTTCACCACAAGCTTTTGCCACAGCACGATATTCATCTTCATGCTTCAGGCCTTTCATCGGGAAGTATTTCAGAGCATTTCCTCCCATATCGCGAACCAGCGCAATGGCAGCTTTGATAGGCACAATGGCAGTTTCACTTGCACCTGCACTTACTGGACCAGTGGAGATATTCACATAACCTACTTTCCCAGTTGGAGAAACAAGTGAATTTATCCAGCTGTCCTTCTCACCTAAATTGGCCCTCGTAGCACCTACAGCAGGAAAAACCTGGTTAATATGACTGCCTGGATAGTATTTTGCTATTTCTGCGACAACCGCTGCCTGTCTATTATCGCCCGCACCCAATCCTATTGAAACGGCCTCATCAATGGCTTCCCCGTATTCTTTCATTGCTGTAACACCAGCTTCCACAGTTGGATAATCCTTTGAGAGTACACCAACCAATACATGGCCTTCCGCTGCTTCAAAGACTTCCACTGCATTTTCTACACTATTTGCAAGTACATTTAAGGCTACACGATCATTCAATAACCGTTTGTTTATGTTTGTCATCCTTATTTTCCTCCTAATATGGTTCTTAATTGTGCTTCAATGACATGTATATCATCACCTTGCAATGGACGCGGATCTATATCGAAAAAGCCTTGCCGTATCCCATAATCACGTGTGTAAATGGCGATATCCCCATTTTTGAGCTGCTCGTTCACTTCCTTCGCCGTTGTTTCCGTTATTAAAGGATCAATGGAAATACGTGCTCTATATATGGCACGGCCGGCTTCATCCTGAACTATTGTTACTTTTACGCCCTCAATGGATTCAAGTGATGTGAGAACTTGTAAACTAGCTTTTTCTTTTTCGCTATTATCCGTCTTGACGAAATACTCATCCAATGCCTGAAGCAACCCAAAGGTAGTTTCCTTTCCAACCTTCATGCTCCTTCCGATACAGTGCAATTGAACCTTTACCCATTCGATATATTTATTTCTGCCAGCAACGATACCGGATGTGGGTCCTTCAATGGCTTTTGATCCACTATAAATGGCCAAGTCGGAGAATTGTACATATTTTTCCAAATACTCTTCCGCTGCTGCATCGACAATCAGAGGAATATTATTCGTTTTGGCCACTTCCCACGCTTCTTCGACCGATATCATATTTTTCTGAACAGCATGATGCGATTTCACGTATAAAATGGCAGAAGTATTTTCATTTATGGCATCCGCAATATGTTCTGCCTTCCCTTCGTTTGCATAACCAACTTCAACCAATTTTCCGCCACCAAGGTAAATCATGGTTTCAACCGGTGCACCATACTGAACGTTATGGCCTTTCAGCATGATGATTTCATTCTTTTGAATGAGATCTTGATGAAGCCTTTCGCTTTTCCTTCTGTTTCCTTCAGTAACGATCGCCGCTACTGAAAGCGCAATTCCACTTGATGCCGAGTTTACGACCACCGCTGCTTCAGAATGAAGCAAATTCGCTATATGCTGGCCTGACTTATCGACTAAATCAGAAATTTCAACATAATTTTGCCCACCTTTTTTCATCGCGTCCATCACTGTGTCAGTTGGGGCAGAGACTCCCAAAATGCTCATTCTTCCGCTTGCATTTATGACTCTTTTCAAACCGTATTTAGCATTCAATGAATTCTCCATTTATAACCACTCCTTTTACGACAACTCTTTTTTCTGCCATCCTTTTTTCTCCTTCGGAATCCATTAAAAGGGTCGGCTCATTCTTAATCGAGAATAAAGTCAAGTTCGCAATATCCCCAGCTGAAATCCTGCCAAGCTCGGGTTTATGCAACCAAGCTGCTGCATTGACCGTAACGGCATCTATTACTTCCTTTAATGGATAACCCAGATACAAAAATTTTGTTAGCACATTTGCCATATTAAAAACTGGCCCATTCTCTCTGTTTTTCCGATATATATCCGTACTGATCGTATTGAAGCGTATTCCCCGCTTTTTCGCCATTTCTGCAGTTTTAAAAGAAAAGCTTGCCGTTCCATGACCTACATCCAAATGGACACCACGTTCAATCGCCTTACTGAACTCAGGCAGCGGCTCTTCTCTTTCATCAAATAAATTATTCGCTTTACCATTTAAGAAATGTGTAATAATGTCCTTTTCCTCAAGTAATTCAAGGACTTCTTTAATATCAGGCGGCCCTGAACCGATATGGACCATTAAAGGTAAACCAGTTTCAGCCGAGAACTTCCTAGCGATTTTTAATGGCCCGACACCATTTGGACCAACCACGCTTTTACTTATTCTCGCTTTAAGTCCAACGACAAAATCCCCGTACTTGGAAATTGCCTTCCTTAATTCCGCTTCGTCCAGCCATGAAATATCCGATAACTCATCAATCCTTTTCAAGCCAATCCGCGAAATATTCAGAAAGGCGAAAACATTCGTTTTGGAATTTTCACAGCTGTTAACGAGATCAGATATCCTATCTGCTCCCGTGCTTCCCGCATCAATGACCGCTGTTACACCAGTTTTATATCCAATCTCATCAACCTCATCACCATAAGGATCGAATTCCGGGAAAGCATGTACATGCATATCAATCCATCCGCTGGAAACAAAAACTTTTTGATTATAATCTATTATCTTATCCCCTGTTGCAGTTCCGGGAAGTGCGATTTCTTTAATCATCCCATTTTCCAGTATGATATCCGCTGCATTTCCCTCTAACATCTTTACATTCTTCAGAACTAACGTATCTGTCATTTCCCTCATCCTTTTCGGTACATCCTATCGATTGTAAGTACTTTGTATACGGTTACACTGAATTGTGTGAGAATTCATTTCATTTCTCTTTACAAAAATAGATTATCATATTTTGTCGAACTAATCAATATAACGTTATAATGTTTTATTTAAATTTACAGAATTTTTATAAGATCAAGGCTATTTTTTCTTTGTGCTTCTTAGTTTCTTCATATAATATAATCTCATTAAGTTTTTTAAAATTTTTCATACTACCCATGAAAAAAAGGCGGGAAGAAAAACAATCTGTTTTTCTTCCCGCCTTTTTTCACGAATTCACAAAATCCATTGATGAAAGTTTTTACTCTAATTATCTGGAAATAATGATTTTTTTATAAAAACTAACACTAAGTCAGAATTAAGACTAATGGAATTAAAGGGTTTGAACGGTTCCCCCAGACACCGCTAAAAGACCCCTTTTGTCTCCAAACTGAATAATTAGATCCTTTTTTTCTTTTTATTCAACCATATAATTAATCCAATTATCGCTATAAATAAAATTAATAGGTCTATGTTGTACATAGAAAATAAACTTCGATCAGCTATTATTACTGAGGACATCCTGATTATAAAACCTAGACATATAGAAATAAGTACAATCATTACTGTTTTAAAACTTTTTTCCTTAGTTTCCATATTTATCTTGACCTCCTGCATATAGTTATATAGTATGATATTATACCAAATTTTCAAAAAAATATAAGGGAGTGTTATGAAAATGAAGAAAAAGTCCTTATTTTCAATACTATTAATCAGTTTATTAGTATTCTCACATGTCCCCAATACATTGGCCGAAGAGAAAAATGAAACAATACCTTCATCAACAGTCAACCCCATTGTGGAAGTCAAATTAATTAGTGATGATGTTATACAAATACAACCAACAGCAAGCATCATTGAAATGAGCAAACCTATTGCTCATCAGGCTAAACTAACAAATACCCAATTAGGAAAGATGGTAAAGGCTCATCAAAAGGGAACAACATGGTTAAGCATCGTAAGTACTCTTGTGTTTGCAGGTGGCCCAACCGCACCAGCAGGAGTAGCTACTGCACTGGCATCAGCACTTGCTGGCAGTCCTAATAGTTTAATAGCAGCCTATTATTCCAGAAAACACGCTTATCATGAATCAGTCTATGCTAGTGGTAAAAAACCAAGTTTATCTAAAATAACGTATATATATTACACTAAGTCAAATCTTTCATTTAGAAGCCCTCGTTAATTAATCCTTCCTGCTCCTAATATTACAGAGGAAATGTTGCTTTCCATAATATAAAAACCAAGAATGCTTATTTAAAAGCATTCTTGGTCTTGTTAATTTCCGTACTTCATTCTTTTTTCCTTTTCATGACATTCACTTAATATATATATCCCGTTCCTATGAAAGCCGTTAATTTACCTTTTTCGATCCTTTCCAATGGATTTCCCTCAATCGGTATTTTTGTAGCTTACCTGTTGCCGTTTTCGGTAAAGACTCTACGAATTCAACTTTTGTCGGTGCTTTAAAGTGAGCCATTTTTGAGCGGCAAAAGGTAATGATCTCATTTTCAGTCACTTTTGCATTTGGCTGCAGCACAATGATTGCCTTAGGCGTTTCTCCCCATTTATCGTCTGGAATGGCAATGACCGCAGCCTCCAAAACATCTGGATGTTTATACAATACCCCTTCCACCTCTGTTGAAGAAATATTTTCCCCGCCGGAAATGATTAAATCCTTAGCCCTGTCTTGTATCTCAATATACCCATCAGGATAGGTAACTGCCAGATCCCCGGTATGAAACCAGCCATCCCTAATTGCTTCGGCCGTCTTTTCCGGATCCTTATAATATCCTTCCATTACAACATTGCCGCGAGTAATGATTTCCCCCAGTTCCTTTCCATCCCAAGCGACTTCTTTCCCTTCTTTATTGACTACCATCGTTTCCCCATTGAAAACCAATTCAATCCCTTGTCTTGCCTTTATTATTGCTTGTTCGTCCGCCGATTTAGCTTCAAACTCATCCTTCCACTCATTATATAGGATGAATGGGGAAGTTTCTGTTAATCCATATACGTGGATCATATTCAAACCAAGGATTTCTTGTGCCTTTTGTATAAGCGTTGCTGCTGGAGGAGCACCTGCTGTTGCCATCCTTGGACGCACTTTGATATTTGTTTCTTTTGCTTTAGGATCATTCACTAGCATATTGACGACAGTAGGTGCTCCACATAACAATGTAATATTATGATGAGCGAATAATTTGAGAATAAGAGGGGGATCCACTTTCCTTAAACATACATGAGTCCCGCCAGTAGCCGTTACCGACCATACACCTCCCCAGCCATTAGCGTGAAACATTGGCAGGGTATGTAAGTATACATCATCATGCTTCACTCCCAGGTGATAAATGAAATTAGCGGCGTTCATGTAATTCCCGCGATGGGTTAACATTACCCCTTTTGGTTTTGAAGTCGTTCCACTCGTATAATTTATAGTTAAAAGTTGATTTTCATCGATTGTAACCTCTGGCAGTGCTTCATCAATTGCATGCAAAATGAAATTCTCATAGTCTACTCCTGGTAATGTGGTTACATGTCCTTCAACAGACACGATAATGATTTTTTCCAATGATAGTCTAGTAATAATCTTTTCGATCGGAGCGGTAAATTCTTCATCGACTATCAACATTTTTGAATCGCTATGTTTAATGATATATTCCAAATCCTCTGCAGCAAGCCTATAATTCAATGGAACCATTACTGCTCCCATTTGACAAATGCCATAAAAACATTCCAACATATAATGCGTATTTGGCAACATTACTGCAATATGGTCGCCTTTTTCAATTCCCGAAGAATATAGTGCTTTGGAAAGTTGATCGGCCCGCTGCCCGAATTCCTTGTATGTAAACTCTTTCTCTTCATCGATGACTGCCACTTTATGAGGATAATATTTTACGGCCCTGCGCTTCCAATCCATTGGGGTTAATGGGGAAAACATTTTTACCATCTCCTTTTTTTGAGATTCTCTGCTTACAGCACACTTCCTCTGCCTGGTTCGTCATGATGAGTCATTGAGAAAAAATTTCTTAACCCTTTTGATATATATTCATTTTCCAAACGTCATATCTTCTTTAATGGATTTCTTACATCATTTAAAGAATCATTGAATGACCCCTAACCTTTATACTCAGGGGATGCACATTCGAATATTTTTTAATTATTCTGATAATTCATCTCCTAAAAACAGTGGAATTCACTGTTTTAATAAATATATAGAGCTTCTTCTATCTATTATAAAGGAGATTGTACAAGTCAGGAAGACTATATTTTTTTCTCTATGCGTGACGACACATGTTCGGTCAGTTTCCCAACGATTTGTTTAAGCCGTTCCGTTTCATCTTCATTTAGGACGCTATAATAGTCACGAAAGATTTTGGCAAAACTCTTATTGATGGAATGGCAGGCTTCCCTTCCATTTTCCGTGGATTGAATAAAAACGACCCGCCGATCATCCTCACTGTGTACCCTCTCAATCATTTTCTTCCGTTCAAGCCGGTCAATTAGTGCAGTTCCTGCTGCAGGTTTGATCTTCAAATGATTCGAAACATCTTTAACCGCTATGGATTCATTCAAGACTATTAATTGCAATGCACGATACTGTACAGAAGTTAAATCATATTTAACCAATAACGGTTCCACCAATTCCTGTGAGAGGCTGCTTAGTTCCTTGATTTCTAGATGTAAATTATACAATTCACTTGAATTCATGTTTGACAATCCTTTCTTATTGACACTATCTATCTAAAACTATAACATAATTAACGTATCAAAAAATTAACCATGCGAATTAAATTGGTTATTGATTTTTAAAGAGAGAGAGGCTGTCCATGTCAGCAGAACAACGCAAAAAGATCATTATCCTCATGATCAATATGTTTATAGCAATAGGAAGTTTCGGTATCATCATTCCCATTTTACCAGCATACCTGGCCTCCATTAATCAAGGCGGAACCGCCGCTGGCCTAATGATTGCCATTTTCGCAGGTGCACAACTTATTTTTTCGCCAATTGCCGGAAAATGGACTGACCAATTCGGGCGCAGAAAAATGATTATTTATGGATTGGTTGGTTTGACATTATCCATGTTTATTTTTTATGCAGTCAATTCCATTTGGTTATTATATGCTTCACGTATCATTGGCGGGATCGGGGCAGCTTTGCTTATCCCCGCAATTTTTGCTTATGTAGCCGATATCACTACATTTGATCAACGCGCTAAAGGCAATAGTTTAGTATCTGCCGCCATGTCCCTGGGAATTGTAGTCGGTCCAGGAATTGGAGGTTTTTTAGCTGACTTTGGCTTGAAGTTTCCCTTTTTGATTTCTGCGCTGGTATCCCTATCAGCTGTGGTATTTTCGATTTTTGTTTTAAAAGAAAGCGAAACGGCACAGGTTACTCAATCCATGGATGCAAAAACTGAAACGATGGTTCGGAAGATTGCTTTATCCGTGAAAATGCCCTATTTCATCCCACTCATCATTACACTTGTAATGAGCTTTGGGTTAATGGCATATGAATCTGTCATTGGTCTTTATCTTGATAATCAATTCAATTCAAGTCCTAAGGACATCGCCGTCATGGTTACAGCCACCGGTATCGTCAGTGTAATAGTACAACTGTTTGTCGTCGACCGGATTGTACAGCGTTTCGGGGAAGTGAATGTGCTGAATATCTTTATCAGTGTAGCAGCCATCGGTTTCCTCCTATCACTTTTTGCTTCAAGCTACCTAATTTTCTTTTTAATTTCACTGATCATCTTCCTTTCCACATCCATCTTACGTCCAGTTCTAAACACACTGATTTCCAAGATGGCAGGAAATGAGCAGGGCTTTGCAATGGGTATGAATAATGCATATATGAGCATCGGAAATGTGCTCGGACCTACACTTGCCGGAATGATGTATGATGTCCACATTACCTATCCGTTCATGTTGGGTCTTATCCTCTTATTCATTACTTTGATGATTACCATGGCTTGGCAAAAGCGATCTCTTCATGCAAAGGCATTATCCTAGAGCTTAAAAGGCATTTCAAGTTTTATACCTTAACGAAACCCCCGAGCAGCAGCCATTATTCGGGGGTTTTCATTATGATTTTCATATCAATTTAAATCCTCCAAAACAGTATATCCACCAGTAAAACTTTCAAATTTGGCGAGTCGAAACTCACGAGCGTCATACTTCAATCTCTCGAATGTTCGTTCCAATTTCATGCGAAACAGCTCTAAACTAACGTAACATTTGAATTCACGAGTATTTGCTTCAAATTCACGAGTAAATGGATGAATTTCACGAGTATTTGCTCCAATTTCACGAGTAAATGTTACGAATTCACGAGTAAACGCTCAATCTCTCGCGTATCGCTCCAATTTCATGCGGAAACAGCTCAAAATCTTACGTAACATTCGAATTCACGAGTATTTGCTTCTTTTATTCCTTAAAGTTAATGATTTTATTTGACCAAAATAAAAAGCGACCTTATTTTTTGAGAATAAGGCCGCTTATCATTCAGTTTTTCTCATTTATATTGTTATAAGAGGAAAATGAATTTCATTTAATATATACGGCTTTCTTCCCTTTACTGCTTTCAAAAGCCGCATCAATGATTTTAATGACCGATAACCCTTCTTGGGCGGTTACTGGAGCTTTTTTCCCGCTCAATATACTATCGGCAATTGCCTGGTAATACGTTAAATAAGTACCATGCAGTGTTTCAATCGTTTCATGTATCTCATTTTCTCCTTCAACCGTAACCAGCTTACCATAAAATTTGGGATCATCTGCACCCCAAGAGTCATCCAGCGGTTTTTTTCCCTCACTTAGGGCCGCCTCTTGGCAATCAAGACCGTACTTGATAAATGATCCTTTACTTCCATGCACCTGATACCGCGGTCCATTATTCGGAACGATTGAGCCTGAATGTAAGATAACTCTCAGCTTTTCATATCCTAATATCACATGGAAATAATCATCCGTTTCTGCATTTTCTTTTTGGGAAAATACATCTGCCCAAACGAATTGCGGCAATCCAAACAAATGCAGTGCTTGATCGATGAGATGTGATCCTAAATCATAAAGCATGCCTGATCCCGGGCCTGGTTTTTCCCTCCATCTATCCCTGACCACAGGCCTGTATCGATCATAATGGACTTGGTATGTATTGATTTCCCCAAGCACTCCATCATCCATAAGTTTTTTCACGGTCAAAAAGTCATTATCCCATCTCCGATTATGATAGACACTTAATAGCAGATCCTTTTCCTCGGCAATCTTAATTAGCTCCTCTGCCTCCCAAGCTTCCACTACCATCGGCTTTTCGAGGATGACATGCTTCCCGGCTAACAAGCTTTGCTTGGCCATTTCATAATGCAAACCACTCGGTGTCGTAATAACAGCCAAATCAATGGACGCGTCTTCAAGAATTTCCTCTAAGCTGCTTACCACTTCCACATCTTTCAAATCTTTTTGGACTTTTTCCTTATTGGAGCTGACAACTTTCGCTATTTGAAACTGCTCTAAAACACTTAGTAATGGAGCGTGAAATGTAGCTCCTGACAATCCGTACCCAACTATGCCCACTTTAATTTTTCTCATTTTTCGTTCCCACTCGCTTTCTTGTTCCTCTTTTACAATTATAAACTGATCATCCGTTCTGCTATTTTTCATTGTCCGGGTACTTATCTCTCAAAAACTTGACAGACTGATTAATCAATTCTTTCAATACATTAATATCGATATCTGTCACTTTATTGATGTACACACACCCTTTTCCGGAAGTGTGTTTTCCAAATGCCTGTAACAATTCTTCCCTTTTTTTATCCCCTGGAGAGAAATATAAACTGATTTTTGCTTTTCGAGGGGAAAAGCCTACCAGGGGGGCATCTCCTTCGTGACCTGATTCATATTTATAATGATAGATACCGAACCCAATGATGCTCGGTCCCCACATCTTTGCCTCATAACCTGTCGTTTTGGTGAAAACATCCAACAATTCATATGCATCTTCACGCTTTTTGGGATTATCGACGTTCTCAATGAACTCAATGACACTACTGTCAGTTTCTTTGGTTTTTTGTTTATACATGACCGGAACCTCCCCATACTAAAAGTTTCAGAAATGCAAAAAATATCCCTTGCTCAAACCTTAGTACACTATATGATAAGTGTCTTTAGATTGACGTGTATGTATACAGCCTTCATTACCGCTGATTTCCTAATCATTCAAATGATTGGCTGACGAGCCTCTTTACTAATTCTCCAAGCTTCATGGCAAATCCTTCATTCAATACCCTTATATATTATAGAACATTGATTCGTTTTATTCTATTTTAAGAGCAGAGTTAATAAAGGTAAATCTTATTCGCGTTTATACTCGGTACTTGATCATAAAAATCTCTACGATCAGAAAATAAAATCCTGATCGTAGATTTTTAGTGTATCAGCTATTGCCGCCGGATCTTTTCAATTTCATCAGCTATGAATTGTACTTGTGTCCCTACGATGACTTGAATGCTTTTGGGACCCACGATATTGATTCCAGCAACCCCTGTTGATTTGATTTTATTCTGATCGACAGCTCCCATATTCTCCACCTCAACCCTTAATCGGGTAACGCAGTTATCTACAGAAGTTACGTTAGCGTCTCCGCCTAACCCCTCATAAATAGCGGAAGCCATTCCAAAGAATTTACTCTCTTCATTCCCGCCATGACTGCTGTCTGCTTCCGCAATCACTCCTCCGCCATCAAGCTCATCTTCTGTATCATCTTCTCTGCCGGGAGTCATTAAATTGAACCTTTTTATCAAGAATCTGAATAAGAAATAGTAAATGACAGCAAAAGCCAGTCCTTGAAGAAGTAGCATATAAGGTTCATTTGCCAATGGCAATCTTGAACTTAAAACAAAGTCAATGAATCCTGCACTAAACCCGAACCCTGCTGTCCATTGGAATGTCGCGGCAATAGCCAACGATATTCCTGTTAATAAAGCATGCACAACAAATAGGGCTGGTGCAACAAACATGAATGCAAATTCCAACGGTTCAGTAACACCTGTGAAAAATGAAGCGAAACCGGCTGCAAGCATTAAAGAGGCCACTTGTTTTTTCTTCCGTGATTTTGCCGAATGGTACATGGCAAGAGCAGCAGCCGGTAATCCGAACATCATGACGGGAAAGAATCCGGCTTGATACATGCCTGTGGTCCCTTTTATTCCTGTTCCAGCCCAGAATTTACCGATATCGTTTAGTCCTATTACATCGAACCAGAATACGGAGTTTAACGCATGATGTAAACCTGTTGGTATCAAAAGCCGATTGAAAAATCCATAGAGTCCTGCTCCAGCTGCACCTAATTCACTTATTCCTTCCCCAAATATAACTAACCAGGAATAGATGAGTGGCCATACGAAGAATAATATAAGCGAAACGAGTAACATGGCAACCGCAGTAAGGATCGGGACAAGGCGTTTACCGCTAAAGAAAGCGAGTGCATCCGGCAGCTCGACCTTACTGAACCGATTATACATAGCTGCCGCTATAAGGCCCGAGAGGATTCCGACAAATGCATTTTCTATTTTCTCAAATGCTGGATTTACATCTTTTGCATCAATTCCTTGCAGCATCGCTACCGAGTCCGTGGAAAGCAATGTCGTTACGACTAGATAGGCTACCAGCCCGCTCAAAGCGGCGGCTCCATCTTTTCCTTTCGACATCCCCAATGCAACTCCAACAGCAAACAAGATAGCGATATTATCAATGATCGAAGAACCTGCTTTAATTAAGAAAGCTGCTAACGGACTTCCCGCTCCCCATCCTGCAGGATCTATCCAATAACCGATCCCCATTAATATGGCGGCTGCCGGCAATACGGCTACTGGCAGCATCAAGGAACGTCCAATTTTTTGAAGATATTTCTTCATTCCGCTTTCCTCCTGACAATTACTGATTTAGGGCAAACCCCATATTCTATTAGACAACGGTTCCTTCCATTTTAGAACTTCATTTCATTTATAAATTTGGCTTTATTCAGGAATAAAGTCTTAGCGATTTTCTCCTCCTTCGAAAGTTCATAAAAAAAAGAAAAGCCCAACCGGACTTTTCTTTTCACTTATTTATAGAGCAAGTAATTTTTGCGAACCTTTTTAAAAGCATCCTGCTTTGCTTGATATTCTTTCATGATTTCATTTACTGATGAACCTTCTTCAATTCTTGACATTACCCATCCATTGCCAATCAATAAATTGAAATTGTTGGCTGCAAGGAATTCGAAATCTCCAGGATATAGATCCTGAATGGTCTTGATGATGTGAAGTCCGGTAGGGACAGCCTTGAATTCCTCTCTATCCGTTATATAAATTTCCACTCCGTGGCTAAGTTTACCTGCATGTTTTGAAAATGTAGGTGTAAAGGAGGCTGCCCTGAATTTTACGCCAGGTAATCTTAATGCATTTAATTTCCCAGCAAGCTCATCGCTGTTTATATACGGAGCACCAATCAACTCGAATGGTTTAGTCGTTCCTCTGCCTTCCGAGACATTCGTTCCCTCGATCAAGCCTGTAGCTGGATATACGAACGTTGTGGAAACTGTCGGCATATTCGGTGACGGCAAGACAAAAGGGAGACCAGTTTCGTCATAATCCATATCTCGCTTCCAGCCTTTCATCTTGATGACCTTTAAATCTGCACCAATTTTAAATTCCTTATTGAACAACGTCGCGAGTTCCCCAACAGTCATCCCGTGCTTAAGAGGTATTGGGTACAAACCAACAAACGATGAGAATTCAGGTTCAAGTACAGGCCCATCTACCGACTCCCCGCCTTGTGGGTTGGGCCGGTCCAGCACGATAAAGGGGATATCATTTTCTTTGGCTGCTTCCATTGCATAAGCCATCGTGTAGATATAAGTGTAATAGCGTGTTCCGACATCCTGGATATCAAAAACAAGGACCTCAACATCCTTTAACATTTCAGGCGTCGGTTTTTTCGTTTTGCCATATAAGCTATAAACGGGCAACCCTGTTTTTTCATCAATATAATATTCAACGCTTGCACCAGCTTGCGCATCTCCACGCACTCCATGTTCAGGACCAAATAACGCTGTCAAATTAATATCCGGATCATCATTAAGTAGATCGACGATGCTGGTTAATTTAGAATCGATGCCAGTTGGATTCGTAATCAAGCCGACTTTCTTTCCGCTTAACACGTCCTTTTCTTCTTTTAAAAGAACTTCAATACCGGGACTGACCTTTTGTTTTTTCTTCTCTTTAACAGCGGTTACACTTTTTGAGGAAACGATGCCGAAAGTCAACAGACAAATGGTAAATAGGGTTATCATTCTTTTCAAATTGCATCCCTCCCTATTTTTTAATGGGTCTTCCAGATTTTATATCTAATCCATATCCAAATTTATAAAGGCTTTCATTGGGCTTGGTTACTGATGGTATATCGACCGGCAACGTGCCTTTAGGTCTTGATTCTCCGGCCAGACTCATTGATGAATCGGACTTTGTCATAACTGGTTCCTATATTGTCAAAAACGCGCCCTAGGGAAGGCTGTTGCCCACTTCGACGAATCTTGAATGCTATCATCTATCACTCCATCATTCTTGATCTGAAAATGACTTTCCTGAAAAACTCATACCCGTTATTTGGACTTTCTTGATTTTCTTTTTATCAGCTAATTCGCCGATGCTCCTGGACATGGATTCAATTTGGTCATCAAAAGGAGCAAGAATTAAAACTTTATCATTTTTCTTAGGTTTGAAAGGCAATGTTTTGTCTTCATTTTTCAAAAGAGTGATGGCTTCTTCCGCGATTTTCCTTTCTTTTTTCAAATGATCTTCATTCCCGACCACTTTAAGCGCGGTTTCAATTTTTTTATCGATCGGAGTATCATCAGGGTTTAATATCCCTCTCTTCACTTTCAGTTCAAGTATCCTCGTTACAGATTGATTGACTTGACCTAGAGGAATTTCCCCACTTTCCACTGCTGCCTTCACTGCATTGAATACAGTGGTTATATTCTTTTCCATTTGAAGCGAATTAACCTGTGCAGGCATCAGTGCAATATCAACGCCAGATTTCATGGCAAGGACTACAGCTTCTTCCTGTCCGAAGTTGTCCGCTATGGCTTTCATATTCAAAGCATCTGTAACCACAACACCGTCAAAACCCATTTCTTTACGTAATAGATCCGTGATGACCTTTTGTGACAACGTTGCAGGAACCATAATTTCTTGACCGTCTTTTTTACTGATATACTTAGTGTCATCGAATGCAGGAAATTGAACATGTGCAGTCATCATCATGTCAACTCCAGCATCGATGGCCCTTTGGAAAGGAACCAACTCGATGGAACGCAAACGTTCTTTATCATGAGAAACAAGGGGGAGACCATAATGACTATCGACTGCTGTATCTCCGTGGCCGGGGAAATGCTTGGTCGTCGCTATCATATTCTGATTTTGCAATCCTTTTATCGTCTGGATGCCAAGCTTTGATACAAGTTCCGGATCAGAACTGAAGGATCGAACGCCAATAACAGGATTTCCGGGATTATTATTGACATCGACAGACGGTCCGAAATTGACATTTATGCCAAGTGACGACAGTTCCTTGCCAATGATTTCTCCAGATTGATAAGCGTAACTCTCATTTCTGGCTGCACCAAGTGCCATATTACCAGGAAGGTTCGTTCCAGTTTGAAGGCGAGTTACGATTCCTCCTTCCTGATCGATCGTTATGAACAGCGGTAGGTCCTGGCTTGCCATCTGCAAACCATCTGTTAGCCGAACCGTTTGTTCGGTATCGACTACATTCTCAGCAAACAGAATCACACCTCCCAAATGATATTTTTTGATGATGCTTGCAACTTCTGAGTTCATTTCAATAAACCCGGTCGCCTTCGCTTCTCCTTGTTTTTGCCAATTACGAAAATCCGGCATTAGCATTTGACCGACTTTTTCATCGATTGTCATGTTTTCTACGATTTCCTGAATATTCGATAAAGATTTTTCATTCTCTGATCCCTTTGCTGTCGCATTCCCTCCCAGAATGGATAAAAGAAAGAATAATGCGATTCCAGCAGGGGTACATATCCTTTTTATCAATTAGGCTTCCTCCCTTGTATACTTTTTAGTTCCGATAGCAACAATTCCATATCCACTTTCAAGAAGGGGTAACAATGAATGGAAATGAACTATATAGATCCTATAAAGAAATCAAGGCAGCATTGGAAAACCCAGCAGCCGCCTCTTTTAACAAGCCTTCATGATATATATCGATTTACCCCCTGTAAATTGATTCAATTGGTCACTCAATGATAAGGTTTATCGTTTGACCAGGCTTTAGAAGGGACAGCAAGGGAATATCTTCTTCTATAACTCGACCTATCACATTAACTCGGTGATTTGCCCCTAGGTCTCTCTTGCAAATTTGGACCTCTCCCCGATATCTTCCGTAAGCATCATTGTCCATCGTTATGGACCCAAGACTGCGTGCAACTGTATTACTCTGCTCAACATTTGCTGTAACCCGGGTATTCTGCAGCCGGAAAACATCTGGAGAAACATCTGGCCTCAATTTATACTGACCGCTTTGCAAGATACGGGTTTCCATTCTAACAGTTAGAATATTTAGATTTTTATAAGCAGTTAGATTCTCAAGCAGATTATTCTCCGTTCCTTGATCTCCAACGTAAACTCCTTCCACATGCTGAATCAGCTCTATACCGGCAGCGTAAGGATTCATCAACCTGTGTTTTTCAAGTGTTGGGAGTCCCTCATGAAGAGGACCGCGTTTACTTCCTGCACCCGGGATGAAAGCAAAGATCGGTATGCCATATTTCTTGAACATTCGATTTTGTTCATGAAAGAACTCTTCCTCAAGGCCCGTTTCAGGCCTTGGATAAAAGTTGTGCCAAGCTATCAGACTTTCCGGTTCCACACCGCCCCCAAGCACGGCTAAAAGTTCTTCTTCATTCAATGTACTTGCATTTAGTGAGAGTGAAAACACCTTAGATAAAGATATGACCGTTTCTTTATCAAACCCATCATCAAGGCGAATACCTTTAATACCTAATGGCCATAAATCCGTAAATTTGCTAATCCCCAAATGATCAAGCGTGTTTAATGAGACATCTGCATGGATTTCCATTCCATAGGCCTCTGAAAGCTTTAAAAGCGTGATCATCCTCTTCACGAGATCACCCTTTTCTTCAGGAATATGCAGCGAGGTAAATGCTTTTTTAACTCCCAGGTTAGCAGCATGGATGATTTGTGTTTCTGCATGCGGGTCTTGTAGATAAAAAGAAATTCCGATCACTTGAATTCAACCGCCATTTCATCTTTGAATCCAAACAAATACGTAAAAATAAATCCTGCTATATAGGAAATGAACAACCCAGCGAGGAACAGTCCGATTTGGTTTGGATGAACTAAAAAGGTAAGCGGCAGTCCGGACACACCGATGGACGACGTTGCGATTCCGAATTGAGCTTGGAAGGCTCCACCTACTCCTGCACCTAAACATGCAGTTAAGAAAGGCCTGCCCAATGGCAGGGTCACTCCAAATATAAGGGGTTCACCGATACCTAGCATCCCGGAAGGAAGGCCCCCTCCGATTGCTCGCTTCAAACTTGCTTTCTTCGTTTTCATATAGATGGCAAATGCCGCTCCAACTTGCCCCGCACCACCCATCGCCAAAATGGGAAGCAGTGGATCATCACCAATCGAATTGATCAATTCTAGATGGACAGGCGTTAAACCTTGATGTAAACCAGTAATGACGAGAGGGAGGAAGGCCGCACCAAGCACGAATCCAGCTACGACACCACCGAAATCCAAAACATTCAATAACCCAGTTGTAATGGCATCCGATAAAAACCCTCCTACCGGCATAAATACAATGTAAGTGACAATCCCAGTAATGAGTAAAGCGATGGTTGGCGTCAAAATGATATCCAGTGATTGAGGAATGAATTTCCTGACCTGTTTTTCCACCAAGGCTATGAAAATAGCTGCAAAGAGGACTCCTATCAACCCACCGCGGCCAGGGAGCAAATTTTCACCGAACAATGAAATGTCGCCGACGGCCGGGTTAATGACCAAGATACCTGCAAGTGCACCAAGTGCAGGTGATCCACCGTATTCTTTTGCTGCATTGGTCCCAACCAAAATCCCCAAGTAAGCAAACAGTCCCGATCCGATAACGGTTAAAATGATGGCTAATTGCGATTCTGCTGCAAGCCAGCCCGCTTGAACGATTGCTTTTGTAATACCGGTAATCAAACCTGATGCCACTAAGGCGGGAATTAAAGGGATGAAAATACTTGCAATCCTGCGTAAAAAAAGTTTAAACGGTTTTGCGTTTTTCCTATCAATCTCTGATTTATTCTTCGAGGCTACTTCTTTTAAGTTCAAATCGCCAGAGGATTCCTCCAGAAGCTTTTCAAATTCTGTATGAACCTTGTTCACCACGCCTGGCCCGAGGACGATTTGTATCGTTTCCTCTTCTATGACGCCAAAAACGCCTTCCGTATTTTTTATATCTTCCATTTTTACTTTCGAACGATCGATTGGCAGTACCCTGAGTCTGGTCATACAATGTGCAGCATCGGCAACATTAGATGCCCCACCCAATTTCCCCAATAACTCTTCTGCTAAAATGGCGTACTTATCCCCCTTACCCATTCAATAGCCCCCTTTGTCAAATCTCGTATGAATCATTTATATCGATCTGTCATCGATTTAATGGCAGACCTGGTGTTATCAATATATTGGACAGTCTCTTCATATTGTTCTGAAGCCATCCCCAAAAACAAAATGTCAATCATATATAATTGCGCCAATCGTGAGGATGTTGCTGCACTTCGAAAAGGTGCTTCATTCGAATAGGATGTATACAGTGTGGCGTCACACAAGGATGATACCGTTGTTTGGCCATAATGAGTCAGCCCGATTGTCTTGACCCCACGTTCTTTTGCCAGCTTCAATATATTGACAACTTCAGGTGTTTCCCCTGAAAATGAAATGGCAAAAACGATGTCATTTTCATCAGCATTTGCAATCAGGGTTGCAACTAAATGCATATCCGTAAAAGCCGTTGCCCCTTTATTGACGCGAAGTAATTTTTGCTGAGCGTCAGCAGCAACTATATTCGAAGCACCCACACCGCAAAAGTGGACGTTTTTAGCATTCAGCATCAGTTTTATCGCATGTTTGAGATTATCGTGATCGATTATTTCAGATGTGTCCCTAATGGTCTGAATCGAATTACTCGTTGTTTTCTCCACAATCCGATACAGTGATTCGGAAGGCTCGATATCCCGATAACCCTGTTCAACTGTCTTCATCAAATCTCCAGCAATCCTTATTTTCAAATCTTGAAACCCTTTTATTCCAAGCGATTTACACAACCTGATAACAGCGGCCCCGCTAGTTTGGGCAGACGTACTTAATTCCTGTACAGTGCTGTTCACAACTTCATGAGGATTCTGTAGAATATATTCTGCTAGTTTTTGTTCTGATTGCGGCAGCTTGCTCAACATCGTCTGTATGATGGATAATCCTCCTGTAGCCATTGCTTCCCTCCTTAATCTTCATAAATCGAGATGGCTTTTCTGACATCTCCATCCGCATTCTCCAGTAACTCCATTGCTTTTTCATAATCTGTTCCCGTTTTTATCATGACAATCGCTGGTTTAACTTGATTATTTGCCTTTTCAAGCGTATTCAAAGCTTGATCATAGTCAGCATTCGTTACAGTTTCTAAGATGCTTATTGCGCGGTCCTTCAGTTTTTGATTACTGACATTAACATCGACCATCAGATTTTCATAGACTTTTCCCAACCTGATCATGGTTGCAGTTGAGATCATATTGAGAACCATTTTATGTGCGGTTGCCGCTTTCATTCTCGTGGATCCTGTTAACACTTCCGGTCCGACCACCACTTCGATCCCTATATCAGCTGCTTCCGTGATGCTCGCATTTTTATTGCATGATAATGCCACCGCTTTAGCGCCAACTTTTCTTGCATAACGTAAAGCACCCCTCACATAAGGGGTACGGCCGCTTGCCGCGATGCCAATAACCGTATCATTAGCTGTAAGTTCCACGTCAATCAGATCACATTCCCCAAACTCTTCTTTATCCTCTGCTCCTTCAACAGCCCGAACAAACGCCTTTTCCCCTCCTGCGATTATTCCCAGCACCCTATCAGGTGGTGTGCTGAAAGTCGGGGGACATTCCACGGCATCCAGAACACCGAGTCTTCCACTCGTTCCTGCCCCGATGTATATGAGTCTCCCTCCTTTTTTTAACGATTCGCAAGCCCATTCAACCACCGTTTCAATCTCTGGCAATACCTCCTGAACCGCTGCGGCCACTTTAAAATCTTCCTTATTGATTGCAGAAATGACTTCCATCGTATTTACACTGTCGATATTCATCGTCTTTTCGTTCCGTAATTCAGTCGTTAATGAACGTAAGTGTTCTTCCATAGACAATTAAATCCTCCCATAAACAATTACTTAAATATAATTTCATTTTTTAATAGAAAATAATGAAATTGTATTTCATATTATATTCAATGATAGCGTTTTCATTACTTGGATACAAGATATTTTTGAAAAATTTGTTAATTAGAATTTTCCTTTCCTCAAAACCCCACTGCCAAGCGAACTCCTTATTAAATAAAGTATCCATGGCAGCTTTCTGAGTACCCGTAATTTACATAGGAGCCTACTATTTTTTGGTGTAGATTTTATCAACAATAAAAAAACGTGTACCGTCCCCAAACTTGGGTACGATACACGAACAAATAATTTAACAAAATGCTAATCTAGTATACTACACCGACCCCCGGAACACCTGCATCCCTTTACCCAGTTAACGGACAGGGACTACTTTCCCGTTTTCTACTGCACCGACGACAATAGTTGATGCAAATCCTCCATTTTCATCAATCGAGGGAATATCGTATATTTTTTGATCTGGCCCTATATTTGAAAGTCCATCTTGCATATGCTTACGGATGGCCTTGGCATCATCAACGCTGCCTGCAGATTTCATCGCTTCCACAAACGCATACATGGCGATATAATTCAATCCTACTTCTGAGCTTGGATCTTCCTTATAATTCTTTTGATATTTCTCAACGAAAGCAGGTATTGCTTCTTCATCTGAGTCCATCAGTGGCAGAACGCCAATCGAGCCTTCCAATGTTTCATATGACCCTGCAATCGGCTTCATTTGATCCAGCTTTGCTTGATCCATGATGATGAAACCGCCCTTAAATCCTAGCTCCCGAGCTTGCTTCGCTACTTTTGCCGTAGGTTCCGAAGCACCACCGATAAATAGCACATCAGGATCTTTTTTCAAGGCATTGGTGACAATCGTAAAGAAATCGGTTTCTTTGGCGAAATCAATCGAGGAATTATAAACGACTTTTCCGCCTTGCTTTTCCCAATGTGGGAGCACGGCCTCCGTCCAGTCTTTACCGTATTGAGAAGATGTTGGCAAAGCGGCAATCTTCTTGCCGAAATGTTCCATTGCATATGTTGTAAAAGGTTCAATATACCCCTCGTAATTCGGTGGAATTCGAACGGTTAATGAATTTCCGCTCTCGGTCACTGCCGGTTCACTCGTATAGGCCCCAATGATGAATTCCTCTTGTTCATTAAAAACCTGAAGTGCCAGAACACCTCCGCTATGAGGCGTGAAAATGATCGGCGTATCATATTCCTGAATTAACCGTTTAGCATTCGACCCTGTTTCATTAGGAAGGTATTTATCATCCAACGAAACTAAATTCAATGTGTATTTCTTACCATTTACTTCAAACCCACCAGCATCGTTAATTTCATTGACAGCCATTTCTACACCATTCAATGTCCGTTTCCCATACAACGCTGCTGCCCCGCTTAAAGGACCGCTAAAACCGATGTTAACGACATTTTCACTTTTGCCTTTACTGCCGCTGCTTGACACAGTGCTATCCCCCTTATTGCACCCAGTCAACACAGTGATCATTAGCAGGAGAAAAATAAATAACACTTTCAGTTTTTTCATAAAAATCCCCCATTCAATTTTTTCAGGCCCCAATATACGCTTTCCTTACTTCATCATTGGCTAATAACTCACTTGCTGTCCCTTGTACGACAATTTCCCCATTTTCAAAAACATATCCTTTATCTGCAATGCCGAGAGCAGCATTCGCGTTTTGTTCAGCAAGCAGGACCGTGATTCCTTCGCGGTTTATTTCTTCAATGACCCGAAACATTTGTTCGACAATAAGTGGAGCGAGTCCCACCGAAGGCTCATCAAGCATCAACAATTTCGGTTTCGACATCAAGGCTCTTCCAATTGCGAGCATTTGCTGTTGGCCACCGCTCAGGCTTCCCGCTTCATCATGATGCTTTTCTTTTAAAATCGGGAATAAGTGATAGACGTATTCCAAGGAATCCTTGATCTCCGCCTTCTTCTTTCGATGTACATAAGCACCCATCCTCAGATTTTCCTGGACGGTCATCTGTGGAAACAGTTTACGTCCTTCGGCACACTGGACGATTCCCTCCCGAACATTCTTATCCGGGGCACGGCCCCCTATCGGCATGCCCAGAAAATGAATTTCCCCCTTGGACAGCTTACTGATTCCGCTTATGGAACGAAAAGTGGTGCTTTTTCCTGCCCCATTAGCTCCCAACAAAACAACGATCTCTCCCTTGGCAACTTCGATATTCACATGTTTTATCGCAGTGAAACTTCCATAATTCACGGCGACATCGGTTAACTTAAGCACTGGCACTCCCTCCCAAATAGGCTTTAATCACCGCTTCATTTCCGCGGATTTCCTTAGGTGTGCCCTCGGCAATTTTTTCTCCGTAATTAAGGACCATGATGTGGTCTGCCAAGTTCATGATCATATGCATTTTGTGCTCGATTAAACAAACGGTCAGTCCCGATCGATTCAATTTTTTAATTAGTTCTGTCAATCCTTCCGTTTCATCCGGATTGATTCCCGCAGCAGGTTCATCAAGAAAGATAATTTCCGGTTCAGTCGCAAGGGCAAGGGCAATGGCTGTCCGTTTCTTTTCCTCCTGCGAGATGCTGGAGACCATTCTGTCAGCCGATTCCGTCAATCCGACAATATCAAGAACCTCCATTGCCTTATCCCTGCAAGCCGCTTCCTCCCGTTTTAAACGTTTTGTTCTTAGAATGGCATCCACCAGATTGGATTTGGTTCGCAGCCTATGACCGACAATGACATTATCCAACACGGTCGTTTGATCAAAAAGGCTTGTCGTTTGAAAGGTTCTTGAAATTCCGAGCCCCGCTATTTCATTGGCAGGAAGTTTGGTGATATCAATCCCCTTAAAAAGGACCGTCCCGGAAGTTGGTCGATGAAAGCCACTGATCAAGTTGAAAAAAGTTGATTTTCCTGCACCATTTGGTCCGATTATTGCATTGATTCTACCTTTTTCAATCGTAAAATCCACATTATTGACGGCCGCTAATCCTCCAAACCGCTTTGTCAAATTCTTCGTTTCGATTAGCAAATTCATCCCTCCTCAGCTTTTATGTGCATTTCGCTTCTCACCCTGGACAGTTCATTATCTTTTCGCTTTCTTTGCCAATCAAAGAAGGCCCCTGCGATTCCGCGCGGATAAAAGATAATGATCACCGTAAGCAATGGCCCGAATATCAACATTCGATATTCTTGAAGGAATTGCAGATTCTGCGAAAGGATTACTAACAATAATGTTCCTACCAAAGGACCTGAAAGTGTCCCGATTCCACCAACCAATAAATACATCAATAGATCGAACATTATGGCAGTTGATCCGATATCAGGTCCAATGAAACGAATGAATGAAGCATACAAAGCACCTGCCAAACCTGCAAAGAATGTGGATAGGACAAATGCGGTTAACTTATTCTTCATTGTGGAAATACCAATGGTTTGTGCAAGGTCCTCGCTGTTCCTGATGGCCATATACGTCCTGCCGGTCAACGAGCGTATAATTCGATATACGACTAAAATCACTGCAAGCAGGAAAATGAGGACTAGATAATATTGGGATGCTGCAGTATCGAATGTGATTGGCCCTATATTCCCAGGAGCAGGGATACCGATCAATCCCCTAACCCCCTCTGTAAGTCCCTCCCATTTATCGATGACCAGATATATGATGTAACCTACACATAGGGTATAAATCGCGAAAAAGTGTTCCTTTGTCCTCAGCGCGATCAAACCGATTAAAAACCCAATTGCACATGTGATTAAACATGCACATACAAGCGCCAGCCAAAAGTTCATTTCCGCTTTTACCGTCAGGAGGCCAAGTGAATATGCTCCAATCGCAAAAAATCCAGCATGTGCAAGCGAGAGATATCCAGTATATCCTGATAATAAATTGATTCCATAAACAGCTATCGCCCAGATGAACGAAAGTGTCAGCATATGGAGATAATAATCGTTTTGAGCGATAAAGGGGAATGAAAAAGCAAAGATGATAAGTGCGATAATCCCATTTCTTTTCGTTAATATCTTCACGCTACCTCTCCCCCTTGGCAAAAAGACCTGTTGGTTTCACGGTTAATATTACGACTAAAAGAATGAATGCAATGATGTCTTTATAATCATTTGAAATATAAGTTGCGCCCAGGCTCTCACTGAAACCTAGGATATATCCGCCTACGATCGCCCCCGGGATGCTCCCCATCCCGCCCAATATGATAATGACGAATGCTTTTAGGATGACTAAATGCCCCATGCCGGGAAATACAAGGTTAATCGGTGATGCAAGGGATGAAGCGATGGCTGCTAATCCACCCGATATCATGAAGGTAAGCATTGCGACTTTATTAATGTTGATTCCCACTAATGAAGCACCTTCACGGCTTTGGGACATCGCTATTATCGTCGAGCCGGCATAAGTTTTCTTTAGGAAAAGGTAAAGTAAAACCATTACTGCGATAGCTGATACGATGATCAATAATCGCTGAAGTGTGAACGTCAGGCCCATGATATTGACCACTTGGCCGTATGGAGAAGTCATTGTATGGAAGTCGGCACCCCAGACAAATTGGGCAAAGGCTTCAAGAAAAAGGAGAATTCCGATTGCCGCTATCTTATCGTGCAATGGAGGTGCCTCCCTTAACAGACGAAACACGAAACGTTCCAAAAGGACTCCCAACAAACCAACAACGATAATGGATACGAACATGGCAATCCAGTAATTGACCCCATATAAGGTCATCATTGATAACGTGATATATCCACCCAACATATATAGGGCACCGTGGGCAAAGTTCGGGATATGCAATATTCCATATACTAACGTCAATCCCAGGGCAACAAGACTATATACGCTGCCAATCGTCAAACCATTAAAAAGCTGCTGAATCAAAATTTCCATTTACTTCCTCCTTGAAAATTATTGAATTTCACTTTGCTGTTCATTCCCTTGCCTACCATCCTGTCCATATTTTGAAAGCACACCTCTGCGATGAAAAACACTTTCAATTTTTTCCCTCACAGGCTCAACCTCCTGGGGAGGAACAGTAAGTTTTATTTCACTACAAACCTACAGAGTGTAGCGAAAAAAACACCCGATTAGTTGTTAGCGCTTTCATTTATATTGACCACTTATTACAGTACATGCACCTCACGTTATTGTCCTCATTCTTTCTGCCTTATGATTCTAGGCGGTACGATTGTGCAGACAAGCAAATGCAATTTTTAGGGATAGCCAATGATTCCATCTTCTCTTTAATAACGGTTTACCCATGGTAATCGTCTGGTTTTTTCACTCCTTCCACACCACTAAAGGACCATTACGCAGATTAATTACCTGTATGTAGATTATTTCCTGTATATAAATGCAAGTGCCGTGCCAACAATAACTCACCGACAATTAGGCCATTCACCAGTAAGTGAATTCATTATTGAATTGTAAAAATCAAAAGTAACGATTCCATACGGGATGTCCGTCATTCACTATTGACTGAAAAAATCATTTTTGAATCAATAAAGAATTAAATGAAGACATAAAATGAAAAGGATTCAAAAATACCCTTCATAACTACAATGTTTTCATGCAATAGCAGGTAATCATATACAAAAAAAACAACTTTACAACCCATAATATCTTAAAGATTCTTTAAAGATTAAGTAACTCTATCTGTACTGTTTGTAAAGAAGGCTACCTACCAAGATGAGGTGATTTAATCATAAAAAAATATTACTTCGTTCTTTAGTAATGGGCTCTATATCTCTTAAGAGAATAACTCAAACCCTAGAAACACTGATATATCAGTTTTCTTTCTCTCCTGATTAGTAGAAGAATGTAAAATAACCTATCTACTGGGAGAGGGAGGTTTCAACACTTCCGTTATAAAATAAGTTTGTGGGCTGACGCTTTTTTTCACGTCGAAAAAGGGGGGCTTTTTAAAAGTCAAAGATGGTGTGGACTCGGTTGCAAATATATCGAAATGAATTGCTTACGTACAAAAAAAGGATTATGAAAAGTGTAGGAAAGCTAAATAGGAAAATAAAAGTCAAGGAAAAAACAAAGAAAAGCCCTCGTCGAAGAGGGCTTTCATTACTTATTCAACTAGTTTTTTTTATCAACATCACTATTCATGAAATATATTAACAATATAATATTAACAAATATTATACCTGCCAAAGAAAAAATCCCTTGCAATAAATATCTAATATTATAAAAAGCTTCCGTTCTATCTTCTTTAGCCAATGGATATATTGATTCTAGCAGACTAGGAATTTGCAAACTTCCAATAATTATTATAAGCATAAAAATTATAATTATATATTTTTTTTTCATTTAAGCTTCAATCCTTTATTTATAGGTATAAACTTTTTTATAAGATACACCATAAGCTTTTTTTGCTGTGCCTGTTCCTTGTTTAGTCCAACTAAAGGAATTCCATGGCATTTTATATACATCATATAGTTTAGTTTTATATACAGGATATGCTGTGAATTTTAATGATTTAACACTTTTCCCATTTACCTTACTCGGAACTTTAAATGTACCAGAAATCGTTATAGTTGTTGTACCCGTAACACTATACCCTAGAGCCCCTGATAGTGCAGCATTACTAGCACCAAAATTCGCACTAACTGTGGTAGCTACTGATTTATTCTGGCTAATATTTAATACTACTCCTGGACCACCAATAGCAGTGGCAAGTCCGCTAGATCCTGTTGCATCAGACCCTCCCCGTACATTTTGAACTTTATACTTATTAATTATAGCACGTGCGTTAGTGCTAGGGCCATTCTCTATAACATTACTCTCTATTAATAACGACTCATCAAGAACAATTAACTCATCTATATTTGGATCACTTAGATACTCATTAATTATTGAGTTTTGTTCACTAACTGTCATGGTATCGTCTAAAGTTAATACTGTACTTTCTGTACTTTCTGTACTTTCTGTACTTATTGATTCATTGTTCTCTTGGGCATGTCCCACACTCGGTAAAATTCCTCCAACTAGCATAACCACTGATAAAAGCATGATTACAGTCATCGATAATTTCTTACACATTATGTTCCCCCCTTAATTTTTTATAGTACATATGCAACACAACCTTAACAAACAATGATACATATTCCCTAAAATTTTGACTTTTCATGGTACATAAGTAATAATATGAAAAATATACAAAAAAGTAAAGGGTTAAAACGAGGAATGTTTGAGTAGAGTAATATTTTGATTGATATTGATCTTATACAAGGTGTGACTTCATGTATTTAAATGAGTTTATGAAGTTCCACCTCGAGCTCATTATTGGTCAATAGAAGCTCAAGGGGTAATCAGAGGTACGGTGACATTAACTTAAAGTTCATATGGGGGAGTTAGATTTAAAAATAGAGCATCTGAAAATTCAAAATTGACAGTTGCAAGAGTATATACATGGGTTGTTAAAGACAAATATTGGTTAGAGACTACTTATTGAAAAAAAGAAGGTGATTTCATGATTGTATATATTTTGGATAATTTAAAACCCTACCTTGATCTTGCTAACACGATAATATTTCTACTTATTTAGTTGAATATTAGAAAAAATAATAAAGATAAATTATGAATATAAACTGAATAACAATCTATAAAATGATGAAGCTTTTCCTTCCAAGCACTTAACCCCATGTAATTTTTCGCCTATCGTAATTTTTAGTCAAAAAAACAGCACCCTCCATTGTTGGATGGTGTCCAACAATGGAGGGTGCTGTTCATACTCATCTATTCTTTTCCGCTGACCTTTAATCGATATTTTTTAAGTTTCCTAACAATTGTTGCCTGGCTCGAATCAAGGGCTTCTGCGATTTCATATGTAGTTTGGTAGGTTTCCGCCGCTTTCGTCAAGATTTCCTTTTCAGCTTTTTCCACCGCTTCTTTTAGAGTTAGGGGTGAATGATAGTTCGACTGATTCAGCTTATCCGGTCGATATTCTTCCGGCAGATCGTTGATCGATAATAATTGATTATCCGTCAGCACGACGAGCCTTTCCACAATATTAATCAATTCACGGACATTCCCTGGCCAATCATGTTGATAAAAATATTCCTTCAACCGCGAATCTATTTCTTTTGAGAATTTATATTGTTCATTTGCCTTTGTTAAAAATAAGTCAGTCAATGCCAAGATATCCTCTCTTCTTTCCCTTAGAGGAGGAATCGTAATCGGAATGACATTCAGCCTATAAAAGAGGTCTTCACGAAAATCACCCGATTTGACCATTTCCGATAGATTTCGGTTCGTGGCTGCTATTATGCGAACATCGATTTTCTTTGGCTTTGTACCTCCGATTCTTTGAATCTCCCTTTCCTGAAGGGCCCGAAGCAGCTTCACTTGAAGTTGCAGGGGAAGCTCACCGACTTCATCCAAGAATAGGATACCACTCTCTGCCAGCTCAAACATCCCTGGTTTGCCTTTTTGATTGGCTCCGGTAAATGCCCCTCCTTCATATCCAAAGAGCTCGGATTCCAATAAATCAGCGGGAATTGCCCCACAATTTATTTTGATGAAATCCCCTTTTTTAGACCGGATGCTCCGATTATAAATATTGCGGGCAAGGACATCCTTTCCAACACCCGTTTCTCCCAGAATGAGTACTGTCGCATCAATATCCGATATTCTTTCAGCAATTTCATAGATCGTTTTCATTTTATCACTGACAAATACGACTCCATCCTTGCTTGTTATCTTCCGCAGTTTTTCAATTTCCAGCTTATATTGATTATTCAGCTCATTAACTTTCGTCAACTCATGCATCAGTTCATTTAAATCAGATAAATCCCTTATATTCGTAACGACTTGCTCTATTTCCCCTTCGGCATTAAAAACGGGACTTCCTGTAATCAATGTTTCCTTTCCAGCAAAATTATCCTGTACGACCGATACCGTTCGTCTCAGCTTCACTACCTTATGCGTCACCGAAGCATTCAAGATGCCGCGTTTAATCAATTGGTCCACCGATTTGCCGATATAATACTCTTTTGGTATGCCAGTGATCCGTTCAATTGCCGAATTGGTATAAAGCGTGACTCCATCTTGATCGGTGATGTATATCCCATCATAGGAATTTTCGATAATGGCATCCAGTGCGCGATTCAATTTATCCGTTTTATGAGCATCAATCAATAAATCGTCCAAAAATTCTGTTTCACTGCCTATATATAGACTATTGTCAGTATCCATATGTTTCATTAATAAAAATAAATACCGTTTATCATCCAGCCTTGCAGCTGCAAGCCTTTTATTATCGAGAAATTGCCACTCATCGAATTGTTCGGTTAATGCATTATTACCATTCTGACTTAACGATTGATTAAAATAGGTGCCCCAATCCTTTATCCGATTTGCAGAATCCACGACTAGTGCAGGAAAGGTCCACTCTTTGAGCAAATTAATCTGAGAATCCTGTTTCACTTGATTCATTACTATTCACCGCCGCAAAAGGAATTCTTTTTAAGTACAATTCTGGATAAATTTCGAAACTCCTTTAAAATTGTCGAATTTCGCTCCTAAAAAAAGTAGTGATGAAATAATTTTCATCACTACAGACTTTAGACAAATAAAAAAAAGATCAGTTTGCCTACAATTTTTTCCATAGAAAAATTCGAATTGATTTCAGAAATCCGCTCCCTTTCCGCCGACTGTCTGCCAAGCCTCATCAAAGCAAGCGTCTGTGGGGTCTTGGCTAGCCAGTTTTTCGGCAGGAGTGTCGCAAATTTCTTCAATCTAGTGAAAGTTTCATAAAACAGTAAAAACCTTGTTTTAAATTCATGGTTCGGGATGAGACCATTCAAACTCCCTTTTGTAGACAGACTGGAAGTGATGAAATAACTTTACTTTCCCTCAGTAAATCTTAAAAATAATCTCTCCACTAATCGCTTCCTTACCTGACTGGTTAGTGGCCGCTACATTGAAAAAATATCTATTCCCATTTTTTTCTTTTAGATCCGCATGAAGAGTTATGACATCATTCAAGAAAACCATTCCTTTGAAGCGAATCTTGTATTCTTCGATAAATCCAATTTCATAAAGATTACTGAAAAGCTTTGCGAGGTTTCCCATCGTCCACATTCCATGTGCGATGATGCCGGGAAGACCAGCATTTTTTGCTTCCTCATCAATCGTATGAATGGGATTGAAATCACCTGATGCGCCGGCATATTTAATGAGGTCCAATCGCGTTACAGGCGGAAGCTCGATTGAATGTAACGAGTCACCAATATGAAGTTCGGTTAATGTCGTCACTTACTCATCACCATCCTTCTGATCGTTTCATTTAAAATGACAAGCTGTTCAGCAGTGAAGACAATTTCCCCATTTGCATCCGCCCCATAATTTTTAAAGGCTAGAAATCCCATTTCCCCTTGTTTCCCTTTTTTCTCATAATAGTCTTTCACTTCCGTATAACAGGTGATTTCTTCCCCTACCTTCAGCGGCCTGTTATAGCGATATATCTGCTCACCATGAATCAATCCTTTTTTCGGGAGATTTAAACTTTCAATCGTCCCAAAATCAAAGACCCTTGGGAAAGTTGGTGGAGCTATATTCGTTCCGTACCTTGATTGCCTGCCTATTTCTTCATCAATGAAAATCGGGTGGGTATCACCAATCGATAATGCGAATTTTTTAACGGCTCCCCGTTCAACTATATTTTTAACGGGGGTGGATCGTTTTCCAATACTTTCGTTGAACATAACATCCCGCCTTTTCCCTTAATTTTTTGGACCGCCCGCAACATATAGAACCTGCCCACTAATGAATGAGGATGCTTCATCGGCAAAGAATGCAACAGCATGAGCAATATCACTTGGCAAACCGCTTCTTGAAACAGGAATACTGTTTGCCCTATCCTGGATGAATTGCTCAAAACTCACTCCCACCCGCCTAGCTGTTTCTTTCGTCATTTCGGTTTCGATAAAACCTGGTGCGACCGAATTAGCCGTTATCCCATATTTGCCAAGTTCAATCGCCAGTGTTTTTGTTAACCCCTGAAGCCCGGCTTTAGCAGCTGAATAATTAGCCTGACCGCGGTTCCCTAGGGCCGAAGTGGATGATATATTGATGATTCTTCCGTATTTATTTGCAACCATATGCTTCTGGGCGGCACGTACTGCATTGAAAGTACCTTTTAAATGCACATCCATTACCGTCTGCCAATCTGAATCGGTCATTTTGAAAAGTAGATTATCCCGGATGACCCCTGCATTATTCACGAGAATATCAAGCGATCCGAATGTATCGGCTATTTCTTTTATGGATGCTTCCACCTCTTCGGAATTGACCACATTGGCCACTTTGGTAAAAATGGTATAACCCTTATCCCTTAATTCATTTCCTGTTGATGTCAAAACCTCTTCGTTGATATCGATAATCGCCACGTTTGCGCCTTCACTGGCAAATAGTTCGACGATCGCCCGGCCAATCCCTCTGCTTCCACCTGTAACTAAAGCCGTTTTCCCTGAAAATCTCCCTGTCATAATCGTTTCCTCCTAATCTATTATAAGAATTGTCCTAATTTAACATGCCCCTTAATCAAATTTCGGGAAATGATCATACGCTGTATTTCATCCGTACCATCATAAATCCTCCAAAGCCTTGCCTCGCGGTACCAACGCTCGATGGGAAGCTCCTTCGTATAGCCCATGCCTCCGTGTATCTGCAATACGCGATCAACGACCCGATTCCCCATATTGGCTCCATAAAGTTTTGCCATTGAAGCTAAATGGCGATTGTCTTCCCCATTATCAAGTGTAAAAGCCGCATTCAATACAAGCCACCTTGCAGCTTCAATCTCTACGGCCGAATCAGCTATCTGCCATTGAATGGCCTGACGCTCCGCAATCGGTTTTCCGAATGTGACTCGTTCTTTAGCGTAATCTATCGCCATTTGCAGCAATCTTTCTGCAGAACCGACAGCGCGTGCGCCCACAATCCATCTTGCAAACCCAATCCATTCCAAGCCTAGTTTATAACCACCATGCACTTCCCCTAAGATGTTTTCTTCGGGTACCCTGACATTATCAAAAACTAAACCGGCCGGTCCCCATTCTCCCATCGTATTGATATACTCTGATCTCCAGCCCATATCACGGTCTACAATGAAACAGGTTACTCCTTCCGTTCCAGTTGCTTGATGACGTCCTTTGTCGGTTACAGCAATGACCATGACGAAATCGGCATCATTTCCTCCGGTAATGAAAGTTTTTTCACCGTTAAGCACCCATTCGTTCCCTTCTTTTACTGCCGTCATTTTAATATTTCGCGTATCGGACCCAGCCCCCGGCTCCGTCATGGCAAAACAGGACTTTTTCTCACCGTTGATCGTAGGGATCAGATATTTCTGTTTCTGTTCTTCATTTGTGTAATAAAGTATGTTATCAGCCGAACCTCCAAAGCTGAATGGTACAAACGTTTTTGATACTTCCATCAAGACAATTGCCATCATAAGCTGCCCTAAGTCTGCCCCGCCATATTCCTCCGGGGTATTGATGCCCCAAAACCCAGCCTTTTTTGCTTTTTCCTGTAAATCTTTCAATGTCCCCTCTGGTAAACTAGGTTTTCCTGCCATTTCATTGCGAAGCACTTCATTTTCCAAGGGAATCAATTCATTTTCCACGAACTTGCGTATTGTTTTTTGTACCATTTTTTGTTCATCCGATAGTCGTAAATCCATCTTAACCCCTCCACTTTCCAATTAGACTAGTTTTGATATTTTCTCTTTAATTGTCCTGTAATGATATTTTTTTGGATTTCGGACGTACCTTCATATATTCTAGTGATTCGGGCATCCCGATAGAAACGTTCAACCGGATAATCCTTCATGTATCCCATCCCGCCATGAATCTGAACGGCCTTATCAGCGACACGATTATATACTTCCGAACCATACAACTTAAGCATTGCCGCTTCTTTAATGATTTTTTCTTTCTGATCGACCATCCATGCAACCCGGTATGTGAATGAGCGAAGTGCTTCTATTTCCATTGCCATCTCGGCAATCATATGGGATACGGCCTGATGATCAATGATCGGGACATTGAATTGTTCACGTTCTGTGGCATATTTAGTAGAGAGGTCGAGCAGGTATTGACAGGACCCCAAATTACGGGCAGCAAGGCCTGCGCGGCCATTTGCAAGGATCTTCAATGCATTTACATACCCTTGGCCAACGTCCCCCAGTACATTTTCGGCAGGAACCTCGCAATCTTCAAAAACCAATTCGGCCGAATGTGAGCCTCGAAGACCCATCTTCCTTTCCAGGCTACCAACTCTAAAACCCGGAAAATCCTTTTCTACTATGAATGAGGTGATTCCTTTCGCCCCTTTATCTTTGTCCGTTACGGCCATAACCGTAAAAATATCTGCTACATCTGCATTCGTTATATAATGCTTGGTCCCATTTAGAATATATTTATCGCCATTTTTGACAGCCGTCATTTTGAGATTCGTTGCATGGGACCCCGCTGCAGGCTCAGTTAAAGCAAAAGCGCCAATTCTATTACCGCTTGCCATATCTGGTAGATACTTTTCCTTTTGCATTTCATTTCCCATTTCAACTATCCCTACCGTCCCTATACCGGTGTGGGCCCCTATCAGAGTGGTATATCCATTATGGGTTTTGCCGATTTCCTCATATAAAGCACATTTTCCCACCATCCCGATTCCGAGCCCGCCATACCTTTCCGGGATACTAAGTCCGAATAGCCCGATTTCCTTCGATAAATTTATTATGGATACCGGGATATGATCTTCATCCTCTATCTGCATGGAAAATGGATCGATTTGCTCTTCGATAAACTGGCGTATATTTTCTTTTAATAGCAAGATGTCTTCATCTAAGCGAAAGTCCATTTGCATTCCCCTTTATCTGTGAATTAGTGTTAACGCTTTCATATTTTATCCGGATAAGCGATATGTTTTTCTTGAAGTTTGCGTTTTAAGATTTTACCGACCGCCGTTTTTGGAAGTTCACTTTCAAATGTGATTGCTTTTGGGACTTTAAAGGCAGCGAGCTGCTTTCGGCAATAATCCTTCAATTCGTCTTCAGCTATTCTTTCATTCGGTTTTAGAACTACCGCAGCATGTACCGTTTCACCGCGATATTGATCGGGGACGCCAAAGACGGCAGCTTCCAGAACCTTAGGATGGCTGTATAGTATATCTTCAATTTCAATTGGATAAATATTGAAACCGCCTGCGATGATCATCTCTTTCTTCCGTCCTACAATGTAAAAGAAGCCATCTTCATCCATTTTGGCAATATCACCGGTATGCAGCCATCCGTTTTGAATCGTCTGCCGCGTCTCTTCAGGCATGCCCCAATAGCCTTTCATTACCTGTGGACCCTTTATGACCAATTCACCTGGTGTATCAACCAAGAGGGCTGGCTCCCCTGTAATACTGTCAATGATGGCGGCATCGGTATTTTGTATAGGAATTCCGATACTTCCGGATTTTTGCAGGCCCCTAACTGGATTCCGGTGCGTGACTGGTGACGCCTCGGACAGGCCATAGCCCTCTGCAATCTTTGTTCCACTCAATTCGTTGAATCTTGACAGTACATTCAATGGCAATGGTGACGAACCCGAAACGCAAGATTTCAATGTATGCAAATCAATTGGATGGGACTGGTAATATTGTAATAAAGCAATATACATCGTCGGTACCCCTGGAAAAATAGTCGGTTTAAGATTATTGATAATATCGACGATCTCCGACACCTGAAACCGGGATACAAGAATTAATTCCCCGCCATTATAAAACGTCAGGTTCATCCCTGAAGTCATGCCGTAAACATGAAATAATGGGGAAACGCCAAGTACCTTTTCCTTTCCTCTTTGAGTATTGATTCTAGAAGTGGCTGCACTTTGCAGCGTATTGGCAACAATATTACGATGGGTTAGCATCGCCCCTTTAGAACGCCCTGTCGTTCCTCCTGTATATTGGAGAACGGCGACATCTTCGGCAGGTTCAATCTCCACAGTGAAATCCGCCTCTGTTACAGATAGTAGCTTTTTTGTCATTTCACATTTGCCCATTTCCAGCGACACGCTCAACACCTTTTCAACATCGGTTTCAGCTATAACGGCTTCAACTATTGGCAATAAATCATCGAGTACAATGATGTGCCTTGCACCTGAATCTTTCAGGACATGTATTAATTCGTTCGCCTTATACATTGGATTGATTTGAACAACAATGGCTCCATTCAAAAGGGTTCCAAAAAAACCAATTGGATATTGGGGACAATTGGGAAGCATAAGAGCCACACGATCTCCCTTTTTAATACCTTCATCAGCAAGCACGCGTGCACATCTTTTCACTAACTTCCCCAACTCTGAATATGTATACCTTTGCTCCATGAATGTAACCGCTGTTTTATTCGAATATTGTTCGACTGATTGATAAAATAGTTCTGTCAAAGACATTTCAGGAATATCAATCTCAATTGGATTTCCTTGCGGGATATGCTTTTTCCAAGGTCTATCCATTGGTCCTCCCCTTTCTTCATTCAAAAAAATAAAGAAGTCATACTAAACAATATGCAAGGAGTGTGCCAAAAATAAATCGTTATGTTACATAGATTCAATTAATGGTAAAATTCAAAATTGAATTATTTGCTGTCCTCTTAATAATATTAGGTTCATAATACTTGGATTTAAATTTGACTCAATAAGTCATTTTTGAATTGAGTGATTACTTTCGTAAAAGTACTCAACTTGTAGTGCGGGGCAAATGGGGATTATTTTCTGGAAGGATATAACTAGTCATTTATAGGAAAATAAACGGGATGCTGATAAGATCAGCATCCCGTTCAAAAAATGATTCACTGCTCTATGGCGGAGTCATCTTCCAATGATATTTTCCATAATTCTTTCGCTTTTCCACTAACCGTTTCATCAAAAACAAATGATCCATTCGTATATCGATCATGATTTTTTAATGAAGCGGCATGAATCGTTTCAATCGTTCCCTTTTCAGAAAGAATGAATAGACTGTCGGTTTTGTTAATAATATCGAAACCAATGACCCTATGAGGATTCGATTTCAATTCCCTCAAGACCACGACACCGCGTTTTGCCCGGCTCGTTTTTTCAAACTCGGTTAATTTCATTTTCTTTATGGCCCCGCGCTGTGTAACGATAAAGATCGATTCTTTACTATCCTTGGCCAAAACCTTTCCGCCAATGACATAGTCATCTTCTTTCAAATTAATCCCTTTGACTCCTGCTGCCCGGACACCGACAACACTTACTTCCTCTTCATCAAACCATAAACCGTATCCGTTATGAGTGACTAGGAAAAGGTCAGCCTGTCCATCGGTATGGTGGACATCGACCAGTTCATCGTCACCTTTTAAATTGACACCAACCAGCGGTTTTGAATGACGCTGGGCTTTATAGGAAGCTAATTCTGTCTTTTTCACCATACCATTTTTCGTGATGAACACTAAGAATTCCGGCATGGTAAAATCTTTGATAGGAATCGCTTTTATGATTTGTTCTTCCCTGTCAATTGGAATGATGTTCGCAATATGCTGACCGGTTTCCTTCCAGCGAATATCAGGAAGCTGATGAACTGGACAGTATAGGTAGTTCCCTTTGGATGTGAACAGCAAGAGGACATCAGTTGTATTCATCTCCAGCCTCTGGAGCAGGCGGTCGGAATCCTTCATGCCAAAATCAAGACCCCCTGATGCTGCATAAGATCGTAATGATGTCCGTTTGACATAGCCTTCTTTCGTCACGGTAACCATCACGTCTTCACTCGCAATCAAGACTTCAAGATTGATTTTGATTTCTTCAATTTCTTTTTCGATTTTGGAACGCCGTCCGTCATCAAAGCCCTTTTTAATGAATCTAAGTTCTTTTTTAATTACTTGAAGAAGAACTTTTTCACTGCCAAGAATCTTTGTCAATTCCTCAATTTTGTTCTTCAATTCCGCTGCCTCTGCTTCAAGTGCTGTAATATCCGTATTTGTCAGCCTATATAATTGCAAGGAGACAATGGCTTCAGCTTGCGCTTCTGTAAAGGCAAATTTAGCAATGAGGTTATCTTTAGCATTGCGTTTGTCTTTAGATGCCCGAATGACAGCGATGACTTCATCTAATATGGATAAAGCCTTCACTAAACCATCGACGATATGTGCCCTGTCATGTGCCTTTTGCAACTCATAACGTGAACGGTTCACGATAACCTCTTTACGGTGTTCGATATATGCATCGAGCATTTTAGGCAGGCTCATCAATGTTGGCCGTTTTTTATAAATCGCAACCATATTGAAATTGTATGCGATTTGGAGATCGGAATTTTTGTATAAATAATGCAGGACACCATTTGCATCTGCTTCTTTTTTCAGTTCAATGACAATGCGCAGTCCTGTACGGTCGGTTTCATCCCTTACTTCGGCGATGCCTTCCACTTTCCGGTCTAGACGGAACTCATCCATTTTCTTAACAAGGTTTGCTTTATTGACTTCATATGGGATTTCAGTGATGACGATTTGCTGCTTGCCGCCCCGAATCGTTTCCACTTCCGCCAACCCGCGAATGATTATTTTCCCTTTACCTGTTTCATAGGCCTTACGAATGCCTTCAATTCCTTGAATGATACCGCCAGTAGGAAAATCCGGCCCTTTAATGACCGTCATTAAATCAGCGACTGTCGCTTCCGGCTTATCGATTCGCATAATGGCAGCATCAATGACTTCACCTAGTTGGTGTGGCGGGATTTCAGTGGCATAGCCGGCTGAAATTCCTGTAGAACCGTTTACAAGCAGGTTAGGGAACATTGCAGGCAATACAATGGGCTCTTCTGAAGTATCATCAAAGTTCGGTACGAAATCGACCGTCCTTTTTTCTATATCCCGCAGCATCTCGGAGGCAATCGATGAAAGCCTTGCTTCCGTATACCGCATCGCAGCAGGCGGATCACCATCGATACTGCCATTATTTCCGTGCATTTGGACCATGACCTTCCGCAGCTTCCAGTCTTGGCTCATCCGAACCATTGCCTCATAAACGGATGAATCTCCGTGAGGGTGATAGTTACCAATTACATTACCGACCGTTTTTGCGGATTTCCTAAATCCTTTTTCCTGAGTATTTCCTTCCACATGCATCGCATACAATATCCTGCGCTGCACCGGTTTTAAACCGTCCCTAGCATCTGGAAGTGCACGATCTTGGATAATATATTTACTATAACGCCCGAAGCGGTCACCAATTACCTCTTCAAGCGGCAAATCTCGAAACGTTTCTTCAAATACCATCGTTAATGACCTCCTCTTCAATCGACATATTTTCATTATCTAAAATATTCGATTCCTCTTCGAGACCAAAAGCGACATTGGCTTCAATCCACTTACGACGCGGTTCAACCTTATCTCCCATCAACGTAGTCACACGTCTTTCTGCACGGGCACCATCATCGATCTTCACACGTATCAATGTCCTTGTTTCCGGGTTCATGGTGGTATCCCATAATTGATCGGCATTCATCTCACCCAGCCCTTTATAGCGCTGAATCATATAGCCTTTCCCCACCTTGTCTATCGCTCCCTGAAGTTCTTCGTCACTCCAAGCATATTCAATGACTTCTTTCTTCCCGGTCCCTTTGCTCACTTTATATAAAGGGGGCAAGGCAATGTAAACTTTTCCTGACTCTATTAACGGCTTCATATAGCGATAAAAGAAAGTCAGCAGCAGCACTTGGATATGGGCCCCATCCGTATCGGCATCAGTCATGATGATCACTTTATCATAGTTAGTGTCCGGCGTGTTGAACTCCGCCCCGACACCTCCGCCGATGGCATGGATGATCGTATTTATTTCCTCGTTTTTAAAAATATCCGCAAGTTTTGCCTTTTCCGTGTTGATAACTTTACCCCGTAATGGCAGTACTGCTTGGAAACGGCGATCCCGCCCTTGTTTAGCGGATCCCCCAGCAGAGTCCCCTTCCACAAGATACAATTCATTCCGTTCGGGATTTTTCGACTGAGCTGGTGTTAATTTCCCAGAAAGGATGGCATCGGATTTTTTCCGTTTCTTCCCGCTTCTTGCGTCTTCACGTGCTTTGCGTGCCGCTTCCCTTGCTTGGAACGCTTTAATCGCTTTTTTAACCAATAGGGTACTCGTGGTTGGATCTTCTTCAAAAAAGTAGGCTAAGTGCTCTGATACGATGGAATCGACTGCAGAACGGGCTTCACTGGTTCCAAGCTTGCTCTTGGTTTGTCCTTCGAATTGAAGAAGTTCTTCAGGGATACGTACTGAAATGATTGAAGACAAGCCTTCACGTATATCGGTACCTTCGAGGTTTTTATCTTTTTCCTTTAATAGCCCCATTTTTCTGGCATAATCATTAAATGCCCGTGTCATGGCCGTTTTTGCACCAATCTCATGGGTGCCTCCGTCTTTTGTACGAACGTTATTTACAAAACTTAAAATATTTTCCGAATAACCATCGTTGAATTGAAAGGCGAGTTCGACCTCTATCCCATTTTGTTCCCCTTCCAAGCTGACTACACTATGAAGGGTCTCTTTTTCTTCATTTAAATAATCAACAAACGCTTCAATTCCATTTTCATAGTGAAAAATTTCATTATGGTCGTTACGCTCATCCGTCAATTCTATCTTCATGCCTTTTAAAAGAAAAGCCGATTCGCGAAGACGCTCACATAGGATATCATAATTATAAGTCGTCACCGAAAATATTTTTGGATCGGGCTTGAAGTGGATTTTGGTCCCAGCTTGATTGGTTTTACCGATTTTCTCCAGTGTGGTTTCTGGCTTTCCGCCATTGAAAAAACGTTGTTCGTAAATGAACCCGTCCCTTTTGATCGTCACGACAAGCCATTCAGACAACGCGTTAACGACCGAAGCACCTACTCCATGAAGGCCTCCACTCGTTTTATATCCGCCTTGTCCAAATTTACCTCCAGCATGAAGAATCGTCAAAATGACTTCAGGCGTCGGTTTACCTAATTTATGCATGCCAATAGGCATTCCGCGCCCTTTATCAGACACACTTACACTGTTATCTTTATGTATTTTCACACTAATTTGGTCTCCATATCCAGCTAAAGCCTCATCTACGGAGTTATCTACAATCTCGTACACTAAATGATGAAGTCCGCGTGCATCAGTACTGCCGATATACATACCGGGACGTTTTCTGACCGCTTCGAGTCCTTCCAGTACCTGAATTGCATCATCATTGTACTCGATTGTTTTTACTTTCTTTGCCACAGAAATTCCCCTTTCCTTACTAAACACAATTTCCGGGCCAAATCATACTGCAATGAAATGACTCACTAACTTAACAAATCCATTAATACGTTAATATCATATAAAAAGTATAATACTTTCTCGAACAAAGAACAAGTGTTCTATTTTTTCATCCTTTTTATTAGCGTTTGCACATTTGTGTGGAACAAAACGTATCATAGCTACCATTCTAATTGTAGCGGTAAATTTTCATTTGGCAAATATACTTTTATTATTTTGATCAAATTAAGCTTTAATGGCCTAAATTTTCCCGACCGCTCAATGCCCGGTATGGCTGCCTTTTAGTTTTTCTCCAGTTGAGATACAGCGATGCCTAAAAAAAAGAACGGAAGTACCGCTCTTCATTTTACTTGGTAAGGGCGTGTTCGACTTTTATGCATCGATTCATGATGACAGTATATCCTTTTTCTTTCAAAAAATTATAGGCTTCTTCATTTTCCACCCCTAGCTGCGCCCAAAAGGTATCTGCATCGATTTCTGCAAATTCCTTGGCTATCTCCGGAAGGAACTCTGAACGGCGGAAAACATTGACGATATCGACGTGCCCTTCAATATCTTTCAGGACTTTAACTGCTTTGACACCTAGCACTTCAGATATAGCAGGGTTTACCGGGATGATTTCGTATCCGCTTTCCTGCATGGCCTTCGATACCATATAAGAAGTACGCTCAGGGTTATTAGATAAACCAACGACAGCGATGCGCTTCGATTTTTTCAACATCTTTCCCATTTCTTCCCTGCTTGGATTTTCTATCATTCTTTTCAATCCCCTTTATAATAAAATGTAATATTTGACTAAAGAGTATTCCTAACAAAGGTATTTTACAGACAAAAGCTGTTTATTAACATTATTAAGAAAAACCATTATACAAGAAAGAAAAAGTTTCGAAAAGGCATGACTCACTTAACTTTCTTATGTTCATACAGACTACCACGTATTGTAACAATTTATACAAGGAGGCATCCTTCATTTTATATTGACGAAAATAAGGAAGGGTAAACCTTTCACCCTTCATGACCTTAACGTATATCAAAAGATGTAAGTTCATCAAGGAAAATTCATTTTTTTAGTGGATTTTTTTTGGACAGCCGTACCATTTTGTCACGAAAATGTTACAATAAGAGAAGCTTAACAGGTATTTTAAGGCTGTTTTAAGCTATTTCTACACGTTTATTTTTGAAAAAGGGAACAATCGACCCTTAAACGTGGTAAAAAAAGAAGATTTTTCTTAAAAGAAAGGGTAATAGAATGCTTACATTTATCACTATACTGGCTGCGTACCTGATCGGCTCGATTCCTTCCGGTTTAATAATTGGTAAAACATTTTACAAAATCGACATCCGGGAGCATGGCAGTAAAAATCTGGGCGGGACAAATACCTTCAGGACACTTGGTGTCAAGGCAGGGCTAACCGTTACTATCATGGATATACTTAAGGGTACCCTAGCAACTTTTCTGCCGTATATGCTAGGCGTGGACATGCATTTATTGCTAGCCGGAGTTATTGCAGTCATCGGTCATATGTTTCCCATTTTTGCAAACTTTCGGGGCGGAAAAGCGGTGGCAACTTCCGCTGGTGTCATTCTTGCTTATGAACCATGGCTTTTTGTCTTTGCCGTCATCATTTTCTTTATATCCTTATACATATCCAAATATGTCTCGCTTTCATCCATGATTGCTTGTCTACTTGCTCTCATCTACAGTTTAGTTTTTCATATTAAAAATTTGCCGCTCATTATTGTAATCAGTATAATAACGATCTTCATTTTTTACCGGCATCGCGCAAACATCAAGCGGATTATCGATAAAACTGAACCGAAGGTAAAGTGGTTGTAAGAACATGCGCATATCCAAGTGAAAATAGGCCCGTATGCATGGGCCTATTTTCCATTCTACAATTCATTTGCCGTGTTATTCTGGCATGCCTCGAAACCTTTTCAGTAGCATTTCCGATTTCCTGGATGAATGACACTAATCCCTGATTTGATGTTTGCACGATTGCATCTATTTCAGCTATTGATTTTTTATTCTGTTCAGCAATATTCCTGACTTTATTCGACAAAACCGCAAATCCATTACGATAAGCCATCTGTTTCTTTTGCTTTTTGAAACCAAATTGCTTTTTCCGGTTTCGCTTTCTTGAAAATCCCCATCTCCCACTCCCCCTGATTTTGTAACTCACATAAGGCGCATCCAAGATATCCCATCAACTTGACATGTGTCTATATATCCATTTAGACTACGTATATTTTTATTCTGGCCTCATTTTAATTTTTTCGCCAAGGTGAAAGGACCTAGATCATTTCCACATTAACTTCCCATGAAAGGAATAGTATGGATTTCGTTTAATGGAGAAATGGTCAAGTAAGGATTGAATAAAAGTAGAACAGAGGCTACACTGTAAATAGTTATTAAATATCGTTAGGAGAAAGTGCCATGAAGCCATTGCAAATATCACCGGAAACCGCTTTAAAGTTATCAAAGTCACTAAACTTGCCTTTAGAGCAAATCATGCATATGCCTACACCCATCTTGCTGAAAAAGCTTGCCGAGGCAGAAGCAAAAGAAAATACAAAATAGCTGCAGGAATCTGCAGCTATTTTTGTGCGCACTCATATGTGTACGAAAAGACCCTACGGAGCATATCTTGAAAGGCGTTCCATTCTGCCCATTGATCTTGAAACTGAGCAATACCCAATTTCGTCGCATAATTATATTTCCTTTTCAGTCCTTCTAAGGAATCCTGCCGTTAACTATTTAAATGCTCTTTCTCTTCCATCCTTTTTAAAGCTGGATATAGCATGCCTTCTTTTATAATGTAAATAACCATCACTTAACTGTTTTTTAGCTGTTCGATCATCTCATACCTATACATATCCTTTTGAGCCAAAAATGAAAGCAGCACCAGCTTTTTAACAGCTCCGTTTTCCGCAAATCATCATCTCCCTCTGTATATGGAAATTAATTAGATGGTATTTCGCTTTTAGCTTTATAATTTTCAGAATCTTGCTCACCCCATTAAATATACCAATTCCCCGAATATTCTAGGAATCAAAATAGGAAAAAAAACCGCACATGGCGGTTTTCAATTGGTGAAGATCAATTCTTTTGCCAAATCAGGCAAATGCTTCTTTTTGACTGTTATTAAGTGTTCATTTTCATAGGTACAGGCAAACTCTAGTGGTGGTTCATCCTGTAATATATCTTTTAGATAATACTTTATGTTGGACACAACTTCATTTGACTCCAAAACCCATTTATATGGCTTCCAGGCAAGTTCCCCTTCATCACAGGCAGATAGACCGCCCCCTGCCTCTTCAGCTCTGTAAACATACATTCCGCCCGTTTGATTCCATGTCACGATCCCTCGAAAGGCCATCCCCCTTACCTTCAATCCAGTTTCTTCAAGAATTTCGCGTTCCATCGATTCATCGATGGTTTCACCTTGTTCTATTTTCCCGCCTATACCATTCCATTTATGCCTATTCGGATTCTTTTGGCGAAATAGCATCAACACTTCAACTTCGTTGGATCTTTTTCGAGTTATGAAACAAATATTATATATAATATCCATGGTTGTTTCCTTTCTTAAACGCACATTATTCGCATCTACTTCATAATTACTTTATACTTAAATAACGAACCTCTAGGAAGGAGAATTAATATGAAATTGACCATTTCCGATCAAGCAGCTAAGTGGTATATTGATGAGCTGGGGCTTCAAGAAGGCTCTCATTTGCGCTTTTATGTAAGATATGGTGGGCATAGTACCGTCCAAAGCGGCTTTTCATTAGGTATCATGCAAGAAGAACCTGAAACTGCAGCAGCAGTAACAACTATGAATGAGATTAATTTTTATGTAGAAGAAAAGGATTTATGGTATTTTGATGGTCAGGATTTACGTATTACTTTTAATGAAAAATTGACTGAACCGGAATTCCACTATGAAAAGAGTGCTTGACAATAAAGCAGCGGTGTTAACTGCTGTTTTTTTCTTGTTCAATCGAGCAGGCGCTCTTTTATATCTTCCGCCCTTAAAATTTCCGCTTGCTTGTCCCCTAAAAGATCGAAATGAGAATAGCCATCCTTCCTGTGGTGAATCCACTCTTTTTTAAGCCCGTATTTCTTACCCCACTCCGATAAACGCAGTAAATCTTTGCATCCCACTTTTGTAACCGTCTTACAACCAGGAAATCGGTCATCTAGCCAATAATGAGTTAAAAAAGCTATTTGGCCTTGATCGATTTTCTGCTTCCAGGCTACTACGTCTCCCCGTTTAATCCCAAAAGCCATTTCTTGATCACCTCAATACATATAATTAAACCAATTCATCTTGCTTTTTATTTTTCTCATAGGCCTCATGCCATTCAGGATACATGCGTTTAATGGATATCGGGCGGAAGCTCTCCTTTTTAACGCAAACGTGGGAAGAATGACCTGTGGCCGCCACTTCATTTTTCCCATTAACGATCTCATACCCATAAATGACCCGTAAGCCGTCATACTTTTCAATCCAGGTTTTAACTTTGACCTTATCACCATATCTAACAGGGGTTTTATACGAAGCCTGAATATCCATAACAGGTGAGAGGATGCCATCCGCTTCCATATCAGCATAATAAAATCCTAAATCATTTATCAATTTTGTCCTGCCTAGTTCCATCCATATAAAATAATTCGCATGGTAAACAACACCCATTTGATCTGTCTCTGCATACCGCACTTCAATTTCGTTTTCAGCTATGAACATTTTGTTTCCCCACTTTCATTTCTATTGCAATAAACATTCTACCATAACAAATGTGCCAATTTCATTTAAGCTGTCTTGATTGACTGCCTCCCTGTCATGAAAAACAAAGAGGAGAAAGATTTTGCGTCTCTTTCTCCCCTTTACTTAGTCGTTTAAATATTATCGTTACTATAACCGCTTTCCCGAGCTTCTTGTTCATCTTGCATTTCTTCTTTCATTCCTTCAATGCTCTTTCTTCTTCGGTCATTTTTGGCCTCAATTGCCTGTTTCTCCACATCTGAAGAGAATGATAACGTTTCATTTGCAGCGGATATGTTTTCTTCTGTATTTTGAATCGCATCCTGAATTTTTTCAACATTATCCAAACGGTTATCCTGATTGTGTTTATAAGAGCCCATTAATTTCACCTCATGAATTTTTATTTACATAATATTATTACGACTTCTTTATTAAGGATTACTCGCCTTTAGTTTGAATGACCTGAGCATGTTTGCCGGATTTGTCCTGCATTTTCTTACCGTTATTCCCACCCGCTGCTATTGGCTGTGTCCCATGATGGCTCGGTCTAAAGTGTTTGGAATCTTTTTTTGGATTACCCATTTTATCGCCTCCTTCTCTTATCATGGATAAAAAAGAGGAAATTCATGAATGCCAGTTTTTGAAAGCCATGAAAAAAGAGCCAGCACTTTGAAGGGACCTTCATGGCACTGGCTCTTTTTAATATATCTTTTGCAAAATTTATTCAGCCTTTTGCATATGTTTTTTTTCAAGACGTTCTTCAAGTCTTTCCATTTGTTTAACGTCCATCAATAATTCCTTTTTGTTTTCTTTAATTAATTCTTCAAATGACCTTTTTCTTTTTTTCATGCTTTTCACCTACTTATTTTAATATACTATTCAGTATTGCCAAATTAACGTAAAATTATGACTATATGGTTTCCATTCCTAAAATTGTCACAATTATCAGATTTTTAACCAGATAAAGTTCCCTTTCTCCACTCTCTATACTTTAACCCTTTTTTCCTAAACATTAACCATAATTTTTTAAATTTTTTGATTTTTTCATTAAAATTTGACAACTTTGTTAACAAACAATAAAACGGAACCTCATAAAGGTTCCGTCCGTCTGTCTGCCGACTTCATAAAGGTTCCCCTACTGCATACTATTTATGTTTCGTTCCATATCCTTAAGTTGCATGGCTGAAATTACCTTATTCCTGATAATGCCTTCTTTGTCGATGAAGTAAGTTGTTGGTATGCTAAGAATCTTGTAACGCTCATTCACTGGATTCTTGGCACTTTGACTGTCCAGCGGTATTGTAAAAGTAATTCCATTATCCTCTACAAAGGATTGTACATCATTTTCGGGGTCAATATTGACAGCAAGTACGACGACATCATCACCAGCTTGCTGTGTATATTTCTCCATATCCGGCATTTCCTTCTTGCAAGGCGGACACCACGTTGCCCAAAAATTCAGCATTACCTTTTTACCCTTATAATCAGATAATTCAACTTGTTTCCCATCCAAAGTTTTCAGGGAGAAATTTGGTGCTTTAGCTCCAATTTTCAATCCGCCCAAAGCATCTTTTTCGTCATTTCCCTTTGGTTCATTATCCATCGCCTGCACGATTGCTACCGTAATAAGTGACAGTAAGGCCACCGAAGCAATAATTTTTTTAAGCATACTCGTCCTCCTAGTCCCATTACAATAAAAATATTAGTCCATTTCCAGAAATAGAACAACTTCCCTATTCCATCTTAACAATAAAAGGACATCCGGAAAAGTGTAATTCCTTCAAATCATATCATGATATCGCTTTGTTTCAAAAACTTGACACAAAAAAAGCGGTAAACCTGACAAGTAGGTTTACCGCTTCCTAAAAGCTGAAATTAGCCTTTTAATTTATTACGTAATACCATTTGAAGGATACCACCGTGACGGTAGTAGTCGATTTCGATTTCGGAATCGAAACGAACAAGTACATCAAATTCTTTTACGTTTCCAGCTTCATCAGTAGCTGTAACTGTTACGATATCACGAGGTTTAACTGTTTCGTCGATTTTAACTGCGATCGCTTCTTTACCAGTCAATCCAAGTGTTTCAGCGTTTTCGCCTTCTTTGAATTGAAGTGGTAGAACACCCATTAATGCAAGGTTAGAACGGTGAATACGTTCAAAGCTTTCAGCGATGACTGTTTTGATGCCAAGAAGGTTAGTACCTTTCGCAGCCCAGTCACGAGAGCTTCCCATACCATAGTCTTTACCAGCGATTACTGCAAGACCTGTTCCATCAGCTTTATATTTCATACAAGCATCATAGATAGCCATTACATCGCCTGTTGGCCAGTATGTTGTGTATCCACCTTCTGTACCTGGAGCAACTTGGTTACGGATACGGATGTTTGCGAACGTTCCGCGCATCATCGCTTCATGGTTACCACGACGAGAACCGTAAGAGTTAAAGTCACGTGGTTTCACACCGTTTTCACGAAGGTAGATACCAGCTGGTGTATCTTTACCGATTGCACCTGCAGGAGAAATGTGGTCAGTTGTAACTGAGTCACCGAATTTACCAACTACACGCAAACCGGAAAGTGGGTTAACTGAACCAGGTTCTGGTGATAATCCTTCAAAGAATGGAGGATTTTGAATGTATGTTGATTTAGAATCGAAAGCATAAATCGCTTCGTTGCTAGTTTGGATTTCGTTCCAACGTTTGTTATCGTTGAATACCGTTTCGTATTCTTTACGGAATAACTCAGGTGTAACTGTTGCTTTAACAGCAGCGTTAACTTCTTCTTGTGATGGCCAGATATCAGCAAGGTATACATCGTTACCATCTTTGTCTTTACCAAGTGAATCGTTGTTTAGATCAAAGTCCACAGTTCCAGCAAGAGCATAAGCTACAACCAAAGTAGGCGAAGCAAGATAGTTTGCTTTCACAAGTGGGTGAATACGCCCTTCAAAGTTACGGTTACCTGAAAGTACTGATGTTACCAGAAGATCTGCTTCAGCAACAGCTGCTTCGATTTCGTCAGCCAATGGACCTGAGTTACCGATACATGTAGTACAACCGTAACCAACTACGTTGAATCCTAATTGGTCAAGGTACGGTTGAAGACCAGCATCACGAAGGTAACCAGTAACAACTTTAGAACCTGGTGCCAACGATGTTTTTACATATTCCGGAACAGTCAAGCCTTTTTCAACTGCTTTTTTAGCAATAAGACCCGCTCCAAGCATAACATATGGGTTAGAAGTGTTCGTACAGCTTGTGATTGCAGCAATGGCAATCGCACCTGTTTTCATTACCGTTTCTTTACCATCGGCAAATTTAACAGTTACTTCTTTATCCAATTCAGCATTGTCCATGCCAAAACCTTGGTTGCCCATAGGTGCATTGATAGCGTCATGGAAAGATTTTTTCATTTGAGAAAGTGGAATCAAATCTTGCGGGCGTTTAGGGCCTGAAAGGTTTGGTTCAATTGCTGAAAGGTCGATTTCCACAACATCATTGTATGCTGGATCTTCGTTTTCAGGTGAGTAGAACAATCCATTTTCTTTGCAGTATGATTCAACGACTTTAATTTGTTTTTCATCACGGCCTGTTAAGCGCATGTAATCGATCGCTTCTGCATCAACAGGGAAGAAACCAACTGTAGCACCGTATTCAGGAGCCATGTTAGCGATTGTTGCACGGTCAGCAAGTGGAAGGTATCCTACTCCTGGGCCGTAGAACTCAACGAATTTACCAACTACGCCGTGTGCACGAAGAACTTGTGTTACTTTCAATGCAAGGTCAGTAGCTGTTGTACCTTTAGGAAGTTCGCCAGTCAGTTTAACACCAACCACTTTTGGAACTGGGAAGTAAGAAGGCTGTCCAAGCATGCCTGCTTCTGCTTCGATACCGCCGACACCCCAACCAAGAACACCAATACCGTTGATCATTGTAGTATGTGAATCTGTACCGAAAACAGAATCAGGGAATACTTCGAAGTCGCCGTTTGGAGTTTCAACAGCATGAACCACATTTGCAAGGTACTCTAGGTTAACTTGGTGAACGATACCAGTTGCCGGTGGAACTGCACGATAGTTGTTGAATGATTTTTGAGCCCAGCTTAGGAACTGGTAACGCTCTGCATTACGTTCGAATTCAAGATCCATATTGGCATCAAGGGAATCCATTGTACCTGCTTTATCAACTTGTACAGAGTGGTCAATTACAAGGTCAACCGGGATTTCCGGGTTGATTTTGTCAGGATCTCCACCAAGTGCTGCGAAAGCATTACGTAAAGAAGCTAAGTCAACAACAACGGGAACACCAGTGAAATCTTGTAGGATTACACGTGATGGCTTGAACGGAACATCTATATCTTGTTGCTCGCTTGTTCCCCATTTAGCAAGGTTCGCAACGTGTTCTTTTGTGATTACTCTTCCGTCCACTTGGCGAAGTACCGCTTCAAGTAATACTTTAATGGAATATGGAAGGCGTGATACTTTGCCATCCCCTGCTTTTTCAATAGCGTCTAAGCTGTAGTAGTTGTAGCGTTGCCCTTCAATTTCAAAGGACTTACGCGCTTGGTATACGTCATTTTTCGTCATGAATATTACCCCCTATTAAACTGTCAGAACTTATTCTGCACATAAAAGTAAAACCTGGTTCACTGAAACCATGTTTACTATAAATATAAGTAAAAAAGTTAGTTTGTCGAATTTTCTCTCTCTTCTCCCACCCTAACTCTTCCTTCAACTTAATACTAATATAGAAACGAGTATAAGTAAATAACAAGAAAGTTATTGTTTTTGATAAGTTTCTCTTATAGAAAAAAATTCCCCACATATTAAAGTGCATTTAGGAAGCCTTACTGATATGGATTTTATTGAAAATACCCCAATTTGTAGCCTGATAAATTATTCCAGCAAAACATATTAGCACTTCATACATAATCATTCAACATTATCGCATTCTATGGGTGGAGGTGTCGAAATGACAAAACAAAAGGCAAATCATGTTATACCAGGTATGAATGCTGCAAAAGCGCAAGGTAATGGAACAGGATACAATGATGAAATGGGAAATGAACCGCCATTATCGGAAATGCAAAGGCAAAATAATAAAAAAAGAAAGAAAAACCAATGATTTCCCTCATTCCTAGGCTTTAAATAGGATAGGCTTTTTGAAATGGCAGATGTACTGCATTTTTCAAAAAGCCTATTCCATTCTAAAAACGCATAAGTAAAACGCGAAATACTCACGAGTAAAGCGCCTGAACTCACGATGATGGAACCTGTCACTCAATAGTCCTCTGAATTGACCTCATTGACGATTGCCTGAATATCCTGTTCAAATTTTTTCAATTGTTCTTTCTGATGTTCGGAAGCGGTGACTAAAGCGGATTGTATTTGCTGATAGGCCTCGTTCACTTCCTGCTTTACGTGTTTCAATTCCGTTCCGTAATTCGGTGCGTTCTTCTCAATGGATGAGTATACATCAAATACTTGTTGATAACTTTGCTGGGCTTCCTGGAAAGTCCTTCGCTTATCCTGTTTATCCTGCATTTGTTTCAGCTCCTTAATTAGTGTCCATCCATAGCATGTACGAGGTTTGCAAATATATGTATGTGAATAAAATTTCACGGACTGATTATCTTAAGAGATAGGAGGGATCGCACATGAACAAAAACGATGGTAAAGATATTCGAAAAAATGCACCTAAAGGTAATAACCCAGGTCAGCCTGCACCGTTAAGCGGTTCACATAAGGTAAAAAACAGACAGCACTCCCGTCAGAAGCATAATAGCAGTCATGATATGTAGGCAGCTTTTATAAACATTCCAAAACAAAGCGGTGCCGCCCAGTAAAGGCAGACACCGCTTTCGTTTCATATTTGTGCAGCAATGAGCCACAAGAAAAATGTTCGATACCTTCCTATTATAAGGGCCACGGATTTTAACGTTTAAGTCTTTGTCATTCCATTATTACAGTTCAGCCAATATAACGATGATATAACGTTTTTGCTTCTGCAATATCTTTTGTTCCATGAATCAACGCCCGTCCATCTTTAAAAACGACCAACCGATGGGTTCCGATCGTAAATGAAAGTAAATAAGGATTCCTATCGATCTTACCACCTTGTGCGAGAAGATTTTTTTCGATTTCCGCTAAGTCTCTTTCAAGATTCATCGCCGGCCGAATCTGGACAGAATCCCTTCCGCATAAAACGGCTGTTTTCGTTCGATTTGAATAGGAGAGATGGGGGTACGTTCGATTTGACCCGCATGACAAACAAGCATCTTTTTTTAATTGCGCTACATTTATGGATGAATGTTCATTTTTCCAAAGATCAAATGAAACGATTTTGTTTCTTAGTGATTCATAATCTTCCACAAGGATTTTCAATGCTTCCGTCATTTGATGGGCAACGACCGTTTGAACAGCAGGGCTGATGATTCCCGCCGTATCACATGTCAGCCCTCCCATTGGAACCGTTTCCAGCAAACAATTCAAACATGGGGTCGCCTCTGGGATCACCGTGTAACTTATCCCATAACTCCCTACACAGGCCCCGTAAATCCAAGGTATTTTATATTTTTGCGCAGTATCGTTTATAAGCATCCTGGTATCGAAATTATCTGTGGCATCCAATATTAAATCCACGCCTTCAACAAGCTTCGCCAGTTCATCAACCGAAACATCCGCCACATGCGATTTTACGATAACGTCCGAATTTAGCGCAATCAAACGATTCTTCGCTGCCACTGCTTTCGGTATTCTTTTTTGTGCATCATCTTCACAATAAAGCTGTTGTCTTTGAAGGTTGCTCCACTCTACATAATCTCTGTCCACAATGGTGAGTTTCCCAATTCCTGCTCGTACAAGGCCTTCTGCACTTCCCGTACCGAGAGCACCCGCTCCAATAACCAAAACGTGTTTTTTGCGAATTTTCAATTGCCCTTCTTCCCCTATTGGGCCAAAAAGTTCTTGACGTGAATAACGTTCATTCATCCAATGCTCAATCCTTCAACTGGGCTGCTTGCTATCGCGTAATCATTTTTTGCGATTCTTCCTGCTTCATACCCTAATCGACCTGCCTCAATGGCAAGTTTCATTGCTTTCGCCATTTTGACGGGGTCTTTTGCGCCGGAAACAGCAGTGTTAAGCAATACGCCATCCGCCCCTAATTCCATGGCGATTGCCGCATCGGAGGGCGTTCCAATCCCTGCATCGACAATTACCGGAACCTCTGATTGTTCCATGATGAATCGTAAGTTCAGTGGGTTTATAATGCCTTGACCAGAGCCAATTGGTGAAGCGCCAGGCATGATTGCATGGCACCCCACTTCTTCCAGGCGCTTAGCGAGCAACACGTCATCCGAAGTATAGGGCAAAACGGTGAATCCCAGTTTCACTAATTCTTCAGCAGCTTTTAAGGTTTCAATCGGATCAGGCAGCAGTGTTTTTTGACAGCCAATGACTTCTACCTTAATCATGTCACATAAGCCAGATGCCTTTGCAAGATGGGCAATGCGCACTGCTTCCTTGGCTGTTTTAGCTCCTGCTGTATTGGGAAGGAGTGTGTATTTTTTCAAATCAAGTTTTTCTAAAAAATTGGGCTGACTGGCTTCAAAAATGTTCATTCTCCGGACCGCAAACGTTAATATTTCCGCCTCCGAAACCTCCACTGATTGCTTTTGAACATCGAAATTGGGATACTTTCCTGTACCTAATAACAATCTTGAAGAAAATTCATAAGAACCTATCTTTAACATATCATCCGCCTCCTACAAAATGTACAATCTCTACCTTGTCACCATTTGACAAAAGTGTTTCACTAAGACTTTCTTTTGCTATTATTTCATCATTCAATTCAACAATCACCACTTTTTGATGTAAATCAAAGTGTTGCAAAAGCCCTGTAACTGTTGATTCATTAGCAGGAATCCGTATTTTTTCCCCGTTAATAATCAATTCCACTTCATCCACCTCCATTAAGAATAAAGGGTCTGTATCGAACGATCCAATCGAAAAGCGGACCATTCGGCATTTGTTTTCCTTTCTAAAAGATCAGCTATAAGTAAACCTGTAATTGGAGACAGCAGGATGCCATTCCTGTAGTGCCCCGTTGCAATGAATAGTCCTTTGCATGCTGGATGTTCACCAAAGTACGGCAAGCCGTCCCCAGTTTGGGGGCGTATACCTGCCCATGTCTTTTCCAATTCGGTTCCTTTAATCGCCGGAAGCAATTGCGTTGCCTTTTCTATTAAGGTAGAGATTCCGTCAAGACTTACCTTTTGATCGAAAGTGTTCGCTTTAACCGTTGCCCCGACAATGATTCTTCCGCCAACTTTGGGAACAAGATAACAGCCATGTGAGAAGATTGTCTTTTCAAGCAATGGACGATCGGTCAGGACGGAAAAGCACTCACCCTTTACTGGATAACTGTCGAGTCTCATCCCTGATTTTTCAAGGAGGAAAGCACTCCAAGCCCCACCTGCCACGATGACATTTTCACTTGAAAATCCACCTATGTTCGTGACCACTCCCGTCACACATCCGTTTTCCGTAATTAAATCGGAGACATGAACAAATTCCTTTATATCTACACCAAGGGCAGCTGCAGATTCAGTAAAAGCGAGTGACAGCCTAGTGGCCGAAACTTGTCCATCCTTCGGAATGAACATGGCCCCCTTAATCTCATCCGATAGAAGCGGTTCCGTTTTCCTTATTTCGGCAGTCGATAGCCATTCAGCCTCAAGTCCCGCATCTTGCTGGACTCTGATCATGTTCTTCAACTCGGCTACCTGATCTTTCGTTAGCGCCACCTTAAACATGCCCTTGTTCACTAATTCGATGTCTATTCCACTTATGTCTTTTAATTCTTCCGCCAGTGCAGGAAACATCCCCCTGCTTCGGCTTGCCAATGTAAAAAGCGGGTTATCAGCATCCAACTCGGCTTGTGCCCCTAACATCCCGGCTGCAGCACTCGATGCTTTACTGGCAAGTCTATCCTTTTCCAATAAAAGGACCTTTTTACCTCGCTTGGCTAATTGAAAAGCGATAGATCCACCTATTACTCCTCCCCCAACAATGATTGCATCATATATGGAATTCATCTTATGTCTCCTTTCCCAAAGACTTCGAATATTCTTTAACGGCTCTAACCGGATTTTCAGCTTCAAGCACACCTGACATGACGGCAATTCCGCGTGCCCCCGCATCCAGCACGACTTGGCAATTGAAAGGTGTTATTCCGCCTATCGCAATAATCGGAAGATTGACACTTCTTGTGATTGCATGAAGCTCCTCAACTCCCTTAGGAGGAAGTCCGATTTTTGAATCCGTTTCAAAAACATGTCCATAAATCGCGGAATTGGCCCCTTTGCTGAATGCGGCTTTCGCTTCATCCATGGAATGGATCGAACAGCCGACATTCATCCCTGGAAAAGCTCCTTTTACGACTCCCGCATCTAAACTATGAAAAGCCAATTGCACACCAAATACTTTGTGTACCCAAGCTACATCCACCCGGTCATTAATGATGATCTTAGAAAGCGGAATCTTATTATCATGTAATAGGGTCACTGCTCGATAGAGTTCCGATGCACTCATATGCTTTTCCCTTAGATAAAAGAAATCAACATGTTCCTGAATGTTTGAAGCGATTTCCACAAACTTTTCAATTGGCTGTTTCCCAGTAGAAATAATATGCAATTCATGTGCAATCATACTAAGAACCCCTAACTAGTAAAGTTACAATCTCATAAAATCAAATAGATACTAACGGGAATTGAATCGATAGATAAAAGCCGGCCAACAGCAGGATGATAAAATACAAAATGAAACCATGATCCTTTTTTGAAAATCCAAATTCATAATAGTATGTTCGATCCCGAGTGTCTGTAAATCGCTTTGCCTCCATCGCAACCGCGATTCGGTGAGCACGTCTGATGCTTCCCGATAACAACGGGATGGAATAGGCTTTCATTTTAAAATATACCGATCTTATCCCTTTTCCCCTTTCGAAACCGCGTACCTTCATCGCGTTTCGTATCGTTTGGAACTCCTCCATCATGATGGGAATCAGCCTTAATGCCGCCATGAAACTATAGGCATATTTCGGTTTAAGCTTAACTTGCTGCATTAACGAATAAAACAAGTTCACTGGCCTTGTCGTTAAGGAAAAAGTTAAACCAAGGGCCGCAAAGAACAAAGCTCGAAAGCCCACCAGTAATCCCCTCATGAAACTTTCTTCCGTAATCGATATTAGGCCCCACTCAAACCAAAGCGTCTCACCTTGCCCGAATAATATCATTGCAGAAGAGGTGGATATAAAAATGAAACAAAAGGGAATCGACAAAAGTAAGATTCGTTTTATCGAATGCCCGGTAAAAAACAAAAATAAAAGTAATACGCCAATGGTGATATTCATCATATAATTCAGGTCATGAATGAATAACGCCACGATGCATAACACAATCAGTACACCAAGTTTAAGGCTTGGATTAATTCTATGGAGCCATGTTTCTGCATTTGAAACATTCATCTACATGACACTCCTTTTATAGTGATAAAACTTTAGTCTCCAAAAATCCGGCTTGCGCAATGTTTTCATCACTTATTACGTTTCCGTCCTTAACCGTCCAGATCCTGGTTGCAAAGTTTTTTGAAATATGATCGTCATGAGTTACCATGATCACTGTTATTCCGCGTCTTCGATATTCCTCAAACCTTTCCAGTAATGCAAAGGTATTTTTCGAATCTTGGCCAAAGGTTGGCTCATCCAGGAGAATGATTTTTTTGTCTATTACGATTGAGGCGGCTACGCTTAAGCGACGCTTTTGACCCATTGATAATTGAAACGGATGTTTATCCCGATGTGCCTCCAGGCGGAACACTTTAAGCAAGGAGCGGACTCTCTCATCTATTTCTTGTTGCGGCCTTTTATCAATTCGCAATGAATAGGCAATCTCTTCATATACAGTATTTGCAACGAACTGAAACTCAGGATTTTGAAAGACAAACGTCATATGATCCGTTGGATTTTTCACCTTTTTAATCGGTGTTCCCAATAATTCATACTTACCATTCGTTTTTATGAACTGCATCAGTGCATGCAAAAGAGTACTCTTCCCCGCGCCATTTTCACCCCTGATTACAATCCATTCACCTGAATGGACCTTCAGCTCTTCAATCATGATTTTCTCCTCTTTATTCCGAAAACCGCGAAATCCTTGCACATCCATAAGGGGTGAATCATCTGTAAATGGGTGTTCCCGAATCGGTGCATACTGCTGTATATATTCATCCCAAACACCTGGGAACCAAATTCCATGTTCTTTCATTTCATTTTTATATAGTGAAAGAATGGTGTCTCTTGGACCATCAGCTATGATTTGACCATCATCGTTAAAAAGCACGATTCTTTCGATGAATTCTAAAACATGGTCAATTTTATGCTCGACGATAATAACCGTTTTGTCTCGTCCGACTTCCTTCAACAATTCCCAGATTTCTTTCGTTCCTTCCGGATCAAGCATGGCGGTTGGTTCATCTAAAAATATCACTTCTGGTTCAAGGGCCAATACTGAAGCGATTGCCAGACGTTGTTTCATCCCGCCTGATAATGTTTCAATACTTGTATGGCCCAGGTTCAATCCTACTTTACGGAAATGATTTTGAATCTTCTCTTTCATTTCTTCTTTAGGGACGGAAAGATTCTCAAGGACGAAGGCAATTTCCTCATCGGCAAATGGCATGCAAAACTGACTATCAGGGTCTTGAAAAACATACCCCCACGAAGAAGGGCATTTCAATTTCTCCGTTTTCATCGGTACTTCGATGGAATTCGGAATCAATCCACTTAACACTTGTAAAAGAGTCGACTTACCACATCCTGATGGTCCCAACAATAGCACTTTTTCTCCTTGATCGAACGATAATGATAGGTCCTTGAATATCAAAGATTCATCACCGGGAAATTTCATTCTTAACTTTTCAACAGAAACGATTGGTTCCATGGCCCTCAACCTCTACTTTTGATCCAGTTCTGCATAATCTTTATTTGAAACCGGACGCACAAGATTAGTTACTCCTGTTGCTTCCAGGACTTTAACTAGATAATAGGCAGTCACTCCTGCAAAGAATATGGAACCCACAAACCTCGCTATCATGAATAACGATAGATTCCAAGTTGAAAGCGCACCTATTTCCCCGTATGCAAAATCCATGATAACTGATGCCAGGCAGGAAGCTATCGCAGCTAAAACGGCCACCGGCATATTGAATTTTTTATATTTGAACGCCATGAACACCAGTTCCGCGAACAAACCTTGTACCACCCCATATAACAGTACGGTCAGCCCCCATGGTGAACCAAGAAAGAACTCCCCGGAAGCTGCAGCTATCTCCGCCAAAAGTGCCACACCCGGTTTCCGTAAAATTAAAAAGGCGACGGGGCCAGCTATAAACCACATTCCATAAATAAGTTGATCCAGATGTAACCCTAATGGTTTAACTGAATAATAAATCGAACCCCAAAGGATATAAACGATTCCAAATGCTACCGCAATTACGATCGTGACCAATATGTCCGTTAATTTCAATCCTTTTTTCATTGTTTCATTCCCCTTTATACTTCTAGTGTTTCCTTATGCACAGGCCATGTCTCTAAACGATAAGCCATTTCCCAAAATGAGTATTCATATTGGCTGCTGAGGATAAAATGCTCTTTCATTCTTTCCTTATCTTCGTCTGTCACTTTTTCAGCAATTTCATCAAGCCTGGCAATTTGTTCTTCCACCAAAGTACGGAACCACTCCCCTCCGTAAGCCGCTATCCATTCTTGATAAATCGGCTCTTCCGGAATGCACCCTTGCAGTCTTTCACCTATTTCATAATACAGCCAGTAACACGGCAAGATAGCTGCAATAACATCCCCTAAATGTCCCGAATAAGCCGCACGATACATGTGGGAAGTATAAGCATAAGCAGTCGGGGCAGGTTTGAAATTATCCCGTTCTTCTTTTGTGATGCCTAATCTCTCAGAAAAATTCTCATGAAGCTTCAACTCCGCTTCATATGTTCCTTGTGCATGGCCGGCAAGCCTGCTTGTTGTATGTAAATCTGTAGCTTTGACTGCCCCTAAAGCTTGAACCCTGGCAAAATGGGATAAATAATAGGCATCTTGCATGACATAAAAGCGGAAACACTCCAATGGCAATGTGCCATCTCCTATTCCTGCAACAAACGGGTGATTAAAACTAGCTTCCCAAATATGATCAGCTTCCTGACGAATTTCCTCTGAAAACTTCATGTCCATTACCTCCAAATAATATTTTTCAAGAAATGTTACGAAAAAAAACCTTTTATCCCCCTTTTTTTGCAAACAAAAAACCACTTTCTTAAACGTAAAGAAAGTGGTTGTACTTGAAAAATACAGAAACGTATTGTTCCAGACCCCACTTCCCTACGCTGGTATAAACCAGATCAGGTTCTAAGGGTCTTAAAGTCATACTTTAATCTCAGCTTCTGCGGTAAAATCAACTTTTACCTATAAAGCACCCCTAGTGGTACAAATTGTATATTTAATTTTCATTTGCCTTTATATTAACACGATAAATCCAATTGTCAAACGTATTAGAAAAAGTTTTCAATCTAATGCTTTAAATTTACTAGCCTTTCAATCTTGCATAACCACCTAACTTGATTGATTAAACCATTGTTAATCCACCATTTACGGAAAGAGTTTGCCCCGTAATATACCCTGCATCTTCCGAAACGAAATAGGCAGCAGCACTGGCAATGTAAAAGGCGAGTTAAGATTTTACTCGTGAATTCAACTGGTTTACTCGTGAGTTCAACTGGTTTACTCGTGAGTTTGGCGGTTTTACTCGTGAATTCACCCGATTTACTCGTGAGTTTGGCCGATTTACTCGTGAATTCACCCGATTTACTCGTGAGTTTGGCCGATTTACTCGTGAATTCTTTTATTTTCTAAAAAATAACCTAAATGTCAGGGAACAGTTGCATGACTGTCCGCTGACATTTAGGTCATCTACTAAAGAACAATATTATACATTCGATGTTGCTTTTAGTTTTATATTGTCCTCGATCTGCGGTTTATCATAGCTGCCATACCTTTCTTTCACAACGAGTAACGCCAGGGCAGCCATTATGCTCGGGACTGTGAAGGCCATAAATGCATTTTGTGGCGAATAGTTTGCAGCCAGCAATAATCCTATTAATGTAGGGGCAACAATCGCTCCAATTCTACCAAAAGCCAAGGCCCAACCTATCCCGGTGGTCCTTATCTCACGCGGATAATACTCGGAAATATACGTATTGGCCAAATTCATCGTGCCAACTGTACAGGCACCTCCAAAAGCGATCAGAACATATAATGCTACTGCATTTGAGGTCAATCCTAATATGACAAAACAGACCGTACCTATGGCACAGAGGGATACAAGTACTCTTCTATGGCCTATTTTCCCAACTAAGTACCCTCCAATTATCGATCCGCCAATTTGTCCTATTCCCGATATAAGATTGAAAGATAAACTGGATGAAAGGCCGTATCCGGACTGCTGCATGATTTTGGGTAACCATGTATTGAGTCCGTATACCATAAGTAAACAATTAAAGGCAGCTACCCAAAAAGCAAATGTGCTAAGAGTACGCTTATTTTCAAAGAGTTTCTTGACTGGAAAGCCCTTTGCCCTTTCTTGGACTTTGGCAAACTCATAATCGTCCGACTCTTTATAGTCGCCGTCTGGGTCAATGCGATTCAGAATTCCAGCAAGCTTTGCTCCTTGTTTTCGAATAACATAATAGGAAAGCGATTCAGGAAATTGCTTCATGAAGAATGGCAGTGCCAGTAAGGGAAGAGCCCCTATCCAATATAAAACCCTCCAACTCATTTGTTCCATCACATACATTCCAATTAAAGAAGCAAGTATGCTTCCGACAGAATAACCACAGTACATAGTGGTTACAATGAGCACCTTATTCTTTTTGGGTGAGTATTCCGCCATTAAGGAGATGACATTTGGCATTAATCCTCCCATTCCCAAGGCTGCTATAAATCGCATAACCGAGAAAAAGGCAGGATTCAGGGCAAAACTTGAAAGTAATGTAAAAACACTGAATAAACATATACAAATGGCAAGCACTTTTTTTCTTCCTAGTTTATCCGCAAGGGGTGCAAAAATGAGGGCTCCCACCATCATTCCGAACAATGAATAACTTGCTATTCCGCCAGCTTCGACGGGCGTCAAGTTCCATTCCTCCATCATCAAAGGTAAACCAACTCCGTACATGGCTATATCAAATCCATCGAAGGTAATTGCGAACAAACACCACATAAAGACCATTAAATGAAAACGGCCAAATCTACTATTACCTACCACTTCCGAAGCATTAACTTCACGCAATTAATCCCCTCCCCTTTGCCATATTTCAAGATATAACATGTAATGTCAGTTTCCCTAGTTCACCGTAATCTGCTATAATTTCATCGTTTGCCTGTATGGAAACGGCATCTGTAATTCCGCCTGCCAATACAATCATTCCAGCCTGAATGGACAGTCCTTCACGGCTTATCATTTTGACAAGTTCCACAATCGAGTGAATTGGATGATCGAGTACAGCTTCTCCAAGACCCCTCTTTTGCATTTCACCATTTTGATAAAGGGTAACTTCTGCTTGAGCCCAGTCCGTGTGGTACGGAGAATAAGCTTGATTGCTAAGCAGGATTTTGGCTGAGGATGCGTTATCCGCTACTACATCGGTAAGTGTAAAAGAAAAATTTTTATAACGGCTGTCAATAACTTCTAGTGCAAGAAATACACATTCTACAGCCGGCCAGACATCTTTCGCCGTTATATTTGCACCTTTCAGTTCGTCCTTGAACAAAAAAGCAAATTCAGGTTCCACTCTCGGATGAATGAGTTCCCTAATTTTTAATTCTGGTTTAGTTAGTTCCATTGCAGATGTCAACCTGCCATAGATTGCTTCCTCCACCCCTACTTGCTGTTGTTTGGCTTTGCTCGTCAAGCCCATCTTCCACCCGATGAATCTGTTATCACCAGTGATCGTCTCATTTATGCTCAACTTCTGAATTTCATATGCTTGATTTACTGTTAGTTCAGGATTGGATAATGTAAGCTTATCCATTTCACGTCCGCTTTTTTGCGATTCGGCTACCCGTTTTGCTAGTTGATCTAGTTTCATCTTAAAGTCCCTTCTTTCTGAAACGCCATTTGCTCAGCTACTTCAATTATGGTATCTTCCTGACCGCCAACCACTTTTTGTCGACCAAGCTCCCTCAAAATATCCCGGGCATCAACTCCATACTTTTTCGCCGCTTTATTTGCATGCAATAAAAAGCTGGAGTACACGCCGCTATAACCCATGATTAAACTCGAGTCTGTTATTTCCTGGGGCTTGGGCATGATTGTATTTCCAACTTCCTCCGAAAGATCGAGCATTTTATATAAGTCAATTTCGGTACGGATTCCCATCCTATCCAGAACGGCAACAAGCACTTCGGTCTGGGTATTACCAGCACCTGCGCCGAGACAGCGGATGCTGCCATCGATTCTATTCGCCCCTTCTTCAATTGCCATAAGCGAATTTGCCACTGCGAGCGATAAGTTATTATGAGCATGAAAACCGATATCGATATTCAGCTTTGATCTTAATAACCGGATCCGCGTCTTCACATCCTGGGGCAAAAAAGATCCTGCGGAATCAACAACATACACAGCATCCGCTCCATAGGATTCCATTAATATGGCTTGTTCAAGAAGTTTTTCCGGTGATGCCATGTGAGACATCATTAAAAACCCGATTGCTTCCATACCGAGATGTTTCGCAGCTTCCAGATGTTGCTTTGAAACATCCGCTTCCGTTACGTGGGTTGCAATCCGCGCCATTTTCGCCCCAACTTTAGCAGCTTCCCTTAATTGGTCGATCGTCCCTATACCAGGGATTAAAAGTACTGAAATAACGGATTGGCCTGCAGCTTCAACAGCGGCTTCCACCAATTCAATATCATTCACTTTTGAAAAACCATATTGTAAGGATGATCCTCCCAGGCCATCTCCATGCGACACTTCAATATAAGGGACACCTGCAGCACTAAGTTTCCCAGTCATGTTCTTTACTTGATCGATGGTGAATTGATGTGCCACTACATGGCTCCCATCCCGCAATGCAACTTCAGTCACCAATACATCTTTACGCAAATGAACCCCACCTTTACAGTTCCGATTACCTTTTTCAAACATATTGTTCGAATTGGCTTTTAGCGATTTCTTCCCCTACTTTTACTGCTGAAGCCGTCATTATATCCAAATTACCTGCATATACAGGGAGAAAATCCCCTAACCCTTTCACTTCAAGAAAAACTGTTATTTGATTCCCATCAAATATCGGCTCTGTCTTCAAGCGGTATCCTGGAACATATTCAGATACTTTTTCCGCCATCTTATTTATGGACGTTGTTAATTCTTCCACATCAAAGGAATCCGATTGAAGCAGACAATGAATGGTATCTCTCATGATGAGTGGCGGTTCGGCCGGATTTAGCAGAATGATAGCTTTTCCTTTTTTCGCTCCACCCACCCGTTCCAAGGCCCTTGCCGTCGTTTGGGTGAATTCATCAATATTGGCACGGGTTCCCGGACCGGCACTCCTGCTGGAAATCGTCGCTATTATTTCGGCATATTCGACCTGTGCCACTTGACTTATCGCATGTACGATGGGGATTGTCGCCTGACCGCCGCATGTAATCATGTTAACAACCGCCTCATTCAAATTTTCTTTTAAATTCACGGAAGGAACGATAAACGGTCCGATTGCGGCAGGTGTCAAGTCTATCAGCTTCTTGTTCATCTTTTTCAAGGCTTTGCAGTGATAAACATGCGCCTTCGCAGATGTGGCATCGAATAAAATGTCAGCAAGCTCCGGCCTTTCCAAAAAACCATCCATGCCATTTTCAATGACATGATGTCCGTACATCCTAGCCTTCTTCAAACCCTCTGATTTCGTGTCGATACCAATCATTACCGACATTTCGAGAACATCCGACCGATGAATTTTCATCATTAAGTCCGTGCCGATATTCCCTGATCCAATAATGCCCACTTTTAATTTTTTCAAGGCCGCTGGGCTCCTTTCACTCAAAATTAACCGAGACCTTTCCAAGTTTTTCTCCAAAGTCAGCAGAAAAACGGTCACCTGGTTTCGCTTCGATTGCTGCGGATAATGCACCGGACAAAATTACTTCGCCCGCCTTCAATGAACCTTTAAACCCATGCAGTTTATTTGCCAGCCAGGCTACGCACGTTGCTGGATTTCCAAGTACTGCTTCACCTGTTCCTTGGTTCATGAATTGGCCATTTTTATATAGGCTCATTCGAATGGAAGGAAGGTCGATTTCACTCAAGTGAATTTTGCGATCTCCCAAAATATAAAGGCCCGATGATGCATTATCCGCCACAGTGTCCGGAAGTTTAATCTTCCAGTCCATCACCCTGCTATCAACCACTTCGATCGAAGCAACCACATAATCAGTGGCTTCGATTACATCATCAACCGTAATATTGGGACCATGTAGATCTTTCTTTAAAATAAAAGCTACTTCTGCCTCCACTTTCGGTTGGATCAACCGCAGACTCGAAATACAGCCATCATTTTCTATTTTCATTGCATCAAGTAAATGTCCGTAATCTGGCTCATTCACTCCCAGAACCTCCTGCATAGCCTTTGAAGTCAAGCCTATTTTCTTACCTGATACTTCCAGACCGGACTGGGTTTTCCTTCGAATGGTTTCAAGCTGAATTTGGTAGGCATCCTCCACATCCAAATCCGGAATTTCATTGGTGGGGGCCGAAATCCCTATTCCTGTTTTTTCCGCATTCAAAAACCTGGCAGACCATTCTGTTAAACTAACGTTCATGTTGCTTCCCTCCTTCTTTATAATTTAATCGTGACGTTAGACAGTTCACTGTAAAATTCGAAACTATGAGAACCGCCTTCACGGCCGATGCCACTGTGCTTCATACCACCAAAAGGTGTGCGCAAATCACGCAAATACCAGGTATTCACCCAGATAATGCCCGCCTCTATTTTAGAAGCGACACGATGCGCTCTCCTTAAATCATTGGTCCAGATCGTTGCCCCCAGTCCGTAATGAGTATCATTAGCATGCTCCAGTACTTCTTCTTCCGTTTCGAAAGGCATGACCGTTACCACAGGACCAAAAATTTCTTCCCGTACACAACGGGATTCACGCGTAACTCCGGCAATAATTGTCGGCTCAATGAAAAAACCTTTGTCAAACTGTCCGGCTCTTCTTCCTCCAGTTAATATTTTCGCTCCTTCTTCTTTCGCCAGGTCAATGTAACTCATCACTTTTTTATAATGTTCTTTTCCTATTACAGCTCCTACTTCCGTTTCGGAATCAAACGGATCCCCGACTTTTAATTTTTTTGTTCGCTCGACCATCTTTTCTAGGAATTCGTCATACAATCCCTGCTGAACATAGATTCTTGATCCACATAAACAAACTTCACCTTGGTTCATGAAGCTTGATTTCAATGTCGTTTCGATTACTTCATCAAGATTCGAGTCTGCAAACACAATATTCGGATTTTTCCCGCCCAGTTCAAAAGAGATTTTCTTCAACGTGGGCGCGGCAGCTTTCATAATCGCCGTTCCCGTTTTTGTTTCCCCAGTGAATGTTATCGCATCGACGTCCGGATGCTCACTGAGAGCAGCCCCAGCTGAATTTACACCATATCCATGCACAAGGTTGACAACTCCATCGGGAACTCCCGCTTCCTTACAAATTTCCATTAACTTTGTCGCTGTCATCGGTGTCAGTTCAGCCGGTTTCATAACCGCTGTATTGCCAGCTGCCAGGCATGGTGCCAATTTCCATGTCAACAATAGCAAAGGTAAATTCCAAGGATTGATCATTCCTACCACTCCTACGGGTCGCCTAATGGAATAATGAAGTGCAATGTTGTTCTGATTGAAGGATTCATTACCAAGTGTAGTGATATAGTCCGCAAAAAAGTGGAAATTGTGAGCTGAACGCTTGATATCCATTTCCAGTGCAAGGCTATATGGTTTCCCTGTATCAAGGGTTTCCAACATTGTCAGTTCTTCTTTCTTTTCCAAAATGAGATCGCCGATTCGCCTTAGAACCGCAGAGCGTTCATTATCGGTAAAAGATTTCCAAGGACCTTTAAGCGCATGCCTTGCTGCAGAAACAGCCTGATTCACCTCCTCTTTTCCTCCTTCTGCAACCCATCCAAGTATTTCTTCCGTTGCGGGATTGATATTGTCAAAAGTCTTGGATTGATCTGGATTCAGGAATTCCCCGTTAATAAAGTGCCGGCAATCTATTGATTTAGTTGTATTTATACTATCTTTTGCTGCTTGCATGAAACATCCCTCTCCCTTTTGAGACACCCGCTTAGTTCAAGTGCCTCAATCTTGTATTTCCACAATCATTTCAATTTCAATTGCAGTGTTATTTGGAAGCTGGGCCATTCCCACTGCTGACCGAGCATGTCTGCCCCTCTCTCCAAATACGGCCACAAGCAGGTCTGATGCGCCATTCAATACTTTGGGCTGTCCTGTGAAATTTTCGGCTGAATTAACCATTCCGAGAATTTTGATTACCTTCTTCACTCTGGATAGTTCTCCAAGCTCATCCTTCAGTACCCTCAGAAGATTAATCATTGACTGCCTCGCTGCCTGATACCCTTCCTCTTCCGTCAGCTCTTTGCCAAGCTTGCCGTGATATTCATCAACACCTTGTCCGGATGTGAAAATCAAATTTCCCACCCGGACGTGGCTAACGTAGTTGCCGACCGCTTCCCTTGGCGGCTCAAGCTTGATTCCAAGTTCTTCAAGGACTTGTTCTGGTGCTTTTATCTGATTTTCCATGCTTCTCCCCTCGTGATTCCAAATTTAAAAACCTCAATGCATTTCTCCCTAGAAGATTCGCTCTTACTTCATCTGATAGATTTAGAGTGTCATCAATCACTTGACCTGGAGGCTTTTCTCTCAATAAAAATGGATAGTCGGAACCCATCAGCACTTTCTTATATCCAAAACGGTCAATCAGATACTGGATATTCCGGGTATCATAGTTCAGTGAATCGAAATAAAACTTTTGCGCATAATAGCTTGGCGGCATTGATGTTTTTCTTAAATCAGGCCATACTTCCCATCCCTGATCGATCCGCGGTAATATATATGGAAATGAGCCTCCGCCATGTGCAAAACAGATTTTCAGATGCGGGAACTTTTCCATGACGCCACTCCATAAAATGCTTGCTGCCGCCAATGCCGTTTCACTCGGCATCGCCACTGTATACATGAGGTTATGCCGTTCCGTTCGGTCTTTTGCCATTGTCTCCCATGGGTGTATAAACAGTGGGACATTCCACTTTTCAGCCATTTGGAAGAACTCCAATAAAACAGGAGAATCCAGATTTTCTCCATTTACGTTAGTACCGATTTCGATTCCCGCCAAGCCAAGCTCAAATTTACAGCGTTCCATTTCCCCAATTGCCACTTTCAAATCCTGAAGCGGTACAGTTCCGAGACCGATGAACCTGTCTGGATGCCTGTTCACAGTCTCAGCAATGAAATCATTCTGGAACTGGGACATGTATAGCGCCTGGTCAATTGGCGCCCAGTATGAAAAGGTCACTGGCACAGGTGAAAGAACCTGCATATCGACTCCTTCCGCATCCATATCCTGAATGCGTTTTTCAGGGTCCCATACCTGGTCAGTCACTTTCCTGAACAGCTTTCCGCTAACCATGATATCCGCACCGCAAGAACATTTCTGCTCTAGCACTGGCCAGCGACCCTGACCAAATTCACCGGTTAAGTCGGGCAGGTCCAACGGAAGAATATGTGTATGAAAATCTATTCGCATTTCCAAGCCTCAACGTTTTCTGACATAACATGACCGCATTCACTACAGGTGCGAAGTTCCTTACTTCCGTTAAAAGCCTCGATCGCCTCTTTCACCTGGACCTCAATATTCGTCAATTGGATCGTAACTTTGTGCATCTCATGGTTACAATTCCCGCAGAACCAAACAAAATCTTCAAGCTCATCTTTAGCACGCTTACGCTCTATGACAATGCCGTAAGTATCAGATACACGATGAGGAGAATGAGGTACATCTGCTGGCAGCATGAACATTTCCCCCTCTTTCACCTCCACTACTTCACGCTCCCCGCTTTGGTTGATGCATTCTACATAGCAAGAGCCTTTTATCTGATAAAACAACTCGTCAGAAGGGTCTACATGAAAATCACGCCGATAATTCGGACCACCAAGAAGCATGACAATGAATTCGGAATCTTCCCAAAGCACTTTGTTATTAACCGGCGGTTTCAATAAATTTTTATTGTCTTCAATAACTTTTATTAGATTTAATGATCTAGCCTGTAATTTTGAAGATTGAGCATATCCTTTCATAAATAACTACCTCCATTTTTTCTTAATAGCCCGAAAATTCACATTAACGACATATAACCAACCTGTTTTGAAATCATTTGTGCCGATCGGATCACAGACTGAATAATTCTCGTTTTTTCTTTCCCAATCATATAAGTTCGATCTCCGACAAGGTTAAGTGCTGCAATAACTTGTCCATTATAGGATTTAATGGGTGCTGCAACGCCATATAAACCATAATCATTTTCATCATCACTAATCGCAAATCCTTGTTTGCGGATTTCCTTTAATTCTTCATTCAATTGGTTGATGCAAGTAATCGTGTTAGTTGAGTGCTTCAATAACCCTTTTGCAAGCGTAGGCTGAATAAAGGATGGGTTAAAGGCAAGTAATACTTTCCCGCTGCTCGTACAATGAGCTGGTTTTCTTGCTCCTATATATGTGGTCATATGCTCGGCATGAGGGGACGACATTTTCATCACAAACCTGACTTCTCCTTCGTGAAACATACCGATGTGAGAATTACCTTTAAATTGCAGGACAAGATTACTGATAATTGGACCTGCCTCATAATGAATATCCTGCTGATACATGACTCTACTGCTCCACTCAAGTAACTTCCATCCAAGCCGGTACTTTCGATCTTTGCCTTGGATCAGCATCCCTTCCTTGCACATCGTTTTCACTAGATGATGAGATGAGCTTGGACTCATATTCAATTTTTCAGCTATTTCCTTATTTCCAAGTGCGGGTTCTTCATTAGTGAATAAATCAAGTATCTTTATAAGCTTCTCAACGGATGAAATCATGACGGCCCCCCTCCCCATTCAACTATTAAAATTACTGTTTAACCGCATCGATGGCTACTTGCATCGGTTTGTTAAGCACTTCATCAACCATATTAAAGTTCTTGTTTTTCTTATATTTATTATAAAAAATGGCTCTTTTCCGTACTGGATCTCCCGTGTAATAGCGCTCGTATTGAAGGAGGCGCTGCCCAAACGCTTCACCGCATAAATCCCAAGCAAGTTTAAACACCCTTACCCGCTCTTCCGCTGAAACCCCGCTACGTCCTCCATAATATTTATCGATATCACTGCGCAATTCGGGATTATCAAAGTCGGCGCCTGTCGGAGACATCAACAGCCCTCCAGCTCCAATGGTCTGGATAACCTCTATGGCACGCGGATACATCTCCGGTAGGAAACCGCGAATCGTTTCCAATGCATCCGGATTTGGCCGGGCCTCACCGTAGTCATTAATCGTGTACTCATATTCCGCTACCCGAAGCAGAGAACGGATGACTTCCACAGATTGAACAAGTTCACCCAAATCACGCTGTACATGCAGGAATCCATCGACTCCGATAGAGTCTGCCACTTTACAAGCGACTTCAACGGCAAATGCCAGTTTAATATATCCACGCACTCCTGATTGGTGAGCAGGCTGTTCAGCGATTCCCGTCATTGGATACAAGCGGTTTGCCGCCTCCACATTGTTGTATAAGAAGACACGATTCCAAGGAACCAGAACATCATTAAATATAAGCAAGGCATCCATTTCCTCATAGCGGGAGGCAAGTGGATGGTCAAACATCGAGCGTGTTCCGTCCTGCATTGGTTCCCGGCAGATTATGCGCAGTCCAGGCGTATCGATCGGCAGTGCAAATGCTACCGCATGACGTTCATCCCCTGGTGTGAATCCTGGGAAAGAATAGATAATCACCTCATCTGTAATCGGTGCCAGGGTTGCTAACATCTTTGCACCGCGTACAAGTATTCCTTCTTCTCTTTCCTCAACGGTCCCTAAGTGGGTATATGTTTCTTTTTGTTCATGAGATTGCTTGCTTCGATCATTTTGAGGATTAATGATTGCATGCGTCAAGAATAAATCGTTGTCACGAATATAGGCATAATAATCCTTGATGTTCTTAGACCAGTCTTTGTTGTATTTATCAAGAAACCAGGCATTATGTGCCATGGAAGTGACCACGACATTTAAAAAGTCAGGCGTTCTTCCCATTAGTCCATATGTCATCCTTGCATACACTTCAAATAATTTACTTCTTTTTTGCAGATCCTCCGATGTCTTCGGGAATAAGAAAGCATTGTTGACACGTTCACCGGTTTCTTTGCAAATGTGGGTGATTTCATCTTGATATTCCGGGTCATGTTGAATGTCATACAACTTCGCAATTTCTTGTATCGGCTGCTTAAAAATTGGCTCATTATAAATATCCTCAACCACTCTTCCACCAAGCCAGACTTCTGGCTTTCTGGATTTAATTCTATTAATATATTCTTCACCGGTTTTAATGCCCATAAGAATCCCCCTCATTTTACAAGTTGTTTAGCAGACCCCATTTTCCCTTGATAAAAAGTAAGCGCTTCCAAATCTTCGGAATGTAACTCCTGGATCTCACCGATGAACAATACATGATCACCAGCCTCATACTCTCTCCATGGTTTACATTTCATCCAAGCAACACTCCCATTTATTTTTAGCGAAATCCCGTTTTTATCCCAGTCAATTTCAAGTGTTTCCTGTTTACTGCCCGCAAATTGCCATGCAATGGATTCTTGTTCATCCGACAAAATATTAATGGTAAAAGATTTATCTTTCATGCTAGTGCAGGCTTTTGCTTCTTTATGAATCGATACTAAAGCAAGCGGGGGATCCAAGGAAACCGAGGTGAATGAATTCACAGTAATGCCCTTTTGAACTTTCCCATCAAACCAGCTCACTATCGTGACTCCGGTTGGGAATTTACCAAAGCAATTTCTCAACTCACGCCCATCCATCTTATCACCTCCTACTCTTTTATTATGAATTCATTATAGTAAACTTAATAATTTAAAAAATCATATAATTTCATAATATGAAATTTAAGGAAATTTTTTTAATAGTTCTTTTTAATTGTGTAAAAAAGACTTTCATTACCGCATTACCAAAAATCAGTGTTAAACTATCCATGATCATTCATATTACCAGCTTAATGAATAATGGTCTTTTTCGACTCGAATATATGAAAGTGGTGAGGGAAGTTTCAATTTTGCGTTCCTTAAGAAAGATCTACCAATTTTTTGTGGATATTCCTTTAAAAAAAGGAGTGGTTTTGAATGACCGTTACGAGGTGAAAACTGTAATCGGTACAGGAAGTTACGGTATTGTTTACCTTTGCACTGATTTGAAAATGAATGAAAATATAGTGATCAAGCAGCTCCGGAAAAGTAAACGCCGCAGCAAAAAAGAACTGAGACAGTTTGAAAATGAAATCTCCATATTACGAATGTTAAACCACAAAAACATCCCCAAATTTCACGAGAAATTTTCACATGATGGAAATGTTTATTTTGTGATGGATTTTATAGAAGGGGATAATTTAGAAGACCATATTTTCTTGAATCAATTAACGTTCAATGAGAAAGAGTCTCTATTTTTTCTGGATGAGCTGGCCGGGTTAGTATCTTATCTGCATGACCATGACATTTGCCATCAAGATTTACGTATTCCAAATATTTTACTTAAGAACCATCAGCCCATTTTGATAGACTTTGGTTTGTCTATAATGATCAATTCGGCCGATTTCGCAAAAGACTCCATTTTGCAGCTGAAAAGGCAGGATTTTTACGACTTGGGGGAAATACTTCTATATGTACTTTATACGACGTACGCTTCCAAAAGTAAAAAGGCTCTTCCTTGGACAGAAGAGCTTTCGTTAGAAAAAGAAACCGTGCATATACTGAAAAGGTTATTAAGCATCCAAGAACCTTATTCAGATATTAAAGAAATCTCAATGGACCTGCAGGCTGCATTGAAGTCAAAAAAATTGAATTAGCTGCTGCTGCCACGCCCCTTTCTCTTGTAGCGGTCACTTCCACTCATGGGATACCTTTTATACCCTCGGCTGCTGCTGCTGCTGCCTCGGCGATAATGACCATGTCTTCGCTCACTGCTTCCTTGGGAAAGTTGTTTGATTTTTTTCATTATTTTCTTCAGCATATCTTTCACCTCTTTTATTATGGTTTTAAAGCTTGTTATTCATTTAGCCTAACATAGTCACAGTATAATCCTTATTAATAAGTACTATAAATTTTTTTCATTTGTGTTACATTCCATTACTGCTTATTTTTTCATGGAGTGGGTATAATTCATTGTTGATCAAATGAGAAAATGGCATAAATAAAAACAACCAATTAAAGAGACTCATAATGGCCTTTTCAAAAAAATTTCATGCTCACCTGATGACAAAACGTTTTTTTAATCTTTCCATTAAAGATTAACCGGGTTAATTGAAAGTACAGTAAACAGAAAAAAACCTGGCGAGCATTGCATCGCCAGGTTTTTTTCTTCGTCGTTCATCATTTATTTTACAGCTTCTTTTAATTCCTTACCTGCTTTAAAAGCCGGTACTTTACTAGCTGCAATTTGTATTTCTTCGCCAGTTTGCGGGTTTCTTCCTGTACGGGCAGCACGGTCACGCACTTCAAATGTACCAAAACCAACTAATTGGATTTTTTCTTCTTTAGCAAGTGTAGCCGTGATTGTTTCAAACAATGCATCCACAACTTTTTTTGCTTCATCTTTTGTCAGTTCAGCTTGTGCTGCAACACTGCTCACTAATTCTGTTTTATTCATATGAACACCTCATCCTTTTATTTTGTATAAAGTATGTAGAGAAGACAACATAACATATCTTGTATGCCTCTGTCACTTATTATGGCTAAATAAAAGGAATTGTAGCTCCAAATTGATCTTTTTTGAAGTTAAAAGGGCTTTGATTAACATTAACTTTCTGCAGTTTCCAGCTGCAGCCATTGATAGATGGTATCCATATCAATGTTTTCCTCCAAATGGGAAGCCAAGAGATTGTACGCTTCCTCCCTACGCTCCGAGTCGCTTTGGACGTTTTCCTTCACTTCTTCCAACCCCTTGTTCCGTCGAATTTGGTTAACTAGTAATCTAGTGAACAGGCGATTATGGAATATCCCATGAAGATATGTTCCCATTACCTTGTTGTCATTGGAAATGGCTCCATCCTCTCTTCCATCCTTCAATAAAAGAAAGGGCCTTACTTGCGACTTTAATGTCGTTCTGCCTAAATGTATTTCGAAACCGTTAAGATTCATTTGACCTTCCATTATCCCGGCAGAAAGGGCACCTTCCATTTGCACCGTTTTCTTTTCTGCTTGAAAAACGGTTTCCACCGGAAGAAGCGAGAGCCCTTCTGCGTTCTCACCGTCACCTTCGACCGCATCAGGATCGAAAAGTTTAGTCCCTAGCATTTGAAAACCGCCGCATATGCCAAATATCATCGTACCTTGTTTCCGCAGTTCATTGATGGCCCGATCCAACCCCATACGATTCAACCACTCTAAATCTTCCATCGTGTTTTTTGTACCAGGCAAAATTAGCAGATCGGGATTACCTAACTCATGGACACTGCTTACTAGGCGGACACCTACTCCGGGTTCATCAAAAAAAGGATCCACATCTGTAAAATTGGAGATCCGCGGAAATCTCAGGACGGCTACATCGATTGGAAACTCAGCCTTTTTAGGTTTTTTAAAACGTAAGGAAGAGAGTGCAAGTGAATCCTCCGCTTCAATATTCACGTCAAGATAGGGCAGCACCCCGAGAACCGGAATCCCGGTTTCCTTTTCCACCCAATCAATGCCATCGTCCAACAGTTCACGCATGCCCCGAAATTTATTGATGATGATCCCCTTTACACAATCGCGTTCATCTTTGTCCAATAAGGCAAGTGTCCCGATGATTGACGCAAATACTCCACCACGGTCAATATCTGCCACCAAAATGACAGCCGCATCCGCGAGTTTTGCCATTCGCATATTCGCAATATCCCGGTCCTTAAGGTTAATTTCAGCTGGACTTCCTGCGCCTTCGAGTACGATGATGTCATAGTCTTCTTGAAGTTTTTCGACAGATTTACGGATGATGGGCATGGCTTCCTGGACAAATTGATTCCGATAGCTTTTTGCATTCATATCAAGAAAATGCTTTCCGTGCACGATGACTTCCGAAACCATATCCTGCTTCGGTTTCAGTAATATCGGATTCATATCGGTCGTTGCCGTGATCCGTGCTGCTTCCGCTTGCACTCCCTGTGCCCGTCCGATTTCACCGCCATCCAAGGTTACATAAGAATTCAAAGCCATGTTTTGTGATTTGAATGGGACGACACGTAATCCTTTATTGGAAAATACCCGGCAAAATGCCGTACAAATCAAACTTTTCCCTACATCAGATGACGTCCCTTGTATCATGATGGATCGTGCCTTCATTACGCTCACCCCCTTAAAACTCTAATCCTTTGACAGCGCCGATGCCCTCGTCATAATAATGCTTGGCCGCCTCAATCGATGAAACTAAATCGGCCAGTTCCATAAGCTCTGGCCTGGCATCCCTGCCGGTAATGACTACATGCATATGAGCTGGACGATTTCGAATCGCATCGATGACTTCAGTCAATGGCAAGACATCTTCAATCGGGAATTTGGAAATCGCTAATGCATTGTTCAACTCATCCAAAACAAGTAAATCAATGCCGGGATCACTAAGGGCCAGCCTCGCCTTTTCCCAAGCTAACGATAATGCGTTGCGATGTTCTTCTGGAGTTTTGGTCCATGTAAAACCAATACCTAGCTGTTCCATTTCAACTCCTAATTTTTTCAAAGCTAAAGCTTCCCCATATGTACGCTCTGGAGATTTTATGAACTGAAGGTATTTGACATTCATTCCTCTGCCTATTGCCCTTAAAGTTACCCCTAATGAGGCAGTCGTCTTCCCTTTCCCGTTTCCTGTATAAATAAGCATTAATCCTCTGCGTGCCACTCACTCACCTACCTTCATAGCCAAACTGTTTTTTCTATGTATGAAGTCCTTTTAGTAGCAGGAGCCGGTTGATCGCCTTTAGGGTATCCGACAAAAATGGTGCCGATCACTTTTTTGTTTTCCGGTGAACCGATAAATTCGTGCAGGCGTTCATCCCTGACAAGCCCCACTCCTCTAGTGCGCCAAACGAATCCGAGACCAAGTTCTTTTGCGGCAAGCCACATCGAATGGACGGCACAACAAGAAGCGAATACATTGTCTTCGGATGAATCTGGATCATCAGGCAAAATATCGGAAGTCACGACAATGATAAGCGGTGTCGTCTTTACAACTTCCAGTGAACTTTCAATCAATTTTGGTTTGGTCGGGAAGCGTTCATGTAAATACCTATCTGCCAATCTTTCATAACGGTGCTTCGCTTCTCCCTTGATTACATAAAAACTCCAAGGTTCACGCAATCGGTCGTTAGGGGCATAGGTAGCAGCTTCCAATAGCTGCCTGATTTTTTGGTCTTCCACTTCTTTTTCTTCGTAATTCCTTATTGCCCGGCGTTCCTTCAATTCTTGAATGATGGACATTCCGACTCATTCCCTTCAATTATGGACTCTGATTCAATCACTCTTTCAAACCATTGGATTTTTTCTCTTAATTGGACGACATCCCCTACTAGAAAGATTGATGGATTTTGAATTTCTTCTTTTATTGCCTTCAAAGAAATCGAACTCAAAGTACCGGTAATCGTCCTTTGTTTATCTGTCGTGCCCCATTCAATGACAGCCACTGGCGTATTGCCATCCCTGCCGTGCTCCATCAATTTTTCACAGATAAACGGCATATTACCTATTCCCATATAAAAGGCGATGGTATCGATGCCCTGAGCCAATGCCTGCCAATTCAGGTTATCCTGCCCCTTGTAATCACGGCCATGGCCTGTCACAATGGCATAACTTGAGGCATGATCACGGTGGGTCACCGGGATGCCCGCATAAGCCGGAGCTGCGATTCCCGCTGTGATTCCTGGGACGATTTCATATTCAATCCCGTTAGCAGCCAGTATCTCCGCTTCCTCACCGCCCCGCCCAAAGACAAACGGATCTCCACCCTTCAGACGGGTGACGTTTTTCCCCTGTAAGGCTTTTTCCACAAGAAGTTCATGTATTTCATTTTGTATGAGATGATGTTTCCCTGGTGATTTTCCGCAATACACCAGTTCTGCATCTTCTTTTGCATAAGTTAATAATTCTGGATTGACAAGCCTGTCATATGCAATGACATCCGCCTTTTGGATACATTCCAGTCCATATACAGTAATCAGTTTCGGATCTCCGGGACCCGCACCGACCAGATGAACTTTTCCCGGTTTCATGCTCGCGCCTCCTCTTAATCTTCAAAAAATATCTTTTACTTGTTGATAGTTTCATGGCCAGATCTGTTTTTTTGTTTTAAGCAAGCATCGATCCAGTTCTTTGCAAGTGTTGGATTGGAAGCAAAATGAAAGTGAGTATACCCTGCAACAAGGTTACCCAATACACACCCCTCTTGTTTCGAACCGAATCTGCCTTTGGCTTCATAAGCATGTGTAAGTTCATCATCCGCTTCGAATGTCGAGTAGTGGAATTCATGTCCTTTTGCCTGCTCCATTTCATTGATCAAAAAATTGCCTGGAGTTCCTGTAATTTCTCGATACCCAAGTGCTGCAAGTTTTTTCTGCATTTTTATCCTGCCCGGTATAATTCCTGCCATCTGATGCGTTTCTTTGGAAGTTGTTTCAATCGATTTGCTCAAAAACATGAAACCGCCACATTCCGCTAGAGTCGGCATCCCCTTTTCAATGGAGCTTCTGATGGATTTGATAGCACCCGCGTTACCGGAAAGTTCTGCTGCAAATTCCTCAGGAAAACCGCCTCCAAGGTATAAACCATCAGCATCCAATGGAACTTCATCCCCTTTTAATGGAGAAAAATACTTGATGTTCGCCCCAAATGCTTCAAGCAACTCAAGGTTTTCCTGATAATAAAAATTGAAGGCTGCATCTTTTGCGACGGCAATGCACACTTCCTTATCATTTTGGGTTTGAAATATATTTGAGTTTCCAATGGAAACGGAGCTTGTCTTGGATAAACGGTACAACTGATCGATATCGATCGTTTCCATGACTAATTGTGCCAGCTTATCGAAAAACGGATTTAGTTCCCCGCGTTCAATAGCAGGAATTAAACCCAAATGACGGCTTGGAATATCAATATCCATTTCCCGCTTCATATAACCCAGCACCGGTACATCGCATTCTTGCTCAATGGCTGATTTGACAATTTTGTAATGCCCTGCACTTCCCACTTGATTGGCAATTACACCAATGATGTTCGGTCCGGCCGAAAAGTCCTGAAATCCTTTTACGATTGCAGCTGCACTCCGTGCCATGCTGGCACAGTTGACTACCAACAGGACAGGGCTTTGCGTGATGATGCTGATTTCAGCCGTCGATCCTGTATTTGATAAAGGACTTTTGCCATCGAAGAAGCCCATGACGCCTTCGATGATCGAAATATCAGCTCCGGTACTTGCTTTGGTAAGAATTTCTCGGACAGTGTCATGTTCGAACATCCAACTGTCAAGATTGCGTGAAATCCGTCCTGTAACTGCTGTATGATAAGTAGGGTCAATATAGTCAGGACCGCATTTGAACCCTTGGACCGTATAGCCTTTCTTCTGGAGGGCCGCCATGATTCCGATGGTCAATGTCGTTTTACCGACACCGCTTCCGGTACCCGCAATTACCAATCTTCTATCGTTCATATTTACTTCTCCCTCCTTAAAAAGGAATGATCCCAACTGAAATGGTTACGTTCCCCGATTTTTTCTTAACCAGCTCCAATTGTTCAGCTTTAGTATAAATCCTCACAGCCGGTTCACTCACACCATATGCACCCGTGTATTTAAATACTGTTTCCGATGGCGCTTCGATTTTTGCTTGATTAAGCTCTTCCGGTTCAAAATGCACGAATTCCCAGCCATATTTTTCAACCACTTCAATCAAGCCGATTTCGTCTTTCTTTAAGGAAATTGTACAGATCGCTTTAACGCTTTTTAAGGAAAACGATAATTCCGATAGTGTTTCTGCAATTACCTGCTCAATTTCAGTTGCCGCTGTTCCCCTATTGCACCCGATACCGAGAGCAATGACTTTTGGACGAAATACGATCCCATTTTCAAGGATCCTCTTTTCCGACTGGCTAAGAATACGGTGAGTTACGACCAGCGCTGCTTGCGGCTTTGCTTGAAGCGCTTCTTCAATGGATGGGTATACGATTATTCGTTCAGGTAATGCCGTTTCATAAGTCCACCAATTTCGTTCACCTGATTCCTGTATAACGGCAACATGCTCTTCATTTACAACGGACGCACTTACTGGCGTCAATTTTTCTGCAGAATCCCAAATCCAGCCGAAGCGCTGGCCGAATAAGTCGACAGGAATCGTTTTTTGTACATCTGAAGCGGTGGTGATTATAGCTCTTGCGTCAAGGGCTGCAGCAACTTCCTTAGTCAGTTCATTCGCTCCTCCCAGATGCCCGGACAGTACACTGATAACATTTTCCCCTTTGTCATCAATGACAACGACACCCGGATCCGTTTTCTTATCCTTCAAAATGGGAGCAATCATCCGGACGACTGCCCCGAGTGAAATAATTAATATGATTCCTTTATATTCCTTGAATAAAGCTGGTAAAAGCATACGGACGCTTCCCGAAAAAAGCTGGATCTGTTTATGCTCTTCGTCCCCTTTTTCAAACTTGCTCATGTAATATAGATCGGAATTCGAAAAAACGGTATGTAATTTTCGTGCCAGCTCGACACCATGCTTTGTAATCGCCACGATCGCATAAGCATGAGACCGTTTAATGGGAGCAAGTTCCGCTTCCTTCAATTCAATGATCATGGCTTAACACCTTTTCTGAAACCGTGGGTAAAACTCGCATCATATAGTTTGGAACGGTATTCATCTTTATCATGGATAGTAGGGTCTAACGCCCATCCAGCCAAAATCATTGCATGCTTGCGGATACCATTTTTACGCATATCATCATCTAAATTAACTAACGTGGTACGAACGATTTTTTGGTCCGGCCATGTTGCCCTTTGAATGACTGCTACCGGAGTATCATCCTTCCAACCGGCCTCCTGGAGTTCTTTAACGATTTTTTTGGTCAAGGTCGCACTCAAGAAGAGGGCAATCGTACAGTGGTGACTTGCTAAATCACGTAACTTCTCAAATTCCGGAACAGGCGTACGTCCTTCAGCCCTCGTCAATATGAGTGTCTGAGTTAAATCAGGGATAGTCAGCTCTGCTCCTATTGCCGCTGCTGAGGCGAATACCGAACTTACGCCAGGAATCACCTCATAACCAATACCCTCTTTCTTCAAAAGGACAATTTGTTCCATGATTGCACCATACATGGCAGGATCCCCTGTGTGGATTCTAGCAACCATCTTTCCTTCTTTAACACGCTCAACCATGATTCCAACAATTTCCTCCAAATGCATTCCAGCCGTTTTTAGCACCTCGGCATCGGGTTTTGCCTTAGCAATCAATTCTTCATTCACTAATGAATCCGTATATAAAATAACATCAGCCGTTTGGAGAATGTTCAATCCTTTTACTGTAATCAAATCCGGGTCACCTGGGCCAGCACCTACAATATATATCTTCATTTTCTCACCACCATCAATGTTAAGTATTCTAGTTCAAGTCCTTCCAATTCACTCACTTTCCAAATCACTTCTTCATCGGAAGTGACTTTGGTTACGACCGAGGCCTTTTCAAGTAAGTCCAAATCTTTTAAAACGGTAATCATTAAATCGATGACCTTTGCCACTTTGATGAACACAACGGCATCATGATCTTCGATCGCCTTCTTCATCGCTTCATAGTCATCCCTTGCAGGAACTATCGCAACATGATCATCACCATCAGCCAAAGCGATGCCCAGCCTTGACGCTGACCCATTAAATGAAGAAATGCCCGGAACTGTCTTGATTTCGACTTCGGGATGCAACTCCTGCATCAATTTCATCATATGTATGAACGTACTATATAAAAGCGGATCGCCTTCCGTAACGAAAGCAACATCTTTACCTTCATTTAATTTTTGCCAAACTTTTTCTACCGTTCCGTTCCATTCCCGATCCAAAATCGCTTGATCTTTCGTCATCGGAAAAACTAGTCCCAGCATATCCTTCTCTTCAGGACGAATGTAAACTTCAACAATGCGATGGGCGTAGCTTTTACTCCCTTTTCTTTTTTTTGGATACGCAATGACCGGAGATTCCTGAATCACGCGAAATGCCTTTACTGTAATAAGCTCTGGATCGCCAGGGCCCACGCCAAGGCCATATAATGTACCAAGATTACTCATTCATGTCTTCCTTTCGTTGTGCAGTAATGATATACACCGGATTAAGCGGAACAAATCTGTTCATTCCCAATATCGGCTTACTTCTGGAGATTTGGGCATGCATGATGGAAGTGTGAAAACCAGCTTCAGCAAATGCCTCATTAGCCCGGTAAAGATTCTCAATCGTCGCAGCATTTAGAACGATCCTGCCGCCTTCTTTTAGCCGTTTGCAGCATGTATTGATTAGATCTGCCATTTCGCCGCCAGTCCCGCCAATGAAGATTGCATCAGGATCCGGAAAAGTTTCCAGTCCCTGCGGAGCTTTTCCATGAATAGCAGTTATATCAGTACGGAATTTACGCTGGTTTTGATAACAGTTATCTAAATCAGGCTCATTTTTTTCAATTGCGAAAATTTGGCCTTCGGATGCAAGCTTGGCCGCTTCAATTGCCATTGATCCCGTACACGTCCCAACATCCCAAACGGTGCTGTTTTTCCTGAGTTTCAACGCATGCAGGCTTAATACCCGAATTTCCTTTTTGGTTATGAGGCCTTTGTCGGGTTTACGCTGCGAAAATTCTTCATCTTCTATCCCCAGGGACCAGCTTGGACCTTCTGATTTTCTTTTCAATATGACGACATTCAGCGGGGAGAATTCCCGCTCCATCATTTCTTCAAGTTCATACCAGCCAGAGTCTTCGGTTTCTCCTTGAAGATTTTCAGCCACAAATGCCTGGTATTCAGTCATTCCGAATGAAAGGAGATATTTAGCAAGTTGATTGGGACTATTTTCGATGTCAGTAAGCAAAGCTACTTTCGCTTTCCCATCAATCCTTTGGGCCAGCCCTTTCATACTGCGGCCATGAACACTAACTAAGAAGGCATCTTGCCAGCTTTCACCCATTTTTGCAAAAGCAAGCTGAATTGAACTGAAATATGGGTAAACCTCTATATTGATTTTGCTTGAGAGATAGCCTCCCATTCCATAGAACAATGGGTCACCGGAAGCTAAGACAACCGTTGGACGAGTTTCATCCTGCAGTTGTTCCACCACCTTTTTCAACCCGCCCTTTATGACAATCTTCTTGCCAGAATAGTTCGGGAAAAACGATAAGACCCGTTCACCTCCGACCAGCACTTCACTTTCTTCTATCCATTGGGCATATTGGGGCAGCAAGCTTTCCTGACCGTTATCCCCTATCCCGATTAATTTAATCGATTGACTCAATTCCAACAGCCCTTCCCAGTAATTGTCCTTTCAACGAATAAATCGCCGTTTCCATTTCAATTCCGCCCTTCACTTGCTTTATGGCAGAGTGACAGCAGGATTCACATAGTTTATTAAAAAAATCAAAATTATTTATCGCTGACATCATGTCCCCGACTTGTGACGCTGTGTTTGCATTCTTGATTTCAAGAACAAGATCATCTTCAGCTCCGACGCTTTGGGCTATTTCCGATAGAAAACCGAAGTCGACCGGGGCACTTTTTGAATGCACCATCATCACACCTTGGGCCACTTTGGAGAATTTCCCCATCATGCCGACCAATGATACCTTTTTAATTCCCTGCCTCTTACATTGCTTAAGTGAGAAGCCCACAAAGTCACCCATTTCAATAAATGCTTCCTCAGGTAAATCCTGGAGAAGGCCCATCGCATACTTTTCACTGCGCCCGCCAGTAGTTAAGACAAGATGCTCGCACCCACTCGCTTTGGCGACACTGATAGCCTGGACGATGCTTGCCATATAGGCTGAACTGGAAAAAGGGACGACAGTGCCCCTTGTTCCTAAAATGGAAATGCCCCCCACAATCCCCAAGCGGCCATTTAATGTTTTTTTCGCTATTTCTTCACCTGCAGGCACGGAGATGACGACTTTCACTCCTCTATTGATCTTAAATTCCTCCAATGTTTGTTGCACAGTGGTTAAAATCATTTTGCGCGGTACAGGATTAATGGCCGCTTCTCCTACAGGAACAGGAAGCCCGGGTTTGGTCACACGACCCACACCTATCCCTCCATCCAGGATAATCCCAGGTGCATCAGACCAGCTGACAGTAGAGATAATATGTGCCAGATGGGTGGCATCGGGATCATCTCCGGCATCTTTGATCGTTTCAGCACTAACCGCATTTTCCGATATATCATATTTCTCAATAGTGAAAGTGGCATCTCGCCCGATGGGCAAAGAAATCGTCGCTTCCTCAAGTGCATCCCCCGTGATCAATGCAGTCAATGCCGCTTTAGTCACGGCAGTCGAACATGCTCCTGTCGTATACCCATGACGCATTTGTGAGGGGTCTTTTTTTACTTTCTTTTCCATGATTTTTAACTATCAGCTAAAAGGGAAATCGCGTTCAATGCTGCAACAGTGACAGTACTTCCACCTTTTCGGCCAATATTCGTAATGAATGGAACTTCCGTAATCTTAGCGAGTTCCTCTTTAGATTCTGCTGCAGAAACAAACCCAACAGGCATTCCAATGATTAAGTCCGGTTTTGCAATTCCTTCTTTAATAAGGCGAATGAGCTCAAGTAAAGCTGTAGGTGCATTGCCAATGGCATAAATGCCCCCTTCATTTTCCTTTACGGCTTTTTGCATCGAAATGATCGCCCTTGTCGTATTCAAACGTTTTGCCTCGACCATCACATCCGGATCTGAAATATAGCAATGAACGTCCCCGCCGTGTTTTTGAAATCTTTTTTTGCCTGTACCGCTCTCGATCATTTGCACATCCGCAATGACATGTCTACCTTTGCGAATGGCTTCCACACCAGCTTGAATGGCATTTGGATGGATGATGACACTTCTTCCCAATTCAAAATCCGCTGAAGCATGAATGACCCGGCGGACGATCTTCCATTCATCTTCAGAAAAATCATGATTGCCCATTTCTTCAGCTATGATAGAGAAGCTATAATCATATATTTTGTCTGGGTCTACCGTTAGTGGTTTAAAATCCGTTTTAAAATCCATCTTGCATTCCTCCTATTTTTCATTTAGCTGTTTATTCAACTCGGCGATGACATGATCAAAACTGGAATGAACATTTTGATAGTCAACATCCGGTCGCGATATCATGATCGTCTCTATTCCACATTCCAACGCGGCTTCCAATTTCTCATCAACCGCACCGACCTTGCCACTTTCTTTCGTTATCATCAATGTGACGCCATACTGTTCATATAGAGCTTTATTTAATTCTTTGGAAAATGGACCTTGAATCGCAACGATATTTTTTTGTTCAATGCCCAGCTGCGCACATTTCTCCATATTGTCCATGCGTGGCAGCATTCTCGCTATGACTCTGGTATTCTCGAGCCCTACCAATTCTTTTGCGAACACGGCTAGGGTTTTACTTCCGGTCGTGAGCATGATGACTCCCCGTTTCGCAGCGGCAAGCTTGGCAGCTTCCTCATAATCACGGACAACTATCAATTTATCATTCTGAAACCGTTGACTTTCACGCTCATAACGAATATAAGGGACATTTGCTGCCTTTGCTCCGTTAAGGGCGTTTTTGGATGCTTCTTCGGCAAATGGGTGACTTGCATCAACTACAGCCTGAAAACCTTTTTCAGAGATTAAAGATGTCATATCCTCTGCAGTTAATCGGCCAATCCGGGTGGATATTCCTGCATCTTGCAAACTTTTAGCCGCCGACCCGGTTACAACAGTTGCCAAAACCTTGAATCCCACCTGCTGCATCTCAATCGCTAATTCCCTTGCATCACTTGTACCCGCCAAAAACAAAATCATTTTGACGTCCCCACCACTTGTCCATCGTGATCGTGGTGATGGTCGTGGTCGTGATGGTGATCATGATCGTGATCGTGGTCGTGGTCGTGGTCGTGATCATGATGGTGATGATGGTGGGCATGTCCATGTTCCTCGACATGTTTACGATAGTTTTCCAAATCACGTGCCCCGCTTGATCTGCCTTCACTAGCTTCAATGACACGTTCTTGCAGAATGTTCTGTAATGTTGGATGATATCCAAAATACTTCGCCAAAATGAATTCTTGATCTTGATATAGCTCTTGATAGCCTTTCAGCATATCCTCCATTCTTTCCATCAACACCCCTGTGAAGAGGAAATATGGCAGCATCACTACTTTTTTTGCCCCTAAGCGGATGCATCGTTCAATACCTTCGTCAACGTGCGGGTCCGTTACACCCATGAAAGCTGTTTCGACCCATTTTACGTTTAATTTTTCCCATAATAATCGTGAAATTTTATATATATCACTATTTGCATCAGCATCACTGCCACCTCGGCCAATTAGCAATATGGCTGTCTCAGCCTGTTCAGAGGTTGTATCGAATCCCGCTTCCTCAAGACGGTCTGTCAGGATTGTCAATACATCATGGTGGACACCGATCGTTTGGCCATATGTGAATTTCACTTCTGGATACTTGGTTTTCCCATCCTCTATTTCAGCTGGGATATGTAATTTCGAATGTCCTGCATGCAACAAAATGATCGGTATGACGATAACTTCAGTAGCCCCTCGTTTTACACAATTATCAATGCCTTTGGATATATTCGGTGCCGCAAATTCCAAGAAGCACGTTTCTACAAGGAAGCGCTCATCCAATGCCGGAATCATATTTTCAATAAAATGAAGGACTTCTTCGTTTCCCGAAGCCAAGCGGCTTCCGTGTCCTACGAACAAAACTGCTTTCATTTACTTTCCCCCTCTTGATTAGTCTTCACAAGGCGCAGGCTCTATGTTTATTTTTGGAGCGATGTCCTGATAAGAAAAATTCTGTATCTTTTTCGAACGTTTGAAGTATTTAAAAAGCCGCTCATTCGGATGGGCATTTTGCTTATACTCCGCGACAATGTCCGTAATCAGTTCAACAAGCTGTTCCGGTTCAATGCCTTCCGCAACAGGCTGGCCTGGATGGGCTGTTCTTCCAACCGGTTTAGCTCCAAGAAATAAGTCGAACTTCCCTTTTCGGAAGACAATCCCGATATCATCCATCACAGCACTATAACAAGCCATCCCACACCCATTAAAACCGATGTTAAGTTCCTTGGGCATTTTCATTCCGCCAAGCACCCGATGTATTTCATCCGCATAAGGAATGGATTCCGTTTTTTCACCATCACAGAAATCACAGGCTTTTAATGTCAGTACATCTCCAATCGGCGATAATAGAAAGTTTGCTGATTGCAATTTCCCCGTAATGACTTCCGGATCCGTTGTCGGAATCTTTAATACGATTTTATGATTTGGCGTGTATTCCATCGTGCCCTTTTCCCCGACAACTTCCGCAAGTGTCATCATTTGTTTGGGAGTGAATTGTTTATTCGCCACACCTGGACTAACGGCAAGTTCGAATACCGACTCCAATTTTTGCTGAACAATTGGCTCAATGGATTGCTGAACGGATTGACCCTTGACTCTTGACAGTGCTTCCATTGCCATTTCAAAGGAAGCTGGCTTCTTTTCTGGTGCTTTTGTAAGTAATCCAACTCCTCCAGCGGATTCGGTAAAGGCTTCATGCACGGAATCGGCTTCTTGATCTAATGCCCACGGTTCCGCTTCTTTTTGCAGACGCTGATGCGGCTTCAATGGTTGCTTTTCCGAATTCAAAGTATATTTCCTCTGATAGCCTCTTGGTGTGATGATTTTGTCATCATATAAAAAGGTGGATGAATTACCAATAATGACGGTGGTCAACATTCCAATATCGTGATTCAACATTTCTTTCAAATTGGTTATGACAATATCCTGCCTATCGCGATATGCACTTTTCACCAACCCGACAGGCGTATCTGGCGAACGGTAGCGAAGGAGAATTTTCTGTGTTTCAACAATTTGCCTGGTCCGCCTGCCGCTGCGCGGATTATACAGGGCAATGACAAAGTCTGCCATTGCAGCTGCTTCAACCCTTTTAGCGATCAGTTCCCAAGGAGTTAAATGATCACTGAGACTGATCGTACACGAATCGTGCATGACTGGTGCCCCAAGTAAAGATGCACAAGAGTTGATTGCAGAAATGCCAGGAATGACTTCAATGCCCACTCCAGTTTCTTCTTTCCAGCCTTTTTCAATCAATACTTCATAAACCAACCCAGCCATCCCGTAAACTCCGGCATCCCCGCTGGAAATAACCGCAACTTTCTTACCCAGCTCAGCTTGTTTCACTGCTTCCTGTGCACGTGATACCTCTTCAGTCATCCCCGTACTAATAATCGTTTGATCTGTAAGCAGTCCCTGAATGAGTTCAACATAAGTTTTATAACCAATGATGTAGTCACTTTCTTGAAGGGCTTCGACAGCACGTTTGGTAATGTGTTCAAAATTCCCTGGCCCAAAGCCCACGACGAATAATTTACCGTTTGTACTCATTAAGACATCTCCTTTTACGCTTTGTTCTTTGAAATACCCGTATGAGCAGGAAAATCTGGATTAGGTGTCATTTTTCCATCATTGAATTGGTAGATCATTTGTGGCACAAACTCCCCATCATCGATATGGCTGACAATCTGGCGACCGAAATCAGGCGTTTCCACTCGATACCAGTTTCCTTGAGGATAGGCAATCACAACGCAGGCATCCTTACATCTTCCGTTACACCGTGTCCTGGTTGTATGGATTTTCAAGTCCAGTCCTTTGGAAGTAATTTCATCGCGAATCGCTTGGGTTACTTCTTCCCCGCCCTTTTTCATACAGCTGCTCCCATTACAAATCAACAGATGTGTATTTGTACCCATTAAGTTCCAAGTAGTCATCTTCTTCCTCCTGCGTTCAAGGAAAAGGCAAAATAAAAAACCTTAACATAAGAGTCAAGGTTTAAAAAAACTATATGAATGAGGAGCCCCAGGCAAGAATGCCCAATCTCCCAAAATCGTCATAGTCCTTCTACCTTTCCCTCCGAAAAGTATCATGCAATTTTAAAAGCAGGTTTCCTGGCTTACGCTTCATTTTACTTTGTCCCTTCCCGGCAACAATGCCAGTGGCTATAGACAATTTCATCAGCGTTTACAGTAGCGGGGGCTGCATCGGACTTTCACCGATTTCCCTATTATCCCTTGATTATTTACACAAGAGCACTTTTAAAATGAAATATTTGGTTTTATTATACATTTCTAACTAACTTTATCTATCATATAACAACTTTATCAAAATTCAATAGTTTATTCCGACTGTTTAGAAAAGTTTAATAGTGTATATCCTGCCCACAAGCCTTTCCTTACAACAAACTTAGTCAAAAAAAAAAAAAAGATTGTGTAGCTGGAATTATTTCTTTATGGTACACTATACGAGAATTTTCTAAATAATTACATAAGTTTTATGGTGTTGAATTTTCGGAATTCAGCTTAAAAGGGAAGCCGGTGAAAATCCGGAGCGGTCCCGCCACTGTAAAGGGAAGTCCTATTACTTTAACTATAATCCACTGTCAAATGAGATGGGAAGGATGTAATGGGATGATGAACCAAAGCCAGGAGACCTGCCATGAAGCGTGAAACTGTTTCAACCTACGAGGATGGGTGTGCGGATCAGGCAGAAAGGCCCATGGTTGGTTTATGCTGCAAAATTCCTGTTCATTACGCACTTCTTTCCTTTGAGAGAAGTGCTTTTTATGTTGGGCGCGCCTTTCTTCTCAGAGATTGATCAGAAAAATTAAAAGTGTTGAAAGGAGAAAGAATGAAAAGAACCAATTGGAAAACCATTTATTTTGTCATTTTACTGCTTTTTGTCCCAAAACGGGCAATGGCCATGCATATCATGGAGGGCTTTTTACCCATTGAATGGGCTATATTCTGGTGGGCCGTGACGCTTCCATTTTTAATCTTGGGTTACCGGTCCATTAGATCCAAAGTAAGGGAAAACCCAGAAACAAAAATGATGCTTGGCCTATCGGGTGCATTTGTATTCATTTTATCGGCCCTAAAGATTCCTTCCGTTACGGGAAGTTCTTCACACCCTACCGGAGTTGGTTTGGGTTCCATATTATTCGGACCATTGGCCATGAGTGTGGTTGGCTCCATCGTTCTGTTATTTCAAGCTGTTTTACTGGCTCACGGAGGATTGACGACATTAGGAGCCAATGCATTTTCCATGGCCGTTTGCGGACCGTTCATTGCTTACTTCGTCTTCAAGGGCGCAACTAAATTGGGGTGGTCTTTTTCACTTGCCGTATTCTTGGCAGCTGCTTTTGGAGATTTGGGAACCTATGTGGTAACTTCCGTTCAACTTGCTCTTGCTTTTCCATCCGAGGTAGGAGGATTCATGGCCTCTTTCAGTAAATTTGCAGGAATTTTTGCCCTGACCCAAATTCCCTTGGCAATCAGTGAGGGGTTATTGACAGTCGTCGTGATGAATTTCTTGAAAAAATACAATCTAGGCGAATTGAAATTGCTGCGAGTTTTATCTAAGGAGGCCCGTTAACATGAAAAAAAGTTTACTGCTGCTTTTCCTGGTCGTCATTCTAGCTACCATCCCGTTAATCACACAACAAGGAACGGAATTTGGCGGTGCAGATGGGGAGGCTGAAGAAGCCATCACTAAAATCCAGCCGGAATACAAGCCATGGTTCAACAGTATTTGGGAGCCGCCAGGTGCAGAAACCGAAAGCTTATTATTTGCGCTGCAAGCTGCAATCGGAGCTGGTTTCATTGGTTATTTCATAGGTGTAACGAGACAAAGGAATAAGCAAACCAAACAAGAAATTCCCGAAAAATCGAAGCATGTTACTCATTGATAAATATGCCTATTTCAATGGGCTAAAGGATGTACATCCGTTGGAAAAGATGGTTTTTGCACTCTCCCTTTTGCTATTTTCGTTAACGGTAAGGGATATGACCGTTTCGCTCATCACTTTTACGGTGATGAGCGCTTTAATCATTTTTGCGGCAAAAATCCCGTTTTCTTATTATCTTAAATTACTTCTATTACCAGGATTTTTTATACTATCAGGAACAATTACCATCCTTTTTTCTTTTACAAGTAAATTAACTTCGATTTCGAATATATGGTGGTCCTGGAATGTCGGGAACTGGCAAATATTCATCAGCGATGACAGCGTAGGTACAGTGATCAATTTGATCACTGTCGTATTCGGCAGCATCAGCTGTTTATATTTCCTTACCTTGACTACACCCATTACCGTCATCCTATCGGTGATGCGAAAACTTAAAGTGCCTTCCTTATTGGTCGATTTAATAGAGCTGACCTATCGCTTCATCTTTATTTTTTTAGATACAGCTTTGGCCATTCACCAATCACAAGGTTCACGGTTGGGGTATGGTTCGTTAAGGAAAGGCATTCGATCTCTCGGATTACTAATCTCATCATTATTTTTAGGAGTATTGCAGCGCTCTGGACATTTGACGATGGCCATGAACGCAAGAGGCTATCAGGAGAACCTTTCCTATATCGAGGATACTTACACCTATTCCTCACGCAATTGGCTGATCACGATTGTAATACTAGGAAGCTTAATCTTTATTAATGGATTTTTGTAAATTGGAGGCAAACCAAGAATGGACGAGCATATTTTTCATATAGAAGGCCTCACCCATCAATTCGCAGATGGAACGTTCGCTTTAAACAATCTTTCGCTAACGATCCAACATGGTAAAAAGGTAGCATTATTAGGCAATAATGGTGCCGGCAAATCGACTTTATTCCTGCATTTAAATGGTCTTTTACAACCTACAGCAGGAAAGATCAGATTTAAGGGCAAGAAAATGAAATATGACCGTAAAGCATTATTATCATTACGAAAGCAAGTCGGGATCGTTTTTCAAGATCCCGACTTGCAGCTCTTTTCCGCTAATGTACAACAGGATATATCTTTTGGACCGATGAATTTAGGATGGGATAGAAATACAGTCCAGGAGAAAGTAAATTGGGCAATGGCTGAAACGGAAGTAACCGAACTGAAAGACAAACCCACTCATTTTTTGAGCCTAGGGCAAAAAAAACGTGTCGCCATTGCAGGGGTACTCGCCATGGAACCCGATGTCTGGCTCTTGGATGAGCCTACCGCTGGATTGGATCCTTATTTCTCAAGACAGATCATGGCTCTGCTGGACAGTATCCATCACCCTGACAAAACGATAATCCTATCAACTCATGATGTTAATTTAGCTTATCAATGGGCTGATGAAGTCGTGGTCATGAACGATGGTAAGGTGATATACCAAGGGGACCCTGTTTCCGTTTTCCATGATGAAGACGTTTTGCTGCAGGCACATCTGGAGAAGCCATGGGTTTTTGAAATGTTTCAAGCCCTTCTTCAATCAAGGAAACCTGCAGAAAGGGACCTTTTCCCAAGAACGAAGGAAGAATTGATTCAAATGTTGGAGACTGAAAGGATTTATTAATTAAGCATCCCCTAGCTCTTGTTCCATCTTTCCAAAAGCTAGGGGATCATACCGACAAATCTTTAAAATATCAGGCGATAATTTTTGTTCCTAAAAAGCAAAAATCCTATTATTTATTACTTTTCTTTCTCAGTTCTTTCTTTTGCAACTCAATATCTCTTCCGTTTACATCATCAACGACTGCTTTTATTTCGCCTTCCGCATAAGTATCCGAGACTTGTTCATGGGTTGTAGCCAGTCCAGAAGATAAAGAATCTTCCCGTTTATAATCACTGACATCATATATTCTTCCAGCGATTTCTGAAGATTCATTTTTTGATTGCTTGCTATCCATTTTTTTCACTCCTAGTTTTTAAATTGTCCAATCATCGATTGACAGCAGTATTAAGACAAAGGTATTTTGTGTAAAAAATGAAGCAATATACAATAATGATAAAAAAAGGAGGGAAAAGGCAAAAAAAAATCTTACAAGTAAAGTCCCCTTTCAAGGACTTTACTTGTAAGTTTAATGAGAGCTTAGCCCTCCTTCTTCACATCCACATAATCGGATGGGTCACCCCAACATTCCACATTCTTCAAACCTTTAATATTGTTCACATGGAAGACAGGATTTTTCCCACTTTTCTTTTGCATTTGATAATCCGCCAGTGCAGCAAATGCAATCTTCCCTAGTAATGCTATGGCGATCAGGTTGATAATGGCCATAAGGGCCATCAGTAAGTCAGCCAGTCCCCAAACAAAATCCAATGAGGCAAGAGAACCGAATATCACCATCCCTACGACTGCGATACGATAGATGTTTAACCAAACCTTATTTTCATTTATGAAGCCAATGTTCGACTCTCCATAATAATAGTTGCCCACAATGGAGCTAAAGGCGAATAACAGTACAATAATGGCAAGGAAAATACCCGCCCAAGATCCCAATGCCGTTCCAAGGGCATTTTGGGTAAGGACGATTCCATCCGTTTCCTTCGAGGTATAAAGACCTGAAAACAAAATGATGAAGGCAGTCGAACTGCAAATGATGAGCGTATCGACAAAAACACCTAGTGACTGAATGAGCCCTTGTTTAACGGGATGACTGACATCTGCCGTCGCGCCTGCATTAGGTGCACTACCCATCCCGGCTTCATTTGAAAATAGGCCGCGCTTGATTCCCTGCATCATGGCTGCTCCCAGTACCCCGCCAGCCACTTCTTTTATTCCATTAAATGCACTTTCAAAGATCAGAACGAAAACACCCGGTAACTCGGTAATATTCATGATGATGATAATCAACGCCACTATCACATAGGCTCCTGCCATGATCGGAACGATGACTTCAGAGACTTTTGCAACCAATTTGATCCCGCCAAAAATGATGACAGCCGTGACTATAGCCAAGATGATTGCCGTAACCCACTTTTCAATCCCAAACGATTCGTTGAATGCGCTTGTAATCGTATTAGCTTGTACCGAGTTGAATGCTAGTCCAAATGTAAGCGAAATCAACACAGCGAAAGTGATGCCCATCCAGCGGGCATTCAATGCTTTTTCCATATAATAGGCAGGACCGCCGCGGAATGCATCCCCATCCTTGACCTTATAGATTTGAGCAAGTGTACTTTCAATGAAAGCCGAAGCAGATCCGATCAGTGCTATTAACCACATCCAGAAAACGGCTCCAGGTCCGCCCATAGTGATCGCTATGGCAACACCTGCAAGGTTACCCGTTCCTACCCGGGAAGCCGTACTAATACAAAATGCCTGAAAGGATGTCACACCTTTTTTATCCGCTGTGGCCCCTTCGCCCAATAGCCGGAACATTTCCCCTACCATTCTGAATTGAACAAACTTCGTGCGTACGGAAAAATAAAGTCCCAACCCAATCAACATGATGATTAAAACGGATGACCACAACACATCATTTGTCTCACTAATAAAATTTTCTAATATCTCCATTAAAACAAACCCCTCTACTTCACTCTAATTATTATTATAAAAACATATACAACTATAATTTATTTCCCGATTCATTAGGAAGATAAACTAAACAAATGAACCCCACAAAAAAAGGAAATTCCAGAATGAATCTCCATTACAATAATATATTATATCCTAACACACAATTTTTTTCATTCATGAATTGGTGTAATCAATCGAAAAATATAATATTTCAGTATCATTTCCTTTAGATAATAATCTTTCTTCCTCACTTCATTTAACATTCACTGTAACGTTAATAAAATTCCTAATCAAAACAACCTAGATATAGAAAAGCCTCACACGTCCTGATTCCAGATTAACGTGCGAGGCTTATTTTGCATTCATCTGCACTATCTTATATTCTGGATTGCTGTAGGTCTCAAGGTTGAAATTAGCTCTTTAATGATATCCTTGTTCTGCCTCTCCTAGATGGTTAGAATACCTTGTGCAAACATCTTTCTTAATTCTTTCTTATCAATTTTACCAATCGGAGTTAATGGAAACTTATCTAGAAAATAGACAACTTTAGGAACCATATACTTTGAGGTTCTTTGTTTGCAGAAATCAATTAATTCCTCACTAGTACAGTTCAACCCTTCTTGCATTGATGCAACGACACACACTACTTCTCCCCAATCTGGATGGGGAACACCTATGCAAGCACTTAATGCAACAGAAGGGTGCAGGTTCACCACCCGCTCAACTTCTGAAGAATATACGTTCATCCCGCCTGAAATGATCATATCTTTTTTTCGATCTACGATATAAAGGTAACCGCTTTCATCCCATTTACCAATATCACCAGTGTAGAACCAGCCATCACGGATGTATTCCTGGGTAAGATCAGGTCGTTGATAATAGCCTGCCATCATCGCTGGCGATTTTACGATAATTTCGCCAAGCTCTAATGGTTTTACATCATTTCCTTCATCATCAATCAGTCGAACTTCGGTAAGAATGCACGGTTTTCCACAGCTTTTCAAAATTTCCGATTTGTTATGATAAGCCCATACATGAGCGCTTTTCGATAGTCTTGTAATGACAATATTACATTCTGTCATTCCGTATTGCTGGCGCATAATGGGCCCGAATACTTCAAAAGCTTCTTTAAGGCGCTTTTGTGAAATTGGTGACGCGCCGTAGAAAATATTGCGCATAGAGCTCATATCATATTCCATCTTCTTTGTCTGATCAAGTAGTCTGTATAACATGGTCGGTACCATGAAAGTCGTCGTAATTTCATGTTCCTTTATCGCCCGTATGAATTCTGCAGCGTCGAATGATCCCATCACATAGACATGTACGCCCGAAACAAGGGATCTCCAAAGTAATGAACCGGCTGAATGCACAATAGGCGTACTTAGCAATACTCGGTCTCGGTCGTCAAGCGGGTCTTCGATAGCGGCAGAAAGTATGGCGGCGCCGAGTCCTTTCTGGGAATGCATGACGCCTTTCGGTGTACCCGTTGTCCCGCCTGTATATGAAAGAAGGGCAATGTCTTCTACTTCAGCTAATGGCAAGTCTAAATTATTTATTTCACTGGGCCATTGAAACCGTTCAAACTCCTCTGGATAATTAATATTAAAGCCAGGAAGCCCAATGACATGGACATCTTCCTTCTTCATTTCTTCCAAATACTCAAAGAAGGTGTCAAAGTGTGTCTTTGTAGCTATTATGACCACTTCTGGTTTTGCTTCCTTTAGGATGAATTGTATTTCTCGTTTCCCCAGTTTTTCACTTAATGGCACTAAGGTAGCTCCACATTGCTGGATGGCCAAACCAAACATCACACTTTCCAAACTGTTTGGAATGATGGTCGCTATGCGGACACCCCTTCCTGCACCTAAGCGAAGTAAATAAGAAGAAATAAGTTCTGTTTTCTTCCATAACTCGTCGTAGGTTATCGTTTCCCCGCTTGGCAACAAGGTAATTGCTGGCAGTTCGCCGAATCGTTTCATTCCTTTATTCAACAGTGACTGAAATGTCAACTTATGCAGCATGTATTTTTTCCTCCCTCGAAAAAGGTTTTACCCTTTTAATAATGCTTTAGCAATTGTATTTTTTTGAATTTCCGAGGTTCCGCTCAGAATCCGATACATCCGTGCACTCCTGTACATTTTTTCTACAGGATGACCTTTTACCAAGCCTTTGGAGCCAAAGATTTGGATGGCCTTGTCAGCCACACGGCTATTTACTTCTGAAGCAAACAGCTTAGCCATGGACGTGCCTGCACGATCCTCTTTTCCTTGATCAATTTTTTCAACCACATCATAGACCATGCACTTTGCTGCATAGATTTCCGTCGCCATATCTGCGAGCATATGCTGAATTGCCTGGAAGTCACCGATGGGCCGGCCATACTGGACTCGCGTTTTGGCATGTTCAATAGATAAATCGAGAAGGTGTTGAGCCATTCCGATAAAGCCGGCGGCATGGGAAGCGCGATTTGTGTTTATTCTTTTCAATCCGAGCAGCAACCCTTTTCCTGGTTCTCCGATTATATTGGCGGCAGGCACTCGACATTGATTGAAATTCAATTCGGCATGTATGCGTTCTCCTGATAGGGGAACTTGAATGTCTCCTAGTTCAAACCCTGGATGTTGTGGTGTTTTTTTATCAACTAGGAAAGCAGTGATCCTTTCTTTTTCTCCTTTCCGGGATTCTTTCGCTATGACAATGGCGAAATCAGCATAGGGGGCCGCACTGATAAAATGTTTCTTTCCGCTTAATATATAATCATTTCCGTCTTTAACGGCTGTTGTTTCGATAGCGAATGCATCCGAACCGGCATTTGGTTCTGTAAGGGCAAAGCAGCAACTCACTTCTCCCGTCACAACGGGCATCACATATTTTTCTATTTGCTCCGGTGTAAAACTTTCCAACATCTGACCAATTCTTAGCGGCCCGCCAATCTCCCCTATAACCTGCCCCCATAAAACCGCTCCGGAACGTGCCAATTCTTCCTTGAACATGCATAATCCTTTTAAGCTTACTTCTTGTCCGCCATATTTTTCAGGGAGGTTAATTCCGTAAAAGCCCAATTCCCTGGATCTTTTCCTTGCCCATTTTATGGCTTCCATCGGAATATCCTCTTCAGCGTTCAAGCCATGCTCCTGTTCATATGGAAGCAATTCATTTTGGATGAAATCCTGCAACTTTGTTTGAAGTACCTCTAATTTCTCTTCCTGCGTCGTTACCATAAGTTTCCCCTTTCACATTTTTGATTTATTCGTTGAACTATTTAAATATTTAAAATGTTATAAAATTAATTTTAAATGTAAATAATATTTAAGTAAAATAAGGATATATGATGTAAATATAAAAAATATTGATGTAAAAAAAATATTAGTTCCCCTTCAGCATGGGAAACTAATATTTAAGAGAAGTGTAGAATTCGAGACATTTAATAAACTCCCTGGCAGCTTTTGAAAAATTCTGCTTCTTAGAGCGAACGTAACCGAATTCCATTGTATTATTTTCTAGCTCCACCAAAGGAATGGCCACAAGTTCCCCGCTTAGGAAATAGGGGTCGCTGTTAACTCCAATATCATAGGAAAAGGCAATGGCTAACCCCTCAGCGACGGTTTTTTTGATGATTTCTGTATTATTTGTGAAAAACAAAATATTCATCTCACCGTAATGATCAAAAAAAACTTTGATGAACGCCTTCATTCTTGGTCCATTGTAAACGACCAAATTTTGGTCCATTAGCTCTTGTGGGGTTATGCTTTTACGGTTGGCTAAAGGGGAATTCTTACTGACCGACACAATCACTTTTGCTTCCATTATAGGTTGAAATTCCAACTCATTTTCTTTTGGTTTAACCTTTGGAATATTCAAGAGCCCGATGTCTATCTTATCATTCAGTACTTCTTCGGTTATCTCTTGTCCCCCTTTTTCTTCAATCACGATTTTCACCTCGGGATACTTCTTCTTAAATAATGCCAAGGATTTAGGCAAAACCGTAAGAAATAAACCTTGTGTAGAGGATAGGCGTAACTCTTTTTCCATCGTATCTGAATGTATTTGCGCACTGTCTCTTATTTCTTCCAATTTGCTTAATACTTCAAGAGCTTTCTGGATGATTTCCTTTCCGTCTTCTGTAGGTATCGTTCCTAACCGTGACCGCTTGAAGATTTTTATACCTAATTCCTTCTCCAGACTGGTAATGGCCATGCTGATTCCAGATTGAGAGATATGGAGGCTCTCTGAAGCCGTGGAAATCGAGTTTACCTCGGCCACCTTTATGATATATTCCAATTGTTCAATATTCATGGTTCATTCTCCTTCTAGCCTATTACCAATATCATACCTCGAACATAAAGCCCTTTCAATTTTAGAGAAGAAGAATCAGGACATCTCGAACTCCCTCCTCAAAAACAGAGTGCCAGTTTTATACAATGGTAGTTGTTTTTTCGTATTCTTTAGCGGGTTGTGCCCGATTATTTTTAATAGAAACGGCAACAACCGTTCCCAATAACGCTATTATTACCAAAAACAAGAAAGCTGCATTATAGGAGTCATTGAACCAACTGATAATCAAACCGAGGGCTAAAGGAGAAACCGCACCTGCAATTTGACCAGCAAAAGTTACGAGTCCGGAGGCAGAACCGGTAAGTTCCTTTGGTGAGTATTTTATGATAATCGTATATAGAACGGTTCCAAAGAAAGACAGCGCTACGGAGTTGAGAGTGAGATAAGTGATGATAAGTGCTATGGACGTGGCGTTAGACATTAAAAAGAGAAAAATTGCCGATAATATTGCGCCAGCAGCGGCAAGATACTTCTCCCGGTTAGCCATATGCTTATCCAGAAGCCATCCGCTTACATTAAACATCAAGAAACCAAAAACATAAGGGATTGCCAATAACCCCCCGGCGGCTATTAAATCAACCCCTTTTTCCTTAACCAAATATATAGGCATCCAAGTGATCAGACCATAGTTGATAATATTTGAGATAAACTTGAAAGTTATGAGTTTCCAAATGTTTTCGATTTTAAATAATAGTTTCAGGGCTACCTTTTTTTGTTTCGGATTGTCTTTTCTAACCTCTTGAGTTCCTTGAGGCTTTAGAATGAACCAAATACCGAAAGAAATTAATATCCCTATAATTCCGGCAATGGTAAACATGCCCCGCCAACCGAAAGCTACAACCATCGAAGCGGCAAGTGCAGTACCTAATATCCCGCCAATATTCTGGGCGGACAGGAAAAACGAATTTGCCCGGCCCCGTTCTTCTTCCGGGAAGTTATTTCTTATAGTGGACATACTGGCAGGATAGAAAGGCCCTTCACCTAACCCGAACAGAAAACGAATGAATAATAAAGACATAAATGACCAAGCAAACCCAGACATTACAGTGAATAAAGACCAACTAAACAAAGAAACTGTAACCATGACCCTTGCTCCATATTTATCGGTCATCCATCCGCCAAGCGGTTGCATGAGTGAGTAACTAACAAAAAATATACTAATTAAAAAACCTGTTTGAGAAGTATTGAGATGAAACTCATCTGCAATTGGAATTATCCCGACATTTATGGCAACGCGATCAAAAAAGCTTAAAATCATTCCAACAAATAAAAGGCCGCTAATCACTAATTTTCGTTTCTTACTTGCATACAGCTGCATTCCTCATCACTCCATTTTTTAGATTTTCACAAAACTTTTGAATATATAAGGGAAGCGCTTACAATTCCTTTTAAAATGCCCAAGACTGAAAATTCACTTTTCACTTTTTGATTTTTGTTCTGTGACTATTAGGAGCGTTTTCTTTAAAAGACAATAATGATTTAAAAAAACGAAACTGGGATGCCTACAAGATTATTTGATACATTCAAACCCACGAGACTAATAAGTAGACTCGCGGGTAGAAACATCGGTCACTTGATCCATCATGCTATAAAGTAATTGATTATCATGGAGTAACGATATTGACCTTTGGTTGAAATTGATCAAGCAAAGACAGGAAATCTTCAAACTGTTCTTTATCACCGGAAATGGAAACTTTACCGGCCGCTTCCATTTTGGATAAATCTTCACGTCCTAGAGCAATTTGATAAAAGGTCATTCTATCTAATGTTAATGTTGCATCAGGGTTGGACGCCATTTTCCCTTTCTTGAAATTCAATACAGAATTATCTAGATCAATCATGTAATTGGTTTTCGAATCTGTAAATGTCATATTGCTGAAATAGTTGCCTTTGTTGCCGGCATTGGCTCATCTGACGCAGCATTTGTAACGGAAGACCCTGCTAGTAAAACAAAAACAATGGGAACGGAGGCAATTCCTTTAATAAAAGATACTTTGGACATTTCATACCCCTTTCTCGTTTGAATAAGCAGATATCATGTCTATATTCCGTATGTTGTAGAAGTAAACTTTCTCTTCTCATAGAAATTTTTAGAATAATATGAATTTATTTTATAATTAATTAGCCATTAAGTATATTTCCTATTACTAATAGTAACTTCAATTTTATTTATATATAAACTGCTTGTTTACATACGTTTGTTCGGCTAACCTTAATCTGAACATCCAAATACAAAAAGCCCCTCCCGATAGAGAAGAGCTTTTATGAATAATCATGCGGTATATTCAATTTGCTATGACTTTTTCAAGGTAAGGGGACCGGGGGCACATCGTTAACCATGAAACGGAAAACGCTGCCAAATTGTATTAGTAAACCAAAGTGGCTTTCCTTCCTTATTGAATAAAATCAACAAATTTAGACACCCCTATTTTATTAAAACGCTTGTTTTTCCTGACTAGCCATAGATTTCTTGTTATATCTATTCTGGAAATACCCACTTCCCGCAAAAAGCCTTGCTCCAATTCCCTGGCCACTGTCAACCTTGGCAAAATGCTGATTCCAAGTCCAGCTTCAACCGCACTTTTTATCGCTTGTGTGCTACCAATCTCCATGTAGTTTTCTATTTTTTCTAAAACCCCATGCTTCCTTAACATGTTTTCTACTATAAGCCGTGTTCCTGAAATGGATTCACGCCAAATCATCCTTTCATTCCCCAATTCCTCAAGCTGAATTTCTTTCCTGCCTTTCCATGGGTGGTCGGACGGACAGACCAATATCAATTCGTCCTCGGCAAACTTTTCTACAATAAAATCGGCGTTTTCCACAAGTCCTTCCACCAAGGCCAAATCAATGACATCGTTTGAAAGATCCTCCAGAACCCGGGGGGTATTTTTTATCGTTAATGTCACTTTTATTTCAGGCTGTTGTTTTTTAAATCTCCCTAGCAAGCTCGGCAACAAATACTCACCGATAGTCAAGGATGCCCCTACTATGAGGTTTGCATTGTACTTGCCCGTTGATTGCTGAATCACTTCTTTTGAATGGTTGAAGTCATTTACAATAGCTTTTGCAAAAGGGTATAACAATTTTCCTGCTTCTGTAACTCTCAGCCTTCCTTCCTCACGGTCGAATAGCAAAGTGTTATAATAATTTTCCAGTTGATGGATTTGTCTTGTTACAGCGGGTTGAGAGAGGAAACTTAACCTCGCTGCCTGGCTTATACTTCCTTCATCTACCACTAAACAAAACATTTTCAAATTTTCCAATTTCAAGAAAACGACCTCCATATTTTTAGATAGTTTATTAAAATGATAGCATCATTAAAGGTAAATGGTGAAATGAAAAAAGAGTGCTACATCCCTGAATAAGTGAGGCTATTAAATTATTGGCGACATTCTTTATAAAGCGGATAAATCTTCTGGGTATAACGTTTTGTTATACCCGATGATTTTGTTGCAATTTACCCATTCCTTTTTCTTTGATATGGTAGTAATAAGATTTAAACTTAACGGCAAAGGAAGTGACTGATGTCAATGAAAGGACAATGGAAAACTCTATTCCATTTATTTTGGACCTTTTTTAAAATAGCACCTGTCACATTCGGAGGCGGGTTTGCGATGATCCCTTTAATCGAAAAAGAAGTGGTCGAAAAGAGGAAATGGATGAAAAGCGAAGAAGTTACGGATGTTTTTGCCTTATCCCAGTCCGTACCGGGAGCTGTCGCCATTAACTCCGCCACCTTTATCGGCCATCGAATTGCCGGAATGAAGGGGGCAATGGCCGCCATGATCGGTGTTTCATTACCTACCTTTTTAATTGTTCTGCTCCTCGGCTTTTTGTATTTTTTCATTCAGGATAATCCGAAGATAGAATCCGCATTCATATCGATCAGAGCTTCCATTGTAGCCATCATCGCCTATGCGGCTATCAAGATAGGAAAAACGGCTGTTGTAGATAAATCAACTTTCTGTATTTTAATAGTAGGAATTCCAGTCCTCTTCTTTATTCATCCTGTGATAGTTATAGTAGCAGGAGCTGTAGCGGGTATTGTGACAATCTCCATTAAGAGAAAATTAGGTTACGATGTCAAGATGGACAGAAAAGATATAAGAAAAGAAGAAAATGATTTCGAACCTTTCATGGGTGCTGGCATATAGGTAAATCAAAAAAGGGGCTAACTAATTTTCAAGAAAGCGTGTGATGAAATGATGGAATTGTGGGAGTTGTTTAGTACCTTCTTTATTATCGGCTTTGTATCGTTCGGAGGCGGATACGCCATGATTCCCCTAATAGAATCGGAAGTCTCACAGCATGGATGGATGACGACGCAACAATTTACCGATATAATCGCCATTTCCGGAATGTCTCCAGGACCTGTCACAGCCAATAGTGCCATTCTCGTTGGCTATTCGACTGCTGGATTAGCAGGAGCCATATCATCTGCTCTCGGAATCTTGCTACCTGCTATTATATTCGTCACCGTCATAGCCACCTTCTTCAGCAAATTGAATCATTATCCAGTTATTCAATCCATGTTTTATGGTTTAAGACCCATTGTCACTAGTTTAATCCTCTTTGCAGCAATCAGTTTAGCACTTTCCAATCATATGATAGTCCAGAACTTTTCATGGCATACGATAAGCTTATTACTCGTTTTTGGATTATCATTATTTGCCCTAATGAAATTACGCTGGCACCCAGCCTATGTAATTATTCTTTCTGGTTTAGTTGGTGTTGTCCTCTATTCATGACAAATGTCGCACACACAACCATTATGCGTCGCGTTTTCAATATGGACGGGAATTACGCAGTTATTTTGGTGATGGAAAAAAAGTTTGTTACCATACATTTAAAAATACAAGGAAATGAAATGAAGACTGCCTTGATTACATTTTGAACACTGATACTGACATAAGTGCGAAGATCACTTTTGAATTGCTTATGTTTTAGTATTTCACCCATACAGAAAACACCCTGCATCCAATGATTCAGGGTGTTTTTTCATTATTATTCTCTTTTTAAGAAGTATGTTTCTTCGTTTCATCATTTCCCTGCTGAAACCGTGGAAAACCAATCAAGATGGCAACGACACCACAAAGTCCAATTAGTATTGGATAATATGAATACGGCAAGATGCTCATCGGAGAAATTTTTGCTACCCCTGCTGCAACAAGCAGTTGTGCTCCATATGGAATCAACCCTTGGATACAACAGGCAAAAACGTCAAGTAAGCTCGCCGATTTACGCGGATCAATCCCATACTTATCAGCGATATTTTTGGCAAGTGGCCCGGCAATGATAATCGAAATCGTGTTATTTGCCGTCGAAAGGTTCGTCAAACCAACAAGCCCGGCAATGCTGAATTCCGCCCCTTTTTTTGATTTGCTATTTCGGGTCACGAGGTGGAGTAGATAATCGATGCCACCATTATGTTTGATTACAGCTACCATACCTGCTATTAAAATGGCAAGGAAGGATATTTCATACATTCCCGCCATTCCTTCACCAACTTTTTGAATGACACCCAACGGTTGATAACTTCCATCAGCCAAGCCGATAATTCCGGCAAATACGATTCCGATGGAAAGGACCAGGAACACATTGACTCCTGCCAATGCAGTGATCAATACGCAAAGATATGGAAGAATCTTCACCCAATTATAAGACTGTTGGGAGATGTCGGCTTGTTCGCCCATGGTTAAAATTCCTAGGATGACACATGTGATGATGGCAGCAGGTAAAACGATGAAAAAATTCACTTTAAACTTATCCTTCATTTTCGTTCCTTGAGTTCGAACTGCAGCGATTGTCGTATCTGAAATGAAGGAAAGGTTATCTCCAAACATCGCACCACCAATAACGGCCGCCATTGATAGGGCAAGCGAAATATCGGTTTGCTCACTAATTCCCACCCCGATAGGCGCTAGTGCTACAATCGTTCCCATGCTCGTCCCCATAGATAGAGAAATAAAACAAGCGATAATGAAAATCCCTACCATTAATAGATTTTGCGGAAAAACAGCTAAGGCAAGATTCACAGTTGATTCAACTGCCCCCATGCCATTGGCAACTTCGGCAAAAGCGCCAGCTAAAAGGAAAATGATAACCATTAACATAATATTGGCGTCACCGGCACCTTTACAGAAGATATCAACCTTTTCATTGAATGTCTCTTTCCGATTCATCGCCAATGCAGCTGCCGATGCAATTGAAATCGCTACAATCACCGGAAATGAATAAAAATCTTTAGTGATGATTCCGGACCCTATAAATAAAATTAAAAATACGACAAACGGGATCAATGCCCATGGATTTCCTTTATTGTTTGCACTCATGATGTACACCTCTTTTTATTTTTCCCGCGACATTTGTCACAGCTCTTATTCTATTAACAGTTTTCGCAAATAACTCCAATTTGAACCTACCTGATTATCCAGTCATGGAGCTATAGCAAAAAAACTGGCATAAAAAAGACCCCTTCTATTTAACAACAAGAAGAGGTCTTTTAATTTATAAAAAACACCCTCCTTATCTTTCAGGCGAAAATCAGCCTGCTGGATTTGGCACAGCACTCCATTTAAGTCCGCTGCCGAGACATCTTCGGGCCAGTCCCTCCGTCTCTCTTGATAAGAAGATTACATTATATAATTTATCAAAAATTACGATGCCTGCCAGAAAAGTACCACGCTGGAAACTTGCCTAAGTTCGTGACATCGAAAGTCGTTTTGAAAAGCAAATATAACAGTACAGCATTTTGTCTATTTTCGCAAGGGTTAATTTTAAATTATTTTACATGCACTCCTTACTGATTATAAAGAGATCTTGACATGTGCAGTTAATCAGTTATTTTCATTTATCGGGACGGAATTCATATAAAAAAGAGGTCTAATGACCTCTCAGCAAATTTGTTGTATTAGGTTAGATGAATTATTTTTGGTCGAGTTCACATCAGTCGATACCTCAAAGGCTTCCATCTGTTCCGAATCGAATGACTTTAAATACTGCTGCAGATATGCAGGATCATTATTGGTTGGATTCAACCAATCCTTTTCATCTTCCGGTTTTAGGATGACAGGCATACGATCATGAATGCTGGTCATCAGCTCATTAGGAACGGTTGTTATAACGGAGCACGTGTAGATGCTGAGGCCTTCAGGGGATTTCCAGGATTCCCATATACCGGCCATTCCAAATGGAGCATGATTCTTCAGTTTTATTCGCATCGGTATTTTTCTTTCTGGTGTCTTCTTCCACTCATAAAATGAGTCAGCGATTATCAAGCATCTCTTCTTCTTATACGCATTCTTGAAGCTTGCTTTCTCGGCAATGGTTTCCGCTCTGGCATTGATCATTTTATAGCCCACTTTTTCGTCTTTTGCCCAGAAAGGAATGAGTCCCCACCGAAGATATCCAAGTCGGTTCATTGCCCCGTCATTAATGACGGATAGCACGGATTGGGAGGGAGCAATATTGTAGCTGAATTGGTATTCCTCATCAAATGATCCTTGAATATCAAACCGATCTTTTATTTCTTCAATGTCAGTGAAAAGGGTGAAACGTCCACACATAATATCGCCTACCGTATTAAGATTTATTACAGTGTAACAAATGGAACGGGAAGGCACAAATCAGCGTTCTAAAATCCTGATGTCGGTAAATGGTTGATTAAATAATTCGCTGGAAATCAAAAGAGTGCCAAGGACTTCTCTTTCATCTTCAGCTTTAATGATTTCCGACAAAATTAAGGTACTGCCATTCCTAACCGTCACTTTATATTCATTCATGGAATCCCCCCTCAAAAGGCTAGATGGTTGTTATTATAAACTAAAAACCCACAAGTATCAGTATTGAACTCTGGCAGAGTTATGGTTAATCATCTAATGAAGAGGCCGTTTGGAGGTTCCTTTACACTTTAAAGGGTTAGTCGAACAATGCCCGGGACCATAAATCCTTGATAGGCGGCAAAAAAAGACTGTCCATGAATGATTCATGGACAGTCAGGATCTGTCAAAGGTTTATCGCTTCAATACTGATAATTGATTATGGAGATGGCATTGAGGAAAGCCCCAACAGCAGGTGTGAAAAGGAACGCTCTTCTAAAAGGACCAAATTGGAGTTGCCCCCTTTTCCATGTCCATTCATTATTTAAAATGCAGTAAAACCTCATTTATTAAATGTGCTGCCAATGTAACGGTTTTATTATTTTCGTCCAAAGAAGGATTCACTTCCGAGATATCAAAGGAGAGGATCTTTTCATTCGATACGATATGCCTAATAATGGAACGGACCAATTTCGGATTCAGTCCAAACGGCGATGGAGCACTTACCCCAGGTGCGTAGGCTGAATCAATAACGTCCGTACATAATGTAAGAATAATGTAGTCATTTTCCTTAGCGAATTCATTTATCCGCCGCTTAGTTTCATCCATTTCGTTCAATGACAAATCTTCTTCCAATATGTAGTCGACCTTACTTCTATCGGCTGTTTCAAACAGTGCCTTCGTATTCCCCTGCTTCTGAATTCCAACACATAAATAGCCACAACTTTGATCTTCGTCCAAAATCTGCTTAAACATCGTTCCTGATGAACTTTCTTTTTCATAAGGCCTCATATCAAAGTGAGCGTCAATATTAATAATCCCCAATCTAGCTTTTGGTCCAATGGATTTCCTAATCCCAAGATAATGGCCATACAGGGTTTCGTGCCCTCCCCCAAGTATGATAGGAATCGCTTTACTCTCCAATATTCGGGTAACAGCCGATCCAAGTTGGGATTGGGCGGCCTCCATCTCTGTACCTTCACATATTACATCGCCAGCATCCACCAGCTCGGTTTGGGAAGGCAAATGACAGGGTAATTTTGCCAAAGACTGCCTAATATGATCAGGCCCCTCTGAAGCACCAATCCTGCCTTTATTCCTTTTGACGCCTTCATCACATTTGAAGCCAATCAATCCAAAGGTCCTTGACGCATTGGAAGAAATGGCTAATTCCGAAATCGGTGCCAAACGTACTCTTTGGTGGTATCTGAAGCTGTCCATGTCAGATTGGGAATCAATTCTTCCATTCCAATATTTTAAAGTCGGATTAGTATACATAATTTCTCCTTTATTTAAAAAATTCCGAAATATCTTTTTTTAAAATTATAAATGAGATAATATATAATTACCAATACAAAAATTCAATATATCAATAGTTTAAAGCTATAGAAAGGAGAATATATGGATCTTCGTCAACTTCGTTATTTCACTACCATTGTCCGGGAAAAGAATTTCTCTAAAGCGGCAAAACTTCTCCATATATCACAACCTTCCCTAAGTAATGCCATAATGAAATTAGAAAATGAAGTTAGTTTTCAGCTTTTGGAACGGAATACAAGAGGGCTTGAGCTTACGGAAGCAGGGGGGATTTTTTATACGAGATCTGTTGATTTGCTAAGAAGATTCGATAATATGCAAGTGGAGCTTAAGGAAATGAAGGATGTTGGTAGCGGAACAGTATCTATAGGTTCCATAGAATCATTCAAATTTTGGTTCCCGAAGATTATCAGGAATTTTAAAATCAATTATCCTAATATTCATATAAAAGTCAGGGAAATATTAGGGGAAGAGAAGGTTTTCGATTCGTTAAATCGGTATAATGTTCATTTCACCATCACGAACCAGCCCATCAATAACGATGAAATTCTGTCCACTCCCCTTTATAATGAAAAATTCATGCTTTTGATCCATAAAGATGACGAGTTAAACGAAAAAGAGTCCATCACTTTCCAAGACATTGCAAAGAAAGAATTGATTATCAGTACAACTGGATTTCAAACAAGAGATGATATCTTAAGAGCTTTTAAGGGTGAAAATGTAATTCCCAATATTCTATACGAAATAGAAAGGCTTGAAACGGCTTGCAGTTTGGTGGAAGCAGGGCTAGGGGTTACAATTTTACCGGAAAACTATATAAGATCCGCTGCAACCCCCAATACTGTAATTCGTGCGATCGATTCGAATTATTTGGAAAGGACTGTTTACCTGGCTTATTTGAAAGATCGATATCTGTCTCCTGCGGTATGTAGGTTAGTCGCGGACATACATAGCTTTTTTAAGAGTGATGCTAGGAACGGTGACTAAAAAAAATCCAACGGTAATGACACAAAAACATTCCCCTTATGCACATTGCACAAGGGGAATGTTTGATTTAATTGCTCTGACCATTTTCCTCGATTTCCTTATTAACATCTTGCTAGAGGAATTTCTGTCTATATCGTCAGGGTAAAATTAATTCGTGACACTGCCATCATCGTCTGGATCTTCAATATCTGCCGGATCTTTTTCCAATAGTGCTTCTTTGTCTTTTTCGTTCCATTTTGCTTTATATCCTAATGATTTCGCTACTCTTAACACCGGTAGATACGATTTTTTATCTGGTTTAAACGTTTCTAAGTCCCCTGTTCCAATTGCACCCAAACCAAGTAACAATTTGTCTGATTGGATATAGGGTTTTTCATCTATCAGTTTCATTTGTTCAGCTGTATAAGGATAAACGGCTCCATTCACTTTTAAAGTAAACGGTCCCTTTTTTTCTTCTTTTATTTCTTTTGGCTTTTTCGATTTATGGGAAACATTATACACTCCTTGAACAGTTCCTTCTCTCGTATTATCGGCTCCTCCATACATTTTCCCCTTTTCATAATCATAAATAACAGCTTGCACATTTCCGATATGCTGGGGTTTTTCTTCATATACATGGCCTTTTGCCATTAACTCCAACCTGGTATTTTGTTCAATTCCCGGTTCCCATCTAACTGTCGGATATCCAGCGGAATAAATACGTGGCGCATATATCGCATCTTGAATACTCATTTGATGATCAAGCACATTCATAATCGTTTCAGATACCGATGCGATTATCGTCGCCCCGCCTGGTGAACCAATGGCCATGAAGGGATTACCATCTTTTAATACAAAGGTCGGGGACATACTGCTTCTTGGTCTTTTTCCTGGTTCCACCTGGTTAACTCCACCAGGTGTGGCATCAAAATCCGTCATTTCATTATTTAGCATGAACCCATAATCTGGTACCATGATACCAGATCCGAATACTTGCTCGATTGTAGTCGTATAAGCAACCATATTTCCCCACTTATCCATTACAGAAAAGTGAGTCGTTTGTCCGATTGGGGTTTTCTCTTCTTTTACCATCTTCATTGCAGTGGGTTCTTTGCCCTCATACTTCCATGGATCGCCTGCTTTGACATCAGCTGTTGATCTATTTGGATTGATGAGTTTTCTTCTTTCTTTAATATAATCTTCATCTAATAGTCCTTCTGATGGTACATCATAAAAATCTTCATCCGCCATATAGGCAGCGCGATCGGCAAAAGCAAGATGCATGGCTTCCGTGAGATAATGAAGATACTCAGGTGTGTTCGCCCCCATCTTTTGTACATCGAATCCTTCCATAAGCTCCAGGATTTGTAGAACGGTCAAACTGCCTGAGCTTGGTGAAGCTGCCCCTACCACTTCAAATCCCCTATATTCCGATTTAATCGGCTCTCTTTCTTTCACTTCATAGTTTTCCAAATCCTCAGTTGTCATCGTTCCTTCACGCTTTTGAACTTCTTTGGTAAGGGCTTCCCCGATTTCACCTTGATAAAAAGCCTTGGAACCCTGTTTTTTTATTAACTTAAGAGTCTTTGCCAGATCTGGCTGAACGAGGGTGTCTCCCTCTTCCAATGGCTTTCCGTCTGGTACAAAAACTTTTGCAGCCGCTTGGTTATTTTTGAGCTTTGTTACATTTTCATCGATATATTGTGCTGTTGCCCAATTGACTTTTACCCCTTGTTCAGCCTGTTTAATGGCCGGGCCTACGACTTGTGATAATTTCAATGTTCCATATTTCTCAAGAGAAGTCTCCACCCCCATCAGAGTCCCAGGAACAGCAACCGCTTTACCGGATGTGTGCCGCTTACTAAAAGGAATAGGTTTTCCCTTTTCATCTAAAAAAAGTTCAGGCGTAACATTTTGAGGTGCCATTTCGCGATTTTCGATCATCGTTATTTTATTTTCCTTTTTATTATAAATCATGATAAAACCACCGCCGCCGATTCCAGACATCATTGGTTCAACCACATTTAACGATAATTGAATGGCTGCCGCTGCATCGACTGCATTTCCGCCTTGTTTTAGTATCTCTATACCCGCTTCAGCTGCTAACGGATGAGAAACTGATACGATTCCATTTGTAAAACCCTTTCCCATTGACCCATCCACTCCAGGAACACTTGCAAAAGCTGGTGTGATCATACAAAAGAAACTGAAAGTAACTAAAATAAAACTTTTTAAAAATTTCATGAATTAGTCTCCTTTCAAAATAAAACAAATTGGGTTTTATCATAAGCCAACTGGATATACGAGCAAATGACTCTGCTCTTGCAAGTAGGGATATGCTGGTCGATCTCTATAATAGCTGTCTGCACATTCCCTGCTCACTTCGATGTTTCACTTCAAAAAATCACCCCCCCGAATGGTTCAGCTCTACCCTTTACTTACGGATCGATACTTTTCTCTAAGCTTTGGTTATTTCCCAAGATTTTGGAGCTGTCGTGATTGTCACTCTTCCAAAAATATTGTAAAGCCAATAACACGATAAAAGCGGATACCCCAATGATGTCCGATATCGTTTCAGGATAGATTAATAGTAAACCTACGATTATAGCGAGGACTCTTTCCAACCAGTGCATCCCCCTCATCCAATAACCTATAACACCCGCACCAATTGCAATCATGCCTGACATTGCTGTAAGTACGACCCAGGCAACCTCCACCCAAGTTGTATCGATCATCAGCATTTGTGGGGAAAGAACAAAAATATATGGAATGATAAATGCAGCGATAGCAAGTTTTGATGACTCAATTCCCGTTTTTATCGGTTCACCGCCTGCCACCCCTGCCGCTGCAAATGCCGCTAAAGCAACTGGAGGAGTTATATCTGCTATAATGCCAAAATAGAAAACGAATAAATGTGCAGATAAATCAGGAACACCAAGCAAAATGATCGCAGGTGCTGCAATCGTCGATGTGATGACATAATTGGCGGTCGTAGGTGAACCCATTCCTAATATAAGTGCCGCTACCATCGTTAGCATCAGTGTTGGAATCAAATATCCACCAGACAAATCTATCAAACCATTAGCCAGCTTAAGCCCTAATCCAGTTTTCGTAACGACTCCTACAATAATGCCTGCTGCTGCGGTTGCAGCTGCAACCGCAAGTGCCGTTCGGGCTCCATCCACCAATGCATAAATGATATCGATGAATTTCATGCGGACATCCTTGTTTATGAAACCTACAAGAACCGAGATGGCAATGGAATACAGTGCTGCATGTGTAACCGTGATATTCAGCATGAGCAAAAAGATAATGGCAAGGATCGGTATTAGTAAATAAAATTTGCCGAACACTTCCTTTTTACTTGGCATCTCTTCTTTCGTTAACCCACGAAGCCCAAGTCGTTTTGCTTCAAAATGGGTCATGATCCAAATCCCTGAAAAGTAAAGGATAGCTGGAATCGTAGCCGCCTTTGCTATATCCCAATACGTTATTCCATTCCCAATGAACTCAACCATTAAGAATGCAGCTGCCCCCATTACCGGAGGCATCAATTGACCGCCTGTCGAAGCGGCTGCCTCCACTGCCCCAGCGAATTCCTTCTTATATCCAAGATTTTTCATCATCGGTATCGTAAATGCTCCTGAAGTGACAACATTAGCTACAGAGCTTCCGCTAATCGTTCCTTGAAGTGCACTGGAAAAAATCGCAACCTTTGCAGGTCCCCCAATCCTTCTGCCGGCAATGGCGGTTGAGAGATCATTGAAGTATTGACCGACACCTGTTCGGACTAGAAAGGATCCAAACAGTAAAAATAGGAAGATGAATGTCGATGACACCGCTAACGGGGTACCTAAAATGCCCTCTGTCGAAAAGAACATCGTTTGCACCAAACGTTCCAAAGTTAAACCGCGATGAGCGAGGAACCCTGGCATATACTGTCCAAAAATTCCATAGAAAACGAATAATACAGCAATGACCATAATGGGAAGTCCCACTGCACGCCTAGTTGCCTCTAAAACTAGCAGAATGGCCATTAAACCTACCGCAAAATCCAATGCGCCCAAACGTCCTACATTCATGACGATATCCTCGAAAAATAAGGGCCAATATGCACCTACGCCTATACTGAGGATTGCTAAAATGATATCGTACCAGGCAACTTGAAATTTCCCTTTTTGACGCTTCTTCCGGTTTGCAGGAAATAGTAAAAAAATCAGGGAGAGTGCAAACCCTAAATGAATCGTCCGTTGGATTTGTGCTGTAAAAACACCAAAAATAGCAGTATATAATTGGAATAACGAAAAAGCTAAAAGTCCAAAAAACGCAATGTGGCCCAAGACACCAGTTAATTTCCTAGTCCCGGCTTCAGGATCATATTTTTCCAATAACTCCTGTTGCTCTGCTTCGGTTAAATATTTCGCTTTTTCTTTATCAGCCACTAATCTTCACTCCCTTCAACTGTTCCCATAATGAAATGCTTTCCGATGAAATCCTGACCCATGTCCCTGGTTTAATAAAGTCTGCCAATGTATATGTTTTTTCATCATATACCAATCTATGGTTAGCCCTGACTTGTCCTACTCGTAAATCTATATAGGGGAAATTGCGTTTCATATTTTTTATAAAGTAGGTACCGCCTTTCTCTTCGAATACTTCCTCCCCCTCTGCATTGGAAGGCATACCGACTGCAAAATCATGATAAGCAAGTTCGGTTTGTATGATTTGTTTATCCGAAAAACGATATGATTCCAGTACATCCGAAAGGTGGATGGAGTGGGTATACTTAATCTGGAAATTTTTTTCGCTTTTCAATGGTAAGTATGCGACTAATTCCCCTTGGTCCTGGTAGGAAAATGCAATGACATGTTTATACGGAAAAAATAATAGAAATGTGATGATCAGAGGTATACCAAACGCCATGAATATCTTGAATTTCATAGGTACCTCCTTTCAAAAACCGAAATCCCATTCAGAAAAAACAAAGCCGATAGGCCACAAAAAGCGAGCTACCGACCCAATTTCATTACTTGGAAACACCTTTTTCTTTAAAGTATTTTGCTGCTCCAGGATGAACTTCCATATCCCCTAACCCTTCAAGTGCAGTCTCTGCTGTAATGAACTTGCCTTTTGCATGTGTAATTTTATCTGTGTTGTCATAAACGGCTTTAGTCATTTCATAAACTAAATCTTCATCAAGATCCTTTGTAACCACTAACATCGCTTTAACAGCAACTGTTTTCACCTCGGATTTGATTTTGTACGTACCACTTGGTATTACATCTTCAGCATAGTATGGATACTTTTTAACCAAAGCTTGAATCTTGTCCTCTGCAATAGGCAGGATCATGATATCATTTTGTACGGACAGCGCCTCAACTGCACCAGTTGGTGTTCCTGCCGTAATGAAGGCTGCATCAATATTTCCTGCTTGGATTCCTTCCGCCGACTCATCGAAAGATAGATTTTGTCCTTTAATATCTTTCTCTGACAACCCATGAATCTCAAGGATTTGCATGGCATTGATGTATGCACCTGAACCCGGTGCACCTATTGAAACCTTTTTACCCTTTAAATCCTCAATTGATTTAATGCCACTTTTTGCTGTCGTTACAATTTGAACCGTTTCAGGATATAGAGAACTGATTGCTTGTATATTGTCTATGGGTTTCCCGGCGAACATTTCTTTTCCTTCAAGTGCATATGCGGCGATATCCGTTTGCGAAAAAGCGATTTCAGCTTCCCCAACTCTTAAAGTTTCCATGTTTTCTGCCGAGGCACCGGATGTCTGAGGTGTTATATTCGCTTTTGTTTTATCGGAAATGATTTTTCCAATTTGTCCTCCGAGTGGATAGTATGTACCTCCGGTTCCACCAGTCAACAGACTCAAGTTTTGGTTACCGCCGCCTGAGACACCTTCATTACTGTCTTTGCAAGCCGTAATAATACCGGTGACCGTCAAAATCATCACTAATAAAAAGCACTTATGAAATTTTTTCACTAAACTCCCCCCTCATGTGTTTTCATCATCTGCAAAAGATGATAGTGTTATTATTCTACCGACCACCTCACTTTCCCTTTTTTTACAAAATTAGACACACCCTCTAAAAGTACTAATAATCGATTAATAACTTTGTAAGGAAATCAAATCAAAAAGCAAAAATGTATAAAAATAACTATTAAAAACAAGGGAAATCCGCTAACCAATAGTATTATTTTGCCTCTTATTACCTATTTTTCCTTTATTTAAGGATAATATTGACTCTTCCATTTTAGAAATATATTATTGTTATAAACTTATAAGTCTACGTTATAAAATGATTTCACTAGTATCTTTCTAGCCTTTAATGGTTATATCCAGCTTTGTTTGAGAGGGAATATTAGAAGTCAACCCTTTCTTATACCAGCCATTTTAGCCTTTTATTTTCAAATCCAAATGAAGTGGGTGATCGTTTGAATTTCCTATCCCTCCGCTATTTCATAGAGGTTTCTAACCATCTTAGTTTCAGTGAGGCTTCCAAAACCCTGCATATATCCCAGCCCGGACTTAGCCAACAGATTTTATCCCTCGAAAAACAATTAGGCTTTAAATTATTGAATCGAACGACAAGAAAAATAACATTGACGGAAGAAGGAGAGTACATCTATAAAAAACTAGCTCCTTCCTTTGAAGATATTGAGAAAACAGTGAATTACATAGTTGAAAATAAAACCATTCCCAAGCCTAAACTGAAGATTGCTACCGTTCCCTCTGCAGCTAGCATATTTATCCCGAAGCTATTGAAAAAGATTGTGGGGGAATACCCGGAAACAGAATTTTACGTTCATGAAACAACATCCTCAAGAGCTGTAAAACTCGTAAACCAACAAAACTATCACATCGGTTTCATCCGAACGCCCATTCACAGTAACATCATCGACAACGAAGGATTAAGCATGATTGAATTCATGAGGTTTCCATTACAATTAGTCGTTTCCATTGATCATCCACTAGCCCAAAAGGATGCTATACATTTATACGAAGCAAAAGACGAACCTTTTATCCATTATGATGCCGTTCAAGCACACTCCCTTCAATTCCTTTTGGAAAAGGCTTGTCTGACTGCTGGATTTTCACCTAAAGAATTATGTAAAGGCTCTGAATTACTGACGATCGCCAATCTAATTTCCAATAACTTAGGCGTAGCACTCATGCCGGAAGATATGGTGAGTTTGTTAGGAAAAAGCCAAGTTAAAGCCTTGAACATCGATAACTCGGAATTATCCAGTTCCATATCGGCAGTTTGGAAAAACACGAATGCATCCATTATGACTAAGCATATTTTGAAAACGTTAGAGAATGATCATGATTTTAGCGACATATGAAATTCTTGATTGAAAAAATACGCTAAACGACTCGGAATGAAAAGGGTCAATTATAACAAGAACTATACTAATCGGTATTAAAAAAGCCCCATTTCTCTTGTGACATAGAGAAATGGGGCTTTTAATATAATTTCACCTCTTAAATTTCTTATTGGCGATGGGACGGGACCACTTCCATAATTTACTAAAACATTAAATTAGCAAACTCTCCTTATTGGTAATGACTAATTATATCAATGCATAGCATGCTTTGACTTAAGAAAATATAAATACTCCATACCCTCAGCGGTGATCTTAGTGCCGGCCCTTCCTCTGCCTTTGACGACAAATCCTTCGATTTCTAAAATATCTAAGCGGCGACGGATTTGCTGAGGGGACAAGACAAATTCCGATTCTTGACTCTGACTAGAAATCAGTTCTCTGCTTGCCGCTTTTCCTTTATCGTTGTATTGCTTGATTACTTCCAAGATGAAAGTGCGCTCCTGAATTTCCAGCATACTTTCACAGACGGGATAATCTGCCGTAACACTTTCTTCCGCATGCCCGTGCATGAACGGAAGATCCCTCTTCGTCACGACATTCCCCTCACAAACCGTCAGCATGTAATCGATCGTGCTTTTAAGTTCCCTTATGTTGCCGGGCCATTCATATTGCATGAAAAACTCCATAACGTCTTGCTCTACTTTTACCCACTTCCCGCTTTTTGTGATGAGATGCTTTATCAAAAGTGGAATATCCGCTCTTCTCTCATTTAGTGACGGTATGTAAAGATTGAGTACATTCAGACGGTAAAACAAGTCTGTTCTGAATGAACCGTCCCGCATCTTATCATGAAGATTTTTATTCGTCGCGGTGATCACCCTAACATTTATAGGAATGATTCTCTTGCCGCCAATTCTGCGGATTTCCCCCTCCTGAAGAACTCGAAGCAGATGGGATTGAACTGTGAGACTTATGTCACCAATTTCATCCAAAAAGATAGTCCCGTTATCCGCCATTTCAAACAGTCCTTTCCTGCCTCCCCTTTGTGCTCCTGTAAATGCCCCTTCTTCGTAACCAAACAATTCACTTTCAAGTAAAGTTTCTGTTAAAGCGCTACAGTTGACCGCTAGAAACGGCCCGTTCTTTCGCAATGAATGCTCATGAATCGCATGAGCAAACAGCTCTTTTCCTGTTCCTGTCTCTCCCTGAATCAAAATCGGATGCTCAGACAAGGCAAGCTTCTTGGCAATCTGCTTTCGCTCTTTCATTACTTCATTTTCGCCGATAATATCTTCAAAGCGGTATTTTGAATAAAAGCCTTGATTTCGCATTTCTCTTTGTGCAGTCTTTTCTATTTCAAAAGCTTGATGTACGCTTTTGAAGGTTGCGACGATTGTATTTTCTTTCATCATTTGCAATCGAAAAATTACGACATCCACTCCGTCTATGTTGAAGAACTTGCTTTCGTCATTACTTCCCATGATGAAATCTACAATATCCCGGCGATTCAATACATGCTCCAGATACTTATTAACCACATCTTTTGCATCAACATGGAATAATGCCGCAAGCTGGTTATTGAATACCGTTATCAGCCCTTCCTCGTTAACGACCAGTATTCCGTCATCGACAGTCCCCAACACATTCTGGATGTGTTCGCTCATCTGCTTGGCATCCCGCTCTGCATACAAAAGCTTACGTTGTAATTCGATGATATTGCTAATATACCTTTCAGATATCTTTGAAGATATATCCTTGTGCAAACCGCAGCATTCCACTACTTTCAGAATTGTGGTCATGTCAAATAGACGCACGCCTATATCGATTACTTCTTTTATGTATGAGGGGCATAGGTGAGTTTCTCCTGGTGAAATGGCAATTTGGACATCCTCATAAAACAATACCCCCTTCCGAAAAGGGATAAATTGAACATGATCGACACCTAGCTGATATAAGGATTCAATAAGACTTTTTGTGGCATCATCATCATCATTCACCACCAGGACTGTTGAACCTTCAGGTATTCTTAAAAGTTTGTCAATGTATTCATGATTAACTGTTCTCTTTCCCACAATTATTTTCTCTGCATTTACGCTACACATACCATTTGTACTTTCAAAAGCGGTATCTGATGAATACAAGATAATTCTATCTTCCAGAGACTTCGGTATTCCTTCATCGGAAGCATGGCTTTTGACATGAACATAGTCTCCAAGTAATTGTTCCAGCTGTTCCTGCAAGGCTTGCTTTGTTTTTGCGCTTCCCGCTATGAGTGAAAGTGAGGATTTTGACATAAAGGCACCCGCCTATCATTAAATTGGTTCTATTATATCACCAAAAAGAACCAATAAAGACCTTAAACTCCAATCCAACCATAAAGATTTCATAAAAATCTATATTTACATATTGGCATGGATTTTGCTTGTTACCTGTATAAAGGAGGAAAAGCGTTTTAATTCTATGCATGGATTTTAAAGACAAAGGAGAGACACTTATGAGCCAAATAGAAGAGAAGGTTGTTTCGCTTGGAACATCATCAGGAAAAAAAGAGAGAAAAATCAATGTGTTTGTATTGCTGCTCTGTATTCTTGCAATAGCAACTCTATTCACTTACATTTTGCCTGCAGGGGAATATGTACGGATTGAAGCGGATGGACGGACAACTGTTGACGCCAATTCTTTCAAATGGATAGAATCCGCACCGGTCGGATTTTTCGATATGATGAAAGCTATTCACACAGGCATGGTAGAAGCCGGAAATATTATCTTTTTCTTATTGATCATCGGAGGGTTTTTCGGTGTTTTAAGAGCAACAGGTACGGTCGATGTACTGATCGCCACAATGGCTCGGAAGTTGGCGACGCGTGAAAAGTTATTGATTCCTGTCGTGATGCTGTTTTTCGCTGTAGGCGGCTCCTTAATGGGGATGGCGGAAGAAACACTTGCTTATCTTCCTCTTATCATTCCACTGGCATTGGCTCTAGGATTTGACACTATTACAGGAACCGCCATTGTCATAGTAGGAGTAATGTCAGGGTTTACAACTGCCGTCATGAATCCATTCACAGTTGGGCTTGCCCAAGGAATCGCAGAATTGCCGATGTTCTCAGGCATAGGCTTCCGCCTTATTTTATTTGTTATCGTCTACCTGGTTTCCGTTCTTTATATCTATCGTTACGCAATGAAGGTAAAGAAAAATCCTTCTAAAGGAATCTACGGAAAATATACAAAAGAAGAATCGAAAAAACTGCTGCAATCAAGTGCGAAGTTAACAACGGGACATAAGTTCATCTTAGGTGCTTTTTTAATTAACTATATCGTCTTGGCGTTTGGAGTCATCAAGTTTCAGTGGTACATGACAGAAATCGCTGCCTTATTCATCGTATTGACGACCGTAATTGGAATCATCGGAAAATTGTCAGCAGATCACATCGTCAACTCCTTTATCAATGGATCTGCAGCCTTGCTCGGCGGTGCTTTGATAATCGGCGTATCACGTGCCATTTTAGTCGTATTGAATGAGGGACATATCGTCGACCCTATGCTTCATCAAGTATCTGAATATATCCAGCATATTCCGGCCTATTTAAGCGTTGCCGGCATGTACAGTTTCCAAACTCTTATTCATTTCATTTTAGCGTCCGGCACCGGCCATGCGATGCTGACCATGCCAATTATGGTGCCGCTCGCAGACATATTGGAAATTACACGCCAAACCGCAGTGTTGTCTTTCTCTTTTGCGGACGGAATCGGAAATATGATTTTCCCGACCGCTACCACCTTGATGGCGGGCTTGGCAATCGCAGGCATTCCTTGGACAAAGTGGGCGAAGTGGATTCTCCCGCTGGTGCTCATTCAATATCTCATCGGATTGATAGCAGTCATCACAGCTCACTTCATCGGATATGGTCCATTCTGATTTTATAGTTTACTAATTATACATAGGAGGAGAAAGGCATTGCTTACTTTAATCAAAAATGGCGAGATATACTCACCCAATTACTTAGGACGGAAAGACATATTGATTACAAATGATAAAATCGCATTCATAGATGACAGAATCGAGATTCCTGACAACTTTGCTCCTATTCAAATCATTGATGCGACTAATCTTTTGGTAGTTCCAGGTTTTATAGATTCACATGTTCATATAATCGGCGGGGGCGGCGAGGGCGGATTCAAAACCCGCACCCCCGAGCTAAAGCTCACTGATATTACAACTTCAGGAATTACAACACTGGTCGGCTTACTTGGCACGGACGGAACTACGCGTAGAATGGAGAGTCTTCTTGCCAAGGCGCGTGCGCTTGAAGAAGAGGGTATTTCCTGTTTCATTCATACTGGCTCCTATCAAGTGCCAGTAAAAACATTGACAGGTAAAATCGAAGACGACATTATTTTAATCGACAAAATTATCGGTGTCGGGGAGATTGCCATCTCAGACCATAGATCATCAGAACCCACATTTGAAGAATTAACTAAAATAGCCGCAGCGGCTCGCAACGGCGGTATTCTGTCAGGAAAGGCCGGTATTATAGAAGTACATGTTGGGGACGGGTATGGAGTGCTCTCATTGTTACATGAAATTGCTGATAAAACCAACATTCCGATTCGGCAGCTCCACCCAACACATATCAATCGAAATGAAGGATTATTCAGGGCGGGAATTGATTACGCTAAGAAAGGCGGATACGTTGACTTTACTACAAGTACCATTCCTCAGTTTTTAGAGGAAGGCGAAGTGAAGTGCAGCATGGCCTTGCGCATGATGCTTGAAGAGGGGGTTCCAGTCGGTCACATCACCTTCTCTTCAGACGGGCAAGCAAGCCTTCCATTTTTCAACTCCCATGGGGAGTATGCCGGCCTTCAAGTAGGAAAAGTATCTTCGCTATATCACGAAGTGCGTGATTCTGTTTTAGAAGAAGGAATCCCCCTTGAAACGGCACTGAAGGTCATCACCACGAATCCCGCACAAGTGCTGAAGCTTTCAAACAAGGGCAGTATCCAAACCGGGAAGGATGCTGATATCGTATTATTGCAAAAGGAAACTTTGGCAATCGCCACTGTAGTGGCAAGAGGACAAGTTATGGTAGAAAAGGGCATTCCGTTGGTAAAAGGAACATTTGAATAATTTAGACAGAATAGCCGTTATCGAAAAATTTTTACGTCTCGGGTTGTTTAAGATTCCGTATTAGGGCTCACCTGGAATTAATATTGTAAAGAATTGCTATAGAGGCGTTACTTAAAACAAACTAAAAAGTCGAATTCCTAGCTGCAAAGGATTTCGACTTTTATTTTTTTGCAGTCATATCAGCCTGTCCCCTTTGTTGAACTATCAACCTATTGCTTCACTAGGGAACAAAACCTGTTAAGCCTCGAAATACTTTATTTTTCATTTCCATTAAAATCAGGATAATCGAGACCCCCTATCTCTCACAATTTACATTGGGGTCTCGCCTATGTACTTTTTAATTCATTTCTTCAGAAGAGTCTTGTTGCCAAATATATCAACCAAATAAGGAAGTACTATGCAATGGCTGAACTTTCGCCATAGGATCAATATAGGCTTTGGCATTATTAACTGCCGTAGGACCTTCACCAAATCCGGAAGCAATTAATTTAACCTTTCCTTCATACGTACAAATATCCCCGGCCGCGTAAATGCCTGAAATGTTTGTTTCTTGTTTGGAATTAACGATAATTGCATTTTTATTGATGTTTAGACCCCATTCTTTAATCGCTCCAAGAGAAGAGACAAAGCCGTAATTAATAATCAAATCATCTACGTCAACCACTTCTTTTTGTTGAGTCTTTGTATGTTCTAAAACAATTTGAGTAATTTGATCCGCTCCAACCAGTTCGGAGGGAATATAAGGTGTTTTGACCTCAACAGAGGAATTCACTAATTTTTCTACACTATGTTCATGGGCACGGAATTTATCTCTTCTGTGTATCAATGTTACCTTTTCTGCAATCGGCTCTAACATAAGGGCCCAATCAACAGCAGAATCTCCACCGCCTAGAATCGCCACTTTTCTTCCTTTAAACCGGTACATATCATTCACGAAATAATGCAAATTCTTATTTTCGAACTGTGTTGTATCTTCCAATTCCAGTTTACGGGGTTGAAAGGCTCCATTTCCAGCAGTAATGATAACTGATTTAGAAAAATGAGTATCGAGGTTTGTGGTGATCTTAAATGTTCCGTCTTCTTGCTTTTCCATCTGTTCAACTGCTTCTTCAAGACAAATTGTTGGTTCGAATACTTTCATTTGTTCTTTTAGATTCTCTATCAATTCCTGCGCCCTTACTTTTGGAAATCCAGCTATATCATAAATGAATTTTTCGGGATAAAGAGCCGAAAGCTGTCCTCCCAATTGAGGAAGACTTTCAAGGATTTTTACCCTTGCTTGCCTCATTCCGCCATAGAACGCCGTAAACAGGCCAACTGGTCCGCCTCCAATAATTGTTATGTCATAGACCGTCTTTTCTTCTTTCAATGTAATCACTCCTTGTTTTTCTAGGTTGGTTGTTCATACTGAACGTGATTTACAGGTTGTAAGGGATTGACTTGTAATGTTTCTACAAGTAGTTCTTCCTTTTCCCCCTTCTAATAATGATGGATTAGATCGGTTAAATATCCACCCTTTCAAAAGACAAACTAGTGACGTCGATTTCCCTAGTTTTAAAATCTATAAATCTATAATCAGTACAAACGCCCTCATTGATTATATCTATAAATATTATTCAAATTTATTAGGGTTACCATCAAAGGATACTTGAGCCACTTTTATAGAATCGGTTGGACATCCTTCTGAAGCATCTATCATATCTTCCTCGAGTTCTTCAGGTATAATCGCTGCCCCAACATTATTATCCAATATAACAAACGCAATACCTTCTTCATCGTAATCAAAAATATCCGGAGCTGAAGCACCACAAGCTCCGCAAGCAATACAAGTTTCTTTATCCACGATTGTATAATTAGCCATTTTTACTATCCATTCCTCTCTATAATCTAAGCCCTGTTTTTTACTAAGGCATTTATAGAAGCCTTAAGCACACCTTACTCAATATCGTTCAAAAATTCCAAAATGCTTGAATTAAACTTTTCAGGATTTTCCTGGTAACACAGATGACCGCCTTCTGGAATTATCACTAGTTGGGAGTTTATTAACTCTTCATGAATTGCTTCCGACTCCTTTATAGGAGTTACAGTATCCAACTCACCACAAATTACAAGAACAGGAACATCTATATGAGATAACGATTTCATTTGATTTAGATGATAAAGTGAATATGCTACCGAACGATATCCTGCTGGTCTTATCTGTGTCATAATCTCTTTTACTCGTGTATGGACTTTTTCTGAAGCATGGGGGGATAGCAGTGCTTGTATCCTCTTTTCCGCTATCTCCTCAGTAGAAAGGTTTTCAATTGAAAATAATCGATTTTTCAATTTCGTCTCGTTCTCTTCTGGGGATAGAGCAGCAGCCCCTCTTGTCGAATCGGCTAATATTAGTTTATTAATCTTATCAGGGTACAGGCTACAGTATTCTATCGCAATTGCCGCTCCCATTGAATGGCCGAGCAGATGGATTTTTTCCAAATTTAGCTGATCCATCATGCCGTTCAGAATACGTGCAAACTCTTTAAAATTTCTAAATTCTCCTGCTGGATCTGAACTTTTCCCATAACCCGGAGCATCCCATGCAATTACTGTAAAATGCTCCTTTAATTCCTGGATTTGTTCCTTCCATGACTGTGAATTATTGCTCATACCATGTAATAATACTAAAGGTTCTCCATTACCTTCTATTTCATAATGTATACTTAAATCTTCTACTTTTACGTATGGCATAATATCGGTCCCCCTTATTTTTTTGGGCATAACTTTGAACACTACAGTTTAGGAAAGCTGTAATAACTTGAAATATATTTTCTTAAAATAGCAATTGATTTACTAAATTAATATTTCGCATGGAAATAGCTTTCGTTTTGATCTGATAAAGAAAGTGCTTCCTTTTTCTTGAAGATAAGCAGGAAAATCGACTTCCGTTCCCGTCTTACAACTTAACTAAAACAGTACTCAAAAACTGTGCCAGCTTAGCCAAGTCCTCGCACTGACAATCCGCCGTCGCTGGAAATGATTTCACCGGTGATCGCGCGTGATTCGTCAGAAGCTAACAGTACATACGCCGCAACGTGATCTTCCGGCATCTGAGCAAGTTGAAGAATATTCCGTTTCTTAATGCTGCTTGCTTTCGTATCATTATCGACGATTGTCACAAATGGACGCAGCGGTGGTATCACCGTGAGTGCTGTCAATGTCCCCCCGGGGGCTACTGCATTTACCCGGATGGAAGGAGATAGTTCGAACGCAAGCTGGCGCATCAATCCAATTTGGGCGTGTTTGCTCGCTGTGTACCAAACACCGCCGCCATCTGGATAAAAACTTGCACCGGACACGGTAAAAATAATATTGCCATTTGTTTTTTTCAGTTCTTCAAGAGCGGCTTTAGCCCCGAAAAAAGAGCCTTTTACGTTAATATTGAGAAGAAAATCATACGCTTCCGAAAGCGCCTCAGGAGTCACATCGGCAAATTTGGCAAATCCATCGAACACGCCGGCATTCGCAACGAAAACATCTAACTTTCCGAATTGCTCAACAGTAGCTTGGACCGCTTGCTCATTGTCCTCGTATTTGCTTACATCTCCCTGATAAGTAAGGATATTTTCACCAAATTCTTCTTTCATTTTCGCTAACGTGTCTATAGAACGGCCGATAATGCTCACTTTTGCTCCTTCTTGTATAAAACGGCGTGTGACAGCTTCTCCTATTCCAGAAGCTCCCCCTGTAATCAATACGACTTTATCTTTTAAGGCCATGTCCATTGTCTCCACCCCTTCTGTTATCTTTCAACCGTAATGAACGGTTATCCAAAGATCCATTCAAATATACGGTCTTGTAAGCGAGCACGTAATTTTTCATAATGATCACATCTCGTTTTGTATACAAAACAATGTTTTTATATATAAACAATTCTAAAATGTAATCGCTTTATTGTCAATGTTGAAAAACTGAAGCCATCGTACGGGAAAACGTTACTTGTTCTCTATCAATCTGTGGTTATGCTTACTCCTATGTACTCGTCAATGAGTATTCATGATTTCATTGTGGTTTCTCAGTAAGAATCTAGCGCCCCTTCTAACTGAGAAACCCTTCTAAAAAACGTATTATATTAACTTTTTGCTCTCTATAAAGTTAGTTTGTTTCCTGTCGTATTACTTAGGTGATATTCGGCTACTTCTTGTTTATTCATAAACAAGTACGCCACAAACCCGAGAGTGGCTGCTACGATCAGCATGGCAATCGAGGGACCAAAATCACCGCCGGACAAATCGCGGCTCCACCCCATAATATAGCTTGAAAATCCCCCCATAATATTTGTGAATCCCATTAAACCGGCTGCGCGGCCCGCTGTTTCAGGTGCTGAAAATTTGATGATGAAGAAATTGGTTAGATGAAACATTCCACCCTGAGTTCCCATTGCGAGCCCCATGGAAACGCCGGCAAAAATAGGATTTGGTGCAATGACAGCGATTGTCAAAAATACAGCTGTTAGTATGAACAGAATCGTCGCAAGCAAACTCGGGCGCTTCGTTTTGTCCGCCAGAAATCCGCCAGCCAGGACAAATCCAAGCGCGAATAGCCACGATAATGAAGTAATACCAGTCATTGCTTCCCTTTCAAAGCCTTTGGCCTCAACGAGATATGTAGGCAGCCAAATACTGATTCCAAAGAAAAGAAAGGACGACATCAAATTGCCGAACCAAACAATCCAATATCGATAATTTTTTGCGAAGAATTGCTTCGACTGAACATCATCCGCTTCGTCTTTTTGGCGAATATAGGAGACTTCTTCTTTACTCATGCGTGGATGCTCTTCTGGCGTATTACGAGTCAAGAACAGGAACATTGGAATATTTATAAACAAGTTAAAGGCGGCGAGAGCAAAGAACGCGGCCTGCCAATGAAACGTTGAAATAATTAGAATGAGCATAACGGTACCCACTGCCGGGCCAAGATAGTTTCCAGTAATCCAGAATGACTGTGCCCTTCCAAGCTCTCGTTTATTAAACCAATTCGAAATGAATTTACCCGATATCGGGATCATCATGCCTTCCCCAATTCCGAGGATGACTCTACTAATTAAAAACATTTCGTATGAAGTGGACAGCCCTCCCATGACCATTGTCGCTGTCCATACCAGTAAACCTAAAACTGCTGTTTTCCGTGCACCTAACTTGTCGATAATAACTCCCCAAAAAATGTTGGAACAGGAGTATGAAATCATGAATATAAAGGAGATCAAGCCAATTTTTGCATTTTTATCCGGGCCAGTTAAACCAAGATCACTTAAAAATCCCGGATCGGTTTGGATAACAGAGATACCTACTTTATCAATCTGGCCGAAAAACCAGAAGAAAAAAATAGGAATCGCAATGTACAACCATCTTTTTTGACCTTGTAACATGTTATTTCCCCCTTATAATAGGCTCATTTGAATGCGCTTTCATGATTTTCAATAAAGAAAATGACTATCATTCTATCAAACTTCACCAACTCCCTCTTTCAAAAATAGCAGCAACTCTTGTTTCACATAAAAAACAATGTTACCGATATTTAATGTTATATTGAATTTTCATAATAGTCAATAATATTCAGATTAATATTTTCCCACAGAAAAAGCAGTTTTATATACAAAACTAAATGAGGTGTTGTTTCGATGAAAACAACCCGAAACAACACCTTAACCATGTATCACATAAAACCGGATAACGTTTCTGCAAATTCGCGGGCCTTAGGTAATGCAACTCAATAATTTTTTTTGAAACTTCATTAACCGAAGCGAGAAAATGTCCATCATGCCCAAAATCCGGGGATGTTGCGGACTGAAGATCTACTTAGTCTAGGGTCCGTTCAAGTAAAAGGTTTTAACCTGGAACAGTATGGCGGTTTCTCCAAAAGAGTAAAGCATATGATTCGTCAACCGCAATTCCACAACCCCTGTGATGGGTAACCTCAAAGTTGAAGTATGATTCTCCACTATATCCCCTCATTCATTGCCGTATTTCCTTTTATAACGATTCTTTATAAATATATAAAAATTAACTATTTTTATTATTTATCACTCAATGTTAACATTTTGTTATAAGTTATTTGAAAGGATGAGAGATAAATGACTATGCAATTTTCTGAATTCGCAGTATTCGGGCTGGGTCCCATCGGAATTGAAATTCTACGCAGTGCTTATCAAACGAATCCTCAATCGATTATCGGTGTTGTCGATATTGATCCCGATAAGGCAGGAAAGGATATTGGCTTACTAATCCATGAAAAGGAAACGAACAAGTATGTAGTCTCCCATATACAGGAAGTAAATACTGAAGCAGACCACCCTATCGCCCTACATGCAACCGGTTCTAACGCACAACAAGTATGGCCCCAAATCAAAGAGCTTCTAGATCACGGCTTTTCAGTGGTTTCCACCTGTGAACAGCTTTCCTTCCCTTGGCATCGCTACCCTCTACTTTCAAAGGAAATAGATGATTATGCTAAAGCAAAAGGGCTTAGTGTCATTGGGACCGGAATCAATCCAGGTTACATCATGGATACTATGGCCATTTCTTTTACAACAGTATTGACTACGGTTAACCAAATCAAGGTCAATCGTAATGTTGATGTTTCGAAAAGGCGCCTCCCGTTACAAAAAAAGGTCGGAATCGGGATGACCAGAGATGAGTTTGAATTTTTAGCTGAACGGAATAAAATTGGGCATGTAGGTCTTGAGGAGTCTGTAAGGTTAATCGCTTATGGGCTGAATTGGGAACTTTCAAGCGTTATCAATACCATTGAACCAACAATCGCAAGAGAAAATATGACCGTTCCGCTAACTACTATAAAACCAGGGGATGTTAATGGGCTTCATCAAATCTCCACGGGCAAGACCGTGGACGGAAAGGAAATTTCCTTGGATTTAACGATGTCTGCAGGTATTAAACAAGAAGATGAAATCGTTATTGATGGGAACGAAACCCAAAGGTTGATTGTTCCCAACGGAATTTTTGGAGATACCGCAACCGCTGCGATGATTATCAATACTGCTAAGCAAATTGATGCCCTCCGTAAACCAGGTTTACTTACAATGGCTGACATCGGGGTGCCGAGAAATATAAATCAATCTGACTTTGTGCATATTTAATGGCTAACCAACAATCTTGCGTATAAGTCTTACTATATTAATCGAGTAGGAGGAGGCGCCTAGCCTCCGACCTCTCACACCACCGTACGTACCGTTCGGTATACGGCGGTTCAGTTTTAGTCTGACGTAGTTTTGTATATCGTTCATATAGATTTACTAACCCATGATGGAGCCAATAAATATTATTAAGGGTTTTGTCTAGAATAGGACTATGCGCTATGCGCCAATAACCCTTTCTGCTATTTCCCCATTCATATGCTTTTCCAAATGGGACGCCTAATCCTTTGAGTTTCCTCACCCTCGTTCTTGGCAATTTCCATTGCTTCCATAGGCACATCCTGAGTCTTCTTCGAATCCATGAATCTAAATTCTTCAATACGTTCGGAGTATCAATGAGGGCGAAATACCCCATCCAACCTTCTTAGGTATTGCTTTAACTTATTTATTCGGAGTTTCATGGGTATCGATAATTTTCTCGAGGTCATTTCCCTGATTCGTTTCTTTACTCTCTTCACCGTTTGTTTAGCCAGTAAGACCTTCGGGTTCTTCTTTGATTTCGTGAAACTAAAACCGAGAAACGTTCTGTTCCAAGGGCGATCATACTTCGACTTCTCGAAGTTGACCTTTAGCTTCAGTTTATTTTCAATGAAGCTTGAGATATTTCCCATTGCACGTTTGGCGGCTTTTCGTGTCTTCACAAAGATAGTACTGTCATCCGCATACCTTACTAATCGAAGATTGCGTTTCTCTAGTTCTTTATCTAAATCGTCTAACATGATATTAGATAATAAAGGACTTAACGGACCTCCTTGCGGAGTTCCCTCCTCACTTTTATGAAAAAGTCCCCCTATCATAATGCCTGCTTGAAGGAATTTACGAATCAGTTTTAGAACTCGTTTATCTTCAATTTTCCGCTCTAACATTCCCATGAGCTTGTCATGATTCACTTTATCGAAGAACTTCTCCAAGTCCATATCCACTACCCATGTATAACCTTCGGTTTTATAGGACTTTGCCTTTCGAACCGCCTGGTGCCCATGTTTGTTAGGGCGAAATCCATAGCTATTCTAAGAAAAGGTTGAGTCATATATCTTGGTCAATATTTGGGCAATGGCTTGTTGAATGAAACGGTCTAGAACGGTTGGAATACCCAATAGCCGAACTCCGCCGTTTGGTTTCGGGATTTCGATACGACGGACGGGCTACGGTTGATAGGTACCCTGTAAAAGGGCAGTTTTCATGTTGTACCATTCGGTTGCGAGGTGCGGTCTCAGGTTTTGAACCGGCATTCCATCTAAACCATGGCTTCCCTTATTTCTTTCTACACGCTTCAATGCCTGTATTAAGTTTTCCCTCTCTAGTATCTGTTCCATTAACATCGTTGATATCCTTTCCCTGCGTGGATAAATGGTCTATTTGTGCCTTTATCTGCTCCACCCTTTTGAAGTTCCCCGTGTATTCACCACTTCTTCCTTCAAATAAGTTCCGTTAGGAATTGTTTGCTTCTTCGCAGATAACGAACGCCTAGTATTCATCCTCCTTAATCTGTTCGGCCCTTCCTTATCTTCTCGAGTAGACAAGTACTATGACCTCTGCTGACTTCTGATGATTCAGCCGTCCATCACTGGACAGGTTACCAAGTGTACTTGGCTGTCATCAGACCTCCCCGGGTAAGAGTGCAATCTTTCCCTCCATCTATCTGCTTCATTTACTCTGTACCACCTTCGGCAGTAAGGACTTTGTTTTGTTTCGCAAACTCATCCAATGATACCTAGCCTTATATGAAGTTCGTGTTCCTCAGACCGGAGGTTTGCCGCTTGCTTCCTTCAGATTCCACGTCACCGTGGACACCCTTGCATTAAGCTAACCACTACTACTGCCTTCATGGTTCGGGACTTTCACCCTATAGATTGCACCCATGCCGGGCGCACGAAAGAGCTGCCTAAAGCACCGTTGTTTTATGTGAATCCATTCAAATCTGTTATATAATCAAAAAATTCTTCCATTTATTTTTCTTCTATTTAATTTTAAGTAAAAATACAACTTTATCATCACTTATCATTTTCTTCACTTCATTTTCGTTTTGTAAATAGTATGTCCTTATGGAGTTTCCATTGGATTCTTTATGTGCACCTAATAAATACGTTTCTCCTAATTTTAATTCTACTTTTTCTTCCCCTATGGCATAGTCCCATCCACTAAACACACCAACAGAATGTATTTTGTCTATTTTTGTGGGGTTGTTGTTGCATTGGGTGGTTAAAGAAAACATAAACGAGTATCATTAGTATTTATTATTTCAAATCCTAAATTTCCTTCCTCCACTTTGTTAGGGCTTAACCCATAGGATAGTTTATCTATCAGTTGAGGTTCTTGTTATCCATCTTTGTAACTTTCTATCGAAACATTTACCCAAGTTTTATCTGCATTAGTTAATTTGATCAAAATCATACAGTTCCCCTAAATTTAATTTAAAAGTATTCGTATGTTCAGAATTGGAATTAACTGAAATAGGGAACTACCAAGATAAATGTTTGAATAGTCAGAAAACTTGTGGTATAATAGAAAAAAGGTCAAGGAGTTGGTTTCCTATGGAAAAGAATTTGGTTAATACACCACAAGCTGAAGTAACCGTAAAGGATTCTGAATTTGCTGAAATGGTGTTAAACAAAGCCCTTCGTAATTTCCGAAAAGAACAAATCCGAAAAGAGATTGACCAGTCATTACAGGATCGAAACAAAGAAGAATTCATACGATTAACAGGGGAATTGAAAAATATTTCTTAAAATATTGTATTATATATCGAGATGATTTTGAAATGAACTTAACATAATCATTGATTATTTACAGTCAATAACTATGATTTCCCCCTACAAAAAAAGGATAGAGCCTATAGGCTTCTATCCTTTTTTATTCTATGGTTTAACTAATATAAAATGATTTACCTGTTATTTTATATTTTGAACGTCAGATAAAACACCATCTAACTCTTTTGCCGCTTTTGTAAGTGTTGGCGCATCAAGCGGGGAAGACGTTGCACCAGCTTCTATTGTGTGAAGGGGAGTTTCGACCTTACCATATAGATCCGGGCTTTTAGCTTTTACGTCATCTTCAAATGTTTGCCAAGATTCCTCAAGCTTCGCTCCACTTTCTTTTACTTTTGTAGTCTCCATGGCTTTTAGTTGTGAATTAAGGTCAGCAATCGTTTGTTTCATATCCTTCGCGCCATCACTAATGGAAACAGATTTTGGAGAGGACTGTTCTGTTTTCTTGGTTTCATCTGCTGTCTTTTCATTATTGTTTCCGCAAGCAGTTAAGCTTAATGCAGCTACTACGAGGATAGGGACTAGTAATTTACGAGATTTCAATTTTGTTACCTCCAGTTTGTACTTTTATTTTACTATCTTTTCTTTTATTTAAAAATGCTGTAATAACAGCGATAACAAGTAAAATCACCTGAGGGATAAAACTTTCCCAGGTTGAATATACACCGAAAAAGTCAATGCTAGGGATGGGTGCTTGAGTCGCGGGTAATAACCCGGCAAGCTGCAACCCATGAATCCCCATGCCAGCAAACTTAATGCATAGGTAGAGCATCAAAATGCTTGATACGAGAAAGAATGGACGCATTGGAATTTTCAAACCTACCTTGAGTATGAGGTATGAAACAATCACAAGGATGAGCAGTCCAATGGCAATCCCTAGTAAAAGCGATGCTAACTTAATGGAAGCAGCCATCCCGATAAAGAATAGGACAGTCTCTGTTCCTTCACGGAAAACAGCCAGGAACGAAAGAATAGCTAGGGAGAACAGGCTACCGGTATCAAGTGCTTTTGTGCTTTGTGTCCGAATATATCGTTGCCATTCAGCAAGACTTGATTTACTGTGAAGCCAATAACTCATATATAGAAGCATCACTGCTGCAAATATCCCTGTCCACCCGGATATTAAGAAATTGTTACTTCCGAATGTACCTGTAGAAAATAATAGGTTTACAATTACGCCAAGTACAAGGCTTACTCCAAGTCCGGCTCCAACTCCGTACCAGATCCATTTACTTTTCGCTTCATGGCCAGCTTTTCTCAAAAATCCAAGCAAAGCCACCACTACAAGCAATGCTTCCAATCCTTCTCGAAGAAGAATGGTGGTGGCATCCAGCATGGTATAGCTTGTCTTTGCTACCAGTGGATAGAGGTAATCACGCATACCTTCAATCGTTTTTTTTGCACCTGGGACATCAGGGTGATTGGAGGATAGCATGGCGTAGCTAGCAACCATATCCCTTTCTGCATTACCATATATCTTTGAGGACTGAGTAAGGACAATTCCCTCGACATTCAACCATGATTTTCGGAATTTCTCTATGTCCCCTCTTGCTCCTTCGATATCATTATCATTAATTTTCGAAAGAGACTGATTTAGCAGTGTCACAAGTTCTGCTACATTTCCAGTGGTACCTGAATTATTACCATTTTTAGATGAAGAAGAATACTTACCCTCTATAAACTTTTGGTTGGTCTCTTTTAATCTAATAAGTGCATTCTTTAATTTCTCATGATCCACAGGCTGCTGAGCAAAAGCGAACTGAGCTTGACCCATGTTATCTTCAATATCATGATAGGCTTGCTGAGAATGGTTTTTCACTCCATCTTCAATTGAAATCCAAGTAGATGTAAAGGTTTTGTATTGCTTAAAAGCTTCCTTTGTGTCCCCCTTATCCACAGATTGGATAGTGTCTACAATTATCTCATTTGCCTTTTTCAAATCATCGGATGCAGTAGCTGCAAAACTATTTATTGGTGTAATGAAAAAAGCTGTAAGTAAAATTAAAAAAGTCGTAACTAACTTGCTTTTCATAATGGCCCCCTATGGAATGAAAAGTATCTTGTTATGTAAAAATAATTTTTATAATCAGTAATGAAAATCATTATCAATTATTTATATAGAAAATATACGTTCTTTATTAATGAATGTCAATAAATATTTTGATATGAAGTATTGCTCTCGGAATTAAGTTTTTCTATTTATGAAGCAATTTATATTCTGAAATTGTTTGTCCAGTCCATTTTTTAAATGCACGGACAAAGGAATTAAAATCCGTAACCCATAGTCCGTACTCCACTTTTATCCCTCACAATCTGTTGTATACTTTTAAGAGGAAACAGTAGTGTTACAATATACCAGCAGTTATAAAATAGTATTTTAGTTAATAATTACACATCGCTAATAGGGGGGCTAAGTAGGGAATTCACAACCATTCTTTATTTAGCCATTGGTCCTTTATTTGCTTTGCCTAGATCAGGAAACGTTTCTTTTGAAATCGGTGTAAAACCTTTTTTGTCCGAAAATTCAGGACCTCTGCCTTTACTTATTTTTACAATCATCTTTTTTAGCATTACGTGCCTTTTTTCGATCAATCCCGCGAAAGTTGTCGGAATTGTCGGGAAAATATTAACACCAATCAAGATAACGTTCATTGGAATCCTAGTAGTAGTTGCTTTTAATCACCCCATCGGAGATTTTCAAGCACCTGTAAAGAATTATTCAGTTCAACCATTTTTTAATGGGTTTAGAGAAGGTTATTTAACAATGGATACGCTTGCATCTTTTGTTTTTGGCATCATCATCATTAATGCCATTAAAGGAAAAGGTGCTAAAACAAAAAAACAAATTATGGTTGTTTGTGCAAAAGCAACTGGTATTGCTGCCTTTTTCCTGGCAACCATGTATTCAGCTCTTGCTTATATGGGTGCTTCAAGTGTAGAAAAACTTGGGCACCTGGAAAATGGAGGCACTATCTTAGCAAAAGTCTCGGATTATTATTTTGGAGCTTATGGCGGGATATTATTAGGATTAATGATTACAGTAGCTTGTTTAACAACAAGCGTAGGGCTTGTTACATCTTGTTCTTCCTTCTTCCATAAACTATTTCCGAAGGTACCTTACAAAACAATTGCCATTAGTTTATCTATTTTTAGTGCAATAGTTGCCAATATTGGGCTAACACAGTTAATTGCTGTTTCTAGTCCTCTCTTAACAGCTATTTATCCATTAGCCATTGTATTAATTTTCTTGACATTTTTTCATTCTATATTTAAAGGGAAAGCTGAAGTGTATCAAGGAAGCTTACTTTTAACATTCATAATTAGTTTATTTGATGGATTAAATCGAGCTGGTATACACTTTTCATCCATTAATAATTTTTTTAACGAAATTCTTCCTATGTACGATGTCGGACTAGGGTGGATTATTCCAGCAATTATTGGAGGATTTATAGGATTTATAGGGTTTAGCAGTAGCATAATACGAGGGAAATTTGGTCTTAATCAACCAACTAGAATAGTTAAAAGAAAAAAATTTCTTAAATATGTCAACCGTTTTTTTTTTAATAGTTGACATTTTAATAGGAAGTTTTACAAGAGTGGACATTTACAAGGGAAGTAAAAAGTTGTATAGGGGACTTTAAGGTAACAGTCACGCCTTAAAGTGTCAAAAAGGAGTGGATTATTTGTCATTATTCAGCTTTTTTGACAAAGTATTAGTGTACACAGCTCTAACCAAGGCTGATTACTTCAAAGCTGTTGAAGCATTTGAAAGTAAAGGCTTAAAGTTTAAAGTTAAAACGAGATCTAACCATAGTTCTACTCCAGGACAGCATTTTAATGCAAGAGATTTCGAGACTCCGGCATTCTATGAATTTTATGTTAAGAATGACGATCAGCATAAAGCACAGCAAATAATCTCTGAATTTAGAAAAGCAAGATAAATAGTAAAGCCTGCTCTTGATTTAGCGGGCTTTACTTCTTTCTTTGTCCGTTCGTGTTCTTCCCTACTTCACCATCACTTTTTTCTTAGTGGGGTCCCGGCACATGCCCATCAAGCGAAGTTAAAATCACACCCTCAAAATGAAAAAACGCTATGCCTATTTTAAGAAGTTTACGAGAAAGTATGGCGTTTTTGATGAATCCTATCATTTCAAATGAATTGAATCTTTTCGCACAAGAGCTACAATACTTTTTATCTCCAGTAGTCCTACAAGATATCGCCAAACAAGTTGGCTTTGTACAGCGATCTAGTAAGTATCAAGGAAATGAACTCATTGCCCTTTGCGTGTGGCTCAGTCAAGAAATCGCTAGCACATCACTTACATTGTGCAGTCAGTTAGAAGCTTCCACTGGGGTACTGATGAGCTCAGAGGGACTGAATCAACGCTTTAATCCAGCAACTGTCGCATTTCTTCGAGAAGTCTTTACTTCTCTTCTCACACAAAAACTCTGTTCAAATCAATCGCTTTCTGCACACATTATCTCTACTTTCAATCGTATCCGTATTTTAGATGCGACAGTTTTTCAACTGCCTGATCATTTCGCCACTGACTATCAAGGTTCAGGTGGAGTAGTAATACGGCAGGCATTTCTCAGCATTAAAATTGAGAAATTGGGCTTTTTTCGTTATTCAACTAAACTCCCTCAAAAAACTAAAAACAATCTCACGATTGCTCTAGAATTCTTAGGATTTCATAGTCACATCATTAACCGTTCTCTATGTAAGCTCGACATTACTCCTTTAGGATAGGTATTAATCGATAAAAGTGTATCTAAACTAGCCAATCACAGGAAAAAATTGGTTAAAACAATGTTATGATCGCACTTTAGGATATCCACATGTCTCATGGAGGTCAACCCTCCCATGTCTCACAGAGTCGATGCTCCTACATTCCTTCGTTCAACCTTTCCATGAGGTGGATGTCGGTCATGCTGCCCCACAGGATCTAAGTCCTCACGTTAGTTGCTTTGCCGACTAATCCGTGCTTCACTTTTAAATGTGGGCCGTGTAACCTTAAAATTCAATGAACTATGCGACTGTTTGATGTGCTACAAATGTTGCCATATGAGGGATATCCTTTAACATCTTGTCTTCTTGAAACGTAAATTTTTCGCAAGCTCCCAATATGGAGAACTTCTTTTTAATGGGTACCCTTCTTTCCTAATGACTAGGTTAGTGAACTTCCGGTCTTATTATCGTTAACCAAAAAAGCACCGGAATGTCCGTTTCCCGAGGTAAAGCACCTTATAGGTTGAAAAAGAAGATCGAACAATAATTTTCTTAACTAAATATATATAAATCAAAGCGGATTTCCGCTTGAATGAGGCTGGCAAAATCATAATGTTTTTCTTTAAATACATTGAAGGCATTTCGTCATTTTCCACTAGAATTATAATCATAAAAAGAAACTCTAAACTATGTGAGGTAGCATATCCTTTTCTTTAGCCCTTTTCATTTATTGCACCATTAATTTACATCTGATTGTTATTACTTCTGAAAACCTTCAAAAATTCATCAATCCCCTTAACTTTTTCTTCCAGTTTCATTTTTATCACTTGAAGCAATAATTGAGAGAAGTTGTTGGAAAATACTTTTCAAAACCTTCGTATTCACATCATCAAGGTGGTCACTCTTCATATTTTTTGGTAAAGGAATATCTGTTGTGATTCTTAAAAACAATTGTCTCCAAGTTAATGGTTTTGTTATTTTTATTCCGTGTTGAAGAGCTTTTTATGAGCCATTTTCAGTCAGTTGATCTAATGCATATAGATAAGTATCAAAATTCTGAAACGAAATCTTTGTAGTTTCACCTGAATACATTCAATACACTCCTTTATACCCAATGAACCCTACAATCTTTTTGTCAGGGTTCTTTGGATTCGTCAATTTACTCTTAATCGAAATAACTACCATCGATAAAGATTATTGAGTTGGTTTCCGTATTTTTTGAAAGATTCCGGTTTTTTTGTCCGATTTCCAACATTTTTGTCATTTGCCGACTTTTTTGTTACTCAACAAATGTGCTTGAGAACCAAGTTTCACGGAAATCGCCTTGGCGGCTTTCGTTACTTTGTCAATCAATTCAGGCAAACGATCTTCCTGAAATCTTGCTTCAATCCCAGCAACACTAATACCAGCTACTATTTGACCTTTACCATCGAGTATCGGTGCACTCACCGCTTTTGTATAATCCTCAAGTTCTGATGAAGTTATTGTGTAACCATCCAATCTCGCTTCATCCAAAGCATGACGGAGTTTAGTTTTATCCGTTATCGTTCCAATGGCAATTGGTTTTAATTGAACACTTCCCAAATAATTTTCCCGCTCTTCTTCCGGCAAATACGCTAGGATGATTCGAGAATCCCCAGCGTACAATGGCGAACGTCTTCCAATGGATGTATAAAGGCGAACAGGATGCAGGGTGTCCACCTTTTCAATATACATCGCTTCATCCTTATCCCTCACAATTAAATTCACTGCTTCTTCAACATCATCCCGAAGGTCTTTCATGATGGGATAGGCGATAGACCTGATATCCAAACGCTCCCCTACCAGTTGGCCAAACTGCAGGAATATCAGTCCAAGTGAATAATGGCCATCATCGTCCTTTGTTAAAAACCCCATTTCCTCCAATGAACCCACCATACGGTGTAACGACGTTTTCGGCAAATTGGAAAGTTCCATCATTTCATTAAAAGTCAGTTTCGGATGATTTATGAAAAGGGTCAGGATTTGCATGGATTTCACGACGGTTTTGTTATGTGCCTGCATACAGTGTCTCCTTTCATGATACATGTTTTCCTTAACTACCATTCTATTATAAAACATGAAAGAAAGGATAGAATCATTTTAACATCCTGCAAGTTCATAGTAAGAGCATTAATGGGAATTTCTGAAGCTAGAGGATTAAGTTTGTTGATCATTACGAAAACCCATTCACTACAAAGGCATTTTCAATATTACTTTTGTCCCTTTCCCTTCACCAGAATGAAGGATAAGGCTTCCGCCGGAAGCTCTGGCTCTTTCCTCCATACTGAATAAGCCTACTCCACGGGTAACTTTTTCTATATCAAAGCCCTTTCCTTTATCTACTATTTCCACACGAACTTCTTCCTCTATTTCCCGGATCGTCACTGTAGCATCTTCGGTTTGAGCATATTTTCGAATATTTGTTAAAGCTTCTTGAATAATACGGTAAATGGTAATTTCTTTGTTTGTATTCAGACGGCAATTCAAATAGCAGTCAAGATGGACCTTGATATGATGATGCTCTGAAAATTGCACCAAGAAAGAGCGAATGGCAGGGAACAGACCAAGATCATCAAGTACCGATGGCCTTAATTCCCAGGATAGATGCCTGAGTGCTTCGATAATTTCGGTCGCTTCATCCTGCATCTGATCTAACAATGGATGCTCCATTTCTGTCTGCAGTCTGTTAATCGTGATGAGGTGGCTGTATAAGTTTTGTCCGATATCATCATGAAGCTCTCGGGATATGCGTTTTCTTTCTTCTTCCTGCACATCAATGATTTTCCCGGTCATTTTCTGAATCTCTTCTTCCGCAAGCTTACGCTGGGTCACTTCATAACGAATCGCTAAATATTGGTAAGGTTTATTGAACTCATCAAGAAATGGAACGATTGTTGTATCCACCCAATAATAAGTACTATCCTTGGTCTTATTTTTAATCTCGCCTTTCCATACTTCCCCTGCTGATATTGTTTTCCAAAGATTGTTGAAAAACTCTCTCGAATGAAATCCCGAGTTAATAATTCGATGATCCTGTCCAATCAGTTCTTCTTTTGAAAACTTTGAAATCCGGCAAAATTGATCATTTACATATTTGATCGTCCCTCTTTGATCCGTTATTGCCACAATTGAGGAAGAATCCAAAGCAAATTGAAAATCGGCCATTTTATTTACTGATTTTCCCAATTCCTCTAAAACCCGTTTATATTCGGTAATTTCCTTCCGGATTGCCAGGTATTTATAAGGGTTCCCGTTTTCATTTAAGAAAGGGACAATTGTGGTATCCACCCAGTAATAGGTTCCATCCTTCGCTTTGTTCTTAATTTCACCCCGCCATACATTTCCTGATGAAATTGTTCGCCAAAGGTCTTGCATAAATCCCCTTGAATGAAAACCTGAATTGATAATTCGGTGGTCTTTCCCAATTAGCTCTGCAGCAGAATATTTGGATACCTCACAAAATTTCTTATTCAAGTATATTATCTTGCCCTTTTCATCCGTAAATGCAACAATCGTTGATTCATCAAGTGCGTAAATTAAATCAACCAGCTCATTTACCGGATAGGATTGCTGCTGGTTAATCCGTGATTGGTCTTTCACTTTATGGACCGCGATTAAATAATAGAGCTCTTTCGCAAGCTGAAAGGAGTTCACCCTGAAAAAAAGCGAAAAAGCATGACCATCCCGGTGAATTCCAAACTGGTGGATAATTTCCCCTTCCCCACTTGACTGAAGGTTTGCCCCTGGTATAAGATTCAGGAGCTTTTCCCCATTCAATTCATGATGTTCATACCCAAAGTTTTCATATACTTGTTGATTCGCAAAAGAGATGACTCCTGATTCATTGACAAGGATTGTCGCATCGCTAGATCCAGGTGAAATCCCTTTTTTCATTTCCAAATGTTTATTCAAGTCCATACATAATCCTCCTTGTTGCCTTGTTAAATCGAGCTGTTCATTTCCTTTTCCAATTTTTTCGCTGCATCAAGGATCGTATGCTGGTCACTTTCAGAAATAGGCTGATCTGTTCGTTTCCCTACTAATAATACCCCTTTAGGAACACCTTTAAAATGAATGGGAACTGCGAATGCGCAATTGAGATTTTCCGCAAGCATGATGGGATACTCTAACGCTTTGCCGTGAATATTATTTGGAAAGCCCTCAATTTTCATCGGCCTCCCCGTTGATATGACCTTACCTGCTATTCCTTTTCCATATCGAACAGTTATCCTTTTGTATTTTTCATTTCTGTTTCCGGCGGCATAATGCCAGCTTATGTCAGGACCTTTACTTTTTTGTAAAGCAAGGCCTACAAAGTCACAGTTCAATTCTTCTAATGCATGTTCACACGCTTCTTTAAACGGTTGATCCTCTTTCGATTTACTGCCCCCGCTAAATTCCATACCCTAATAACCCCTTTTTTAAAGCGAATGCAACAAGTTCATGCCTTGTTTTCATCTTGAGCTTTTCCATTAGGTTTCCTTTATGGCTTTCAACCGTTTTCACGCTTATGACAAGCTGTCCGGCAATCTCTTTATTGGAAAACCCTTTCGCTATCAACGTCAGTACCTCTTTTTCCCGGTCTGACAACAGATTGAAAGAATCAGCGGCCCCCTGCTTCACACTGCCTAAGTATTCTTCCATTACTCTTTTTGTTGCAGAAGGATGAAGGTAAGCATTTCCGTTCGATAAAGATCGGATGGCTACCAATAATTCTTCATGTGGTGCACTTTTTAAAATACAGCCTGAAGCCCCCGCTTGAATAGTTCTGAACAAATATTCATCATCATCATGCATGGTAAGTATTAATATGGCTACTTCAGGCATTAGTTTTTTCAGTTCGGAAGTCGCCGATAAGCCATCTTTCCCATGTGGCATGCTTAAATCCATGACTACAACATCAGGCTGAAGCTCTAGTGCTCGTTGTATTCCTTCGTTCCCCTCTGAAGCTTCCCCTATGACGTCCATATCCGCATGATTGTTTAATAGCATCTTTAAGCCCATTCTTACGACGGCGTGATCATCGCAAAGCAAAATTTTTATCAAAGCTGCTCCCCCTTAGCTTTGTTCGTATTTGTATCGTTATTAATGAATATGAAACAACAATGGGGATTGCTTAATTCGCAAACCCCTTGTTTAGCATTTTAATATAATGGCAGAGAAATCTCTATAGAAGTCCCGTCATCTATTTTTGAAACAACGGTACAATTTCCGCCAATCAAATGCATTCTTTCACACATGGCAGCAAGCCCGCTCAACTTATTCATAGCGGCTTCAACCTCGAACCCTTTCCCTGAATCTTTAATCAAAATCAATAACCCGCTTTTTTCCCATTTAAATATCATACATGCCTTCGTTGTGTCAGCATACCTTGCTATATTCACCAATGCTTCTTGGCAGACCCTGAAAAGTGTAATGCTATCTCTATCAGAGATTTGCGATTCAATACCATGGTTCTCCATTTCAACCTCAAGGCCGTAGGTTGAAGTGTATAATTTTATGTAGCTTTTCATAGCTGAAATAAGCCCAAGTGTTGTAAGGGTGGGAGGATGCAATTCTACAGCCAAAAGCCTGATTTCTTGAATTGCCTTTTCCAATAACTGATTCATATCACCTGCATAACTTTTCATGGCAGGCTGTTCGATTGCCGTTTCAATGAGCTGCATGCCGGAAAAGAGACTGGAAAGGGACTGCCCCACACCTTCATGAAGCTCCATGGCAATTCTTTTAATCTCTTCTTCATGTGTTTGTATGATATAAGAACTGAGGTTGTTTTTGAGTGGCTGAGTATTCATTTCCACCCTCCTTCTTCGATTGTCGCTGATTATTGGCCATTCAAAATATGACATGCTCTCCCAATTACACTTTCGGTCAAGCGATTAAAACACTGACGTATACCTTCTTTCCCATCGGAAACTTAGCAATTAGAATTTCTCGTTCTTGAAAACATCAATTCAGCCTTCAAATCCAATGATTTCATGCACGCAGTTCATTTTATGCTTTTTTCACTCTATGACTTGAAATGTCACTAAACATTCCTGCATATTGAACGACATCCCCCGCATCATTCTTTATCGAACTAATGGTCAGCCATTGTAGATATTGCTGTCCATCCTTTCGGCTATTCCAGATTTCACCTTGCCAGAACCCATTTATCTCAATGGATTTCCACAAATCCTCATAAAAAATTTGAGGCTGTCTGCCTGATTTAAGTATACTAGGGTTCTTCCCTATTACTTCATTTTCCTGATAACCCGTAATACTGCAAAACGAAGGGTTTACTGAAATGATCTTGCCGGTGGTATCGGTAATAAGAATCCCTTCTATTGTATGATCAATCACTTCTTTGGCAAGCCCCATTTTGCCTTGGAAATACATCCAGACAACTAAAATCAAACTTGCAAGGGCAACTTCTGACAATGCCATGAACCCGATTGCATAATGTCCTGTGATATTGAATAACAAGGATAAAATTAATGGCGGAAAAAAACCTCCCAAACCGCCCATTGCGGAAACAATACCATTCACAATACCAGCCTGCTTTTGGAAATACATCGGCACCAGTTTAAAAATGACACCATTTCCCATTCCCGCACAGAGGGCAATACTCAAACAACCAAAAGTGTACCAGCCAATCGATGGAGCAAAGGATAAAATCATCGCTGAAACCGTATACACTCCGAAAACGAACATGAGCAGAATGAGGGAATGAAAGCGATCTGCAAGCCATCCACCAATTGGTCTCATAAGGGTAGCAAGAACAATAAAGCCTGCTGTCCTCAAACCGGCGTCAACTTTATCCAATCCAAAATTCGCTACAAGAAAGTTTGGCAGATAGATAGTAAATGCAACAAAAGAACCGAATGTTATAAAGTAGAATAAACTTAGCAGCCATAGTTTTTCATTTTTGTAGACACTCTTCACTTGTTCTAAAAGCGGTGTTTTTACTTTCAGTTCTTTTTTATCCCCTAACAGAAAGTTACCTGCGATAAAGACCGCCAAAATCACAAGATAAAGCTGTACAGTTGTTGACCAGCCAAAATTCTCAGCTACAACAGGTGCTGCAAAAGCCGATACTGCCGTTCCAAGGTTTCCTGCACCGTAAATGCCGTTTACAAAGCCATGACGTTCCTTTGGATAATACTTAGGTAAAGAGGTTACTCCAACAGAGAATACGGCTCCTCCAATACCAAGGAAAAGTCCTCCAATCAACAAATCGGCAAGGGAATCGGCAATACTGATATAATAAACTGGGAACAATAGTAAAATAAAGCTAATCAGGAAAATTTTCCTTGCCCCGAACTGATTGGCGTAAAAGCCAAGGGGGATACGAAGTACTGATCCCAAAATAACCGGAACGGCTGTCACCAGTGCAAGCTGACCTTCCGGTATAGCAATATCTTCTTTAATAAAAGGCATCAGGGATGAAATTAATACCCAAACCATAAATCCTACTACTAAGTTTAAAGTCTGTAATGGAAGCTGTATTTTCCTAATCATTCCGATCACACTCTCTTCTAATTACATATTGTAAACCCGTGCGTTCGTCAAAAGCTGACCACTCATTTTTGTTTTTAGCCATATTGCATGCCAAAGGGACAGCGAAAAAATGATGGTGGTCAAAATATATTCGTAGATGTGTCATGTCAGGACACATCTCCACCTTAACAATCGTTTTAGAAACAAAATGCGCTTTATCCTGCCCATCATCATCCAAGATTGCCACTCTAGCTTTTTCCGAGACTAATGATTGTAAACCTTCCAAATTAATGTGTTCCACATGTATTGCACCCTCTCTTTTCACTGTATACATATATTTGATAACCCTGCAAATATTTCCATAATCTATCATCTGCATGATTCTCGATAAATTCAATTGTTTCTTCTTCAGATTCCCAACCACTCATTCCCTTTACTTCTGCAACTACAATATCTAACCCATCTATTGACTTTTCATCCAAATACCAGTTAAGGCGGGCACCTTTAAATAGGTCTGAAAGGAGCTTATCGATTTCAGAAGAAAAGTTTACGGGTGCTACTTTTACAAAACATAAATCAATGTAAGTTTCGTTGTTCATTTGATTCACGCCTTTTCGTATTTAGTTTTTTTATACGTAAATAACGCTAAGGGAAACACAACAATGTTTAATCCACCAAATATTAGAACATTTATATAATTTTCATAATAAAATTGGTGAACCATGAATTGGGTAAATACAATATTCATCATTAAGAAGGCACAAAGCAAAGCGACACCGATAAACTTAAACTTCATAACGCTTCACCCTTACTGCGTATACCGCCCCATTTTCCACTTTCACCTGAATCTCAGGCAGCGGCCTTCTTGGCGGCCCAGCAGTCGGAACACCTGTTTCAACATCAAATTTCCCATGATGGCAAGGACAGATCATCTCTCCCTCCTCCTTCACCCAGAAAACTGGGCACCGAAGATGTGTGCATGCATTTTGGTATGCTACGTATTTCTTTTCTGACAATCTGATTAAAATGGCATCATCATGACCACCTGGAAATTTAAAATTCATTGCGTCACCAATTGCAAGTTTGCTTACATCTGTGATTTTTTTGTGAGGATACTCCTTCTCCCCAAGCCCCATCAATTCTTTAGCCGCTACCGCCCCCCAAGGGAGGGAGGAAATGGCGAATACGCCAGCAGCACCCACCAATGTTTTCATGAACCCACGTCTGTCAAGCTTTCTTTCATTATTCCGTTCAATATTATGAGTGTAATTATCTTCATTAAAGGGAATTTTATTATTTTTATCTGACGGCATCTTAATCCCTCCTAATATAGCTTAGTTATCCCCTGTAAAATACCTGGGAGATTTACCTTAACGTTCGTTTCACTTTCAAGATAAGGAAGGCTAGTCACCCATTTTCCATTATCTAGATTAAATTGTTTTCTCTTATTTTCAATTTCTTCATCTGTCAACCATTGAAGTGTATTGGATGGGCAAACACTTGCACACATTGGCGGGATACTGTCTTTTGTCCGGTCGATACATAAATCGCATTTGTACATTAAGTTTTGTTCATTGTCAAACTTTGGTATTCCATATGGGCAGGCAATCGTACAATTTTGGCAGCCGATACATTTTTCAACGAGTGCTGATAATACGGCCCCTGTCTCATGGATTTGGATTGCCTGGGCCGGACAACTCCTTGCACAAGCAGGATTTACGCAATGAAGGCACATAAGAGGCATCGTTTGCCGATTGACCAGAGGGTTTACATCATATACATAGTTTCTGTTCCGCTCTTCATGCCCTCCGCATTGTGTACAAGCCGCTAGGCATGACCTGCATCCTATGCAGTTTTCAAGTTCTAAGTAGAGCCTCTTTTTCATTTATTGCACCTTCTTTATTTCGACTTTTTCCATTTGGGCTGCACAGACCTTAAATTCCGGCATACGGGACATTGGATCAAGAGCTGCAATGGTTAATAGATTGATAGATTGCTCGTGCCCAAAGTGGTATGGGACAAATACAGTGTCTTCACGAATTGCTTCTGTAATTTTCACTTTATAGATTGCCTCACCTCTTCGGGTATACAGACGGACCTTATCCTCATGGTCCACATTGTATTTTTTTGCTGTATCCGGATGTACTTCCACGTAAGGTTCCGGACACATATCACGAAGGAACTGAATTCTTCTCGTCTGGTTCCCTGATAGATAGTGGTAAACGACACGTCCAGTTGTTAAACGAAGCGGATATTTTTCATCTGGCTCCTCAGCAGGGGGACGGTAAGGAAGTGCACAAATTTTCGCTTTACCGTCTGCGTGATAGAATTTTTTATCCAAGAACATATGCGGCGTTCCCTTGTCATTTTCATCCTTACAAGGCCAAAATACCCCGTCCTGTTTGTCAATCTTATCCCATGTGGCGCCGTAATAATCGGCATTTCCCCCTTTACTGGCCAGTCTGAATTCATCTGCCACATCTTTTGCAGTTTTCAAATGGGAAAAATATCTTCCTCTCCCAAGACGTTCTGCAAGCTCTACTTGTATTTGCCAATCGGGCTTAGATTTTCCGATTGGTTCTTGTGCCTTATTTATCTTAATAATTCGTCCTTCAAGGTTTGTAACTGTTCCTTCATCTTCTGACCACGTTACGGACGGAAGGATCACATCCGCAAACTCTGCTGATTCAGAAAGATAGAAATCCGAACACAGCATAAAATCCAGGTTTTTCATCGCCTTTCTGACAAAATTCAGGTTAGGCGCAGATACTGCAGGATTAGAACATAGCAGATACAATCCGCGAATCGTTTTTTGCTCCATCAGTTCAAACATTTCATAAGCCGAAACACCAGGCTTAGGCATTTCCTCCGGAGGGATATTCCATACTTTACAAACTTCTTCCACATGTTCAGGATTCGTAATTTTCCGGTATCCTGGCAATAAATCCGCTTTCTGACCATGCTCGCGTCCACCCTGTCCGTTTCCTTGACCAGTGAAAGTTGCTACACCAGACTTTGGACGGCCAATCTTACCTGTTACAAGCGCCATGTTTGTATATCCAGATACATTGTCAACGCCCTTATGCTGCTGTTCAATTCCACGGGCAAACATGACAACTGCATTCGGCGATCTTCCATAAATCTCTGCTGCGCGAATGATTTTTTCCGGTGCAACACCTGTAAGCTCACTCGTATATTCCGGCGTAAATTTTTTTACAAGCTCTTTTGTTTCTTCAAATCCATTTGTATGATTATTAATAAATTCTTCATCAGCATAACCATTTTGAATTAATTCATTTAAGATTCCATTAGCAAGGGCAAGGTCCGTGCCCGGTTTCAAGTCAAGATGAACATCCGCCCTTCTCGCAACAGGCGTTTCGCGGGGATCTGCCACGATAATGTAACCGCCTCTTTCTTGAACGTTCCAGACTCTGAACATAGAAGTTGGATGGCATTCTGCTGTGTTGCTTCCTGCAAGAAATAAGCAATCAGTTTCATGAATATCTGTCCAGGGTAATGTTGAACCTCTATCTACGCCGAAAGAACGAAGGAATCCCCCGGCCGCACTAGACATGCAGAATCGGCCATTATAGTCAATGTAGCGTGTGCCAAGAGCCACACGTGCAAATTTACCTGTTAAATAACATTTTTCATTCGTCATTGATACGCCGCTGAAAACGGATAATGAATCTTTTCCATATTTTTTTTGAAGCTCACTGAATTTTTTCGCGATTAAATCATATGCTTCATCCCAGCTTGCTTTTCGGAAGCCTTCCTTTGTTCCCTTTAATGATGCATCATCACGAATAAGCGGTGTTAATATGCGATCATCATGGTTCGTCTGCTGGTAAGCTGTTACCCCTTTTGGACACATTTTCCCAACAGTTACGGGCCAGTCATAACGTGGTTCAACCCCAATGATTTTATTTGTCGCTCTATTTACCCTTAAATTCATCCCGCACTGCATTCCACAATATGCACAATGCGTTTTAACCAATGATTCATTAGGGTGTAACACATTCTCTACATCTTTGAAAAACTTATCCCTTTGCATTCTGGTTAGCCTCCTTAACCTTTACCTCGTGGATAGGAAATCCGGAAAATTGGGCTATCCGGTATTTTCTTCGGCAAGGTAGGCACATTTCGGCGAGATGGTGGCCATCCTTTGTTTGAAATTCTATATCATTCTTACCGAGAACCTCTATGACATCTTTTGATTGTTCTGTTGAAACAAACTTATTACCGCAAACTTTGCATTCTTTCATGGATTGTTCCGCATAATGCTCTCTGTAGTTTCTAGCAAATACACTCAGTGGGCGGAAAGGTATGTGAGCAAGTTTTCCGAACGGAAGATAAATCAATGTGATGATGACTGACCACTGGTGAATCAGGGACATGGCTGGCTGTCCTGCACCGTGCAAAAAGATGTTCATAAACGTTAATGCCAATCCTGTAACGCTAACCAATAACAGCATAAATAATGGAAGAAAGTCATACATGAATTGTTGTTCTGCTCTTGCCTGCATATTTTTCAAGCGGCGGTAAAGAGCCATGCATACTCCGGCAATTACCATAACAGCAGTAATGTTCAGAGCGTTATATGATAAGTACGCAATGATTCCATTAGCTGGTACTGTCATTACCTGTATCCCCATTGCGATGATGTTGTAGTAACCGTTGTCGTCCATGGTGAAGTACATCCATCCAAATACTAGAGGAAATGTCACGAAGCAGGAAAGAATGCATCCCCAGCCCATTAGAACGTGCTGAGTCCATCGGTAAATTCCCCTATTCCAGATGAAATTGTATGTTGCTAAATGTTCAACTGTAGTTTTAGGCGTTGATTTTCTAAACAGAATTCTGATTCCTTTTTTTATAAAAACCTTTGTTGGCGGCCTTTCTCCCCATGCGATAAATCTGTAAAAGAAACCCCCAATAAAAATAAACGTCCCCACCATATATCCATAAAGGTTTAAATCTACATGTGTAAACATTTTCGTACCAATAAACGATAAAAAAACAAGTCCGCAAACTGCTAGAAACATGGACTTGGCAAAATTTGATGCAAAAGCATCATCAATCGATTTTCCTGTTTTTTGATTTACTGCGACTTTTGTCTGCATTACTATTCCTCCTTATTACAAACAATTACCATACCCTTATTGTAAGGTCTTCCCCGATTGTTCCATATCGGGGAACTTCCTTATCCTTTTGAAAAAATCCCCTTAACTTTTGAAAATCAAAAAAACCGTTCTGATGTCAGAACGGTCCAGTTTGACGACAAAAGGAGGTTCGGAATGCTCACATCCCGAATCTAAAAGAAAACTTGATTATCCTTCATATTTTTTACTTAATTATATGAATGAAACCCTCTCTAGATTGAAGAAATTTGCGACACTCCTGCCGAATTACTGGCTAGCCGAGACCCTGGAGACGTTTACGGCGAGGAGGCTTGGCAGACAGTCGGCGGAAAGGGAGCGGATTTTTGAAATCAGCTGGAACTTTTTTTAGAAAAAATTGAAGGTAACCTGGTCTTCTCTAGTTTGTCTACAGTCAGAACGGTCGTTACTATAAATTTCCATTACTACCCTTTTGAAAAATTCTTAATTGGGAGTGAGGTAAAAAAAAGATAAGTAGGCATGGGGATGTTAGGCTCAAGATTTTTTTGATGAAAAATATATTTCAACTTCTCCCCTCTTCCGAAAAAAAGCCATTTTTGAAAGTCGCATTGGTAAAGGGGAAAGAAAGGAAACATCTTATCATTTACTTTGTATAATGAAACAAAAAAGAAAGCCTCTTAAAGAGTACTTTCTCATCGTTTGCGACCGGAATTATATATCCAGCCATTTGTTCAGGGCTAATGAAATTGAAACCTTTAATTCATTTAATTGTTGTTCTTTTTGAAGGAAAAGCTGCTCGGCTTCTTTTAAGGTTACTCGTGAAAATTGAATAGCTTCCCCTGGTTTGACCTGAGCAATTAATGGTAAATCTGCAGTTATCACTTGAGCTATCTTAGGATACCCTCCCGTTGTTTGGCTATCCGCAAGAAGAATGATAGGGTTTCCATCAGGAGGAACTTGAACAGACCCGTTAGTCACTGCTTCAGACAATAGCTCACGTTTTTCTTGTATCTCCAGCAAAGGGCCTGATATTCTATAGCCCATACGATCAGATTGGTTTGAAACTTTAAACAAATTCTCTGTAAAACTAACTTTACTTGATTCAGTAAAATAATCGTACTGGCTACCATCTATGAAACGAATAACTGGCATGCGACTTGGCATAAACTCCTTTTCATTGACAAACCACTTTGGAGCGGTAAACGCTCCCTTAAACTTCCTGTTATCAAGAATAGTAGAAGTTTCATTAAAACCCACAACATCATCTACGTTTAATGCTCTTCCCTTAAAGCCGCCAATTTCCCCTCTTAAATATGTACTTTTACTATTCATAACTGTAGTAATAGCGTATCCTCCCGCTACAGACAAATAAGCCCTACAACCTGATTTACATCCAGCGAATCGAAGAATAGCGCCTTTTTTTACATAAACAGGCTTCCACATTGGAACAGCCTGACTGTCAATAGTAGGTGATAAATTTCCACCTGTTATCGCGATCAAGCAATTTTTTTCTATTTTAAGAGTCGGACCCATTAACGTAATTTCCAGGGCCGCTTCACCTTCTTTATTGCCAACTAACATATTGGCAATTCGTAGGGAATATGTATCCATTGCCCCGCTTACAATCACTCCATGTTGCTGAAATCCTTTTCTTCCAAGATCCTGAATACTAGTTAATAATCCCGGCTTGATTACACGCAGGCTCACTGTAACCCCTCCTTTAGAATAATTTCTTTATACTCTTGATTAGAAATTGGATGGAATTTCACAATGTCTCCTGCTTGTAATAGACTTGGAGGATTTACATTTGGTAAAAATAGTTTGGTTGGCGTCTGTCCGATTAATTGCCATCCACCAGGTGTTGATATAGGATATACACCCGTTTGCATACCGGCGATTCCTACTGCCCCTGCCGGAATGGCCATTCGGGGAGAGGAACGCCTAGGTGTCGCGATTTCTTCCGACATTCCGCCAAGAAACGGAAAACCTGGTGCGAACCCAATCATATAGGCCAAATACTCCCCGGTTGAATGAATATGAATGACTTCATCAGTAGTTAAATTATTATAACGAGCTACATATTCCAAATCCGGGCCATATTCCTTCCCATAGCACACAGGAATGGAAACTGTTCGATGTGTCAGCTTTTTATCTTCTTTTAACCACTGTAGTTTCCTTTCCAGAATAGAACGAACCACTTCATATGGAGAAATTAATTCATCGTTATTGCTTTGTTTTTGATTCTTATAGATAACTAGAGGATCATAAAAAACTGTCAAATTTGTAAAAGCCGGTACACATTCTATAAATCCTGCAAAAGGTTCATCTTCAAGTAAATCCATAAACATTTTAATTTTTTTGTGAATGTCGTATTTAATTTCATTCCCAAATGTAATCACGATTGCAGAATCGCCTAAGGGAGACAGTACGCATGTAGTTTTATTCAAAAGGTTTTCCGGCATAGGGAATCATCTCTTTCTGTCAGTTATAAAACTCCTAATTTTTCATCACGAATATCCGTAATGAACATATGTCCGGGTGCATGCGTGATCATGATCTCCGGTTTGGTCTCCATAGCAATGGATTGCGGCGTTACACCACAAGCCCAAAAAACCGGCACTTCTCCTTCACGAATCGTTACTGCATCACCAAAATCAGGTTTATCTATGCAAGAAACACCAATCGCCTCCGGATCTCCAATATGGATTGGACCACCATGAACAGCAGGAAAACGCGATGTAACTTGAGCCGCTCGCACCACATCTTTCTGAGGAATCGGACGCATGCTGGCTACCATTTTCCCGTGAAAGATCCCGGCTTCAATACATGAAATATTCGTTTTATACATTGGAACATTACAGTCCTCTTCAATATGACGAATGGAAATATCATTGTTTAAAAGGGCATGTTCAAATGTAAAGCTGCAACCGATTAAAAATCCAACCATATCATCTTCCCAATAATCTGAAATATCCGTTACTTCTTCCACTAATTCACCATATTTATATATCCGATATTTTGGAATATCTGTACGTATATCCCCAGACTGAGCAGCAAATTTAGGAATAGGAGAACCAATTTCAGTTACGTCTAGAAGTGGACAAGACTTAGGGTTTCGTTGACAGAATAATAAAAAATCAAAAGCATGCTCTTTTTTTAAGATGGCTAAGTTCGCTTGTGCATAACCGTTAGCCATGCCTGCAGTCGGTTTAATCATTTCGTTGTTTCGAATCATTGAACGCAACTCAGCCGGGGTAGCTTGAGAAAGATCGATCATTAGTATACATCTCCTATCATGAACTGGCAGTCAGTGACAAACTGGCAAACCACTTCGACCTGTATTTATTGGATTTTCATTCATTTAAAAAAGTGCGGGCAGTTGTTTCATTAATGTATATACGCCCATTAACGCCATGATGACTACCACAAACACACCGGAAATCGTTAACCATAAAGGATGCTTATAATCACCCACGATGTTTTTCTTATATGCGGCAATTAGCAGTGTTCCAAGGGCAATTGGTAAAATGAGCCCATTTATGGCGCCGACTATAAGCAGTACTTTAACCGGTTGACCAATTAATAGAAAGCAAATGGTCGAAACGACAATAAAACCAATGATTATCCAGTTAGCCTTTTTATTTATTTTTTCACTGAATGTTCTGATAAACGAAACGGAAGTATATGCAGCACCTACTACTGATGTGATTGCTGCAGCCCACATAACAATACCAAACATTTTATATCCTACATTACCAGCTGCGAGTTGAAAAACGGATGCTGCAGGGTTTTCTGAATCAATTTGCAATCCTTTAGATACAACACCTAGAACTGCTAAAAATAATGCAACTCGCATAACTGTGGTTATTAAAATACCCATTACTGAACTCTTTGTTACTTGTGGCAGTGCTCCGACACCTTTCACTCCTGCATCCAAAAGACGGTGTCCCCCTGCAAATGTAATATAGCCACCTACAGAACCACCTACTAACGTTACGATTGCGATAATATCGATTTTATCAGGTGCAAAAGTCCTCACTACCGCTTCCCCAACTGGAGGAGAGGTTGTCCAAGCAACGTAAATCATCAAACAAATCATGAAAAATCCGGCAATTTGCGTAAAACGGTCCATCGCTTTACCCGCTTCTTTTACAACAAAAATTAATATTGCAATGACTGCACTTATTGCTGCCCCGGCCGTTGGGGATATTCCCGTCATTGCATTTAGACCTAATCCAGCTCCTGCAATATTTCCAATATTAAATGCCAGCCCGCCCATAACGATCAGTGCTGCCAGTACATAGCCCAACCCTGGAAGGACCATGTTTGCAATTTCTTGCCCCCGTTTTTCAGATACAGCAATAATGCGCCATACATTTGTTTGTGCAAAAATATCAAGAATAACTGAAATAAGAATAACAAAACCAAAACTTGCTGCAAGACTTTGGGTATAAACAGTTGTCTGCATTAAAAAACCTGGTCCTATGGCTGATGTTGCCATAAGAAATGCTGCACCTAGTAATAATGTCCGGTTCGTTTTTGGCTTAGTAGGATTTTTTTTCTGATCAGTTGTATTTTTGATTGGCTCCAATGGAATCTGCCTCCTAGATGTTTGTGATTTTATTTAGAAATAGACTTTACTATAATTTCAGATATTTCTAAGGATTTTTTCACATGACGAGCAAAGGTTAATGCATGTGCTCCGTCCCCATGAATACAAATTGTATCAGCCTTTAAAGTCACATCAGTACCTTGCTGTGACAAAACCTTTCCTTCTTTAACCATTCGAATTACTTGTGCAACAGCAGCATCATCATTTTCTATCAATGCATGCGCTTCCATTCGAGAAGTCAATGAACCATCTTGTTGATAAGTTCGATCCGCAAATACTTCACTAGCCGTTTGTAATCCAATGGTCTGTCCAGCACGTATTAATTCACTTCCCGATAAGCCAAATAAAATGAGCTCAGGATTAACTTTGTATACAGCTTCAGCAATTGCAAGAGATAACTCTTTATTCTTTGCCGCCATATTGTACAAAGCACCATGCGGTTTAACATGTTGCATACTCCCGCCTTCTGATTGCAAGAAGCCATTTAATGCACCAATTTGATAGACAACAATATCATAAGCTTCCTGTGGAGAAATATTCATATTGCGTCGGCCAAAACCAATTAAATCTTGTAATCCTGGGTGGGCACCAATTTTTACATCTTTCTCTAAAGCAAGTTGAACCGTTTTTCTCATAACGGTAGGATCGCCAGCATGAAATCCACACGCTACATTGACAGATGTTACAAAATCCAAAATCTCTGCATCATTTCCAATTCGATATGTGCCAAAGCTCTCACCTAAATCAGAATTCAAATCAACAGTATTCATTGTACACTCCTCCTATTTACAGAAATTTCGAATAATAAAACTTATAAATATGTAGGAAAAAAAAGTATTTCACTTTTATCATAATCCGAAATTCGGAATCTTTGTTTCATATTTCGGAATATTCTTATTCTATCATGTTTTTTTTATTTCGACAATACTTTGTTAGATTACCTAACATATAGTTAGATTCAAAATATAAATGGTAGAATATAAAGTAATAATAAAAAAAGCCGTTGTTTCCTATAATAAGGAAGCAACGGCCATGAATAGGGCATTAAAGTTTGGAGCATATTATGACATTCAATTATTGAATCGATTAATAGAAAACAATGAAATATCTTCCTTGCTAGTACCGGAGATAATCAAGTCACTCAAAATTTCACCTATGACACTGCTGAATTTAAAACCGTGTCCAGAGAAACCTGCTGCTATAGCAATGTGTGGATAATAAGGATGATTATCCACTATAAAATGCTCATCAGGGGTCATGGTGTAGATGCAAGTTTTCCCATATTTCATTTTTTGATCAGCCGGCATATATTTCCGTAAAAACTTCACCAAATCACCCTCATCATCATCCAATTCACCAAACCCTTCAATACAGCCATCAGGATTTATACGGTTTCCTCCATCATGTCTCCCTATTTTCAATCCAGAACCATTTATACTAGGAAAGCCATAGTATGTACCAACTGAAGTATCAAATGAAAAAGCCGGAAAATCATTATGATTATATAATTTTTCATTTGCATGAAACCAAGCAAATGTTTTTCTAATGGGTTCTAACGGCAGATTTAAACCTAACATCGCCAGTATTTTCGGGGCCCATGCCCCAACTGCAACCACTAAAGATTCTGAGTGGAATGTCTGTTCATCCGTTTTAACCGTGACCCCATCGCCATGAACAACTATCTTCCTTACTTCACTGTTTACAATGATGTCGGCACCATTAGATTTCGCAAGTTGTTGATACGCTCTTATGCATTCTTCACTTTTCAACACGCCCGAAGTCGATTCATAGCACCCAATGTAATCTTCTGGCAGTGTTATACCAGGCCATCTATCATGAATTTCATGTGAATCCAAGATTTCCATAGGTAAACCATATTCCTTTGACCCCGCTCTCACTTGTTTAATGAAAGTGGAATTTTCGCTTCCAGCATTCAGGACCCCCGTTGGAAGAAATAATTGTTCCCCCGAATTTCTTTCCAATTCACCCCATAGCTTTTGGGCTTTAAGTGCCAACGAAACATACTCCCTTCCTTCACCATAAGCATGTCTAATAATCCTTGTTTCCCCGTGATGGCTGCCCTTATTATGAGGAGGAGCAAAGGAATCCAATAATAATACTTTTTGTCCTTTTTTTGAAAGGTAATAACCTGAAGACATTCCCATAGATCCAGCTCCAATTACAATTACATCATAGTGCATCTTACATCCCTCCTCTTTTAAATATAAACCTTCATTTTTAAAAAAAGAAAGCCACTTTACCTTATAAAATAAAGTAAAACAGCTTCCACATGGTTTTTAGAACTCTATTTCCCCGATTTTCATTTCAACGAGCTTCACTATTTCTCCTTCATGAATTTGCCTATAAACCGCTTCAATGTCAGGATGGAAAAAGCGATCTTCTTCAACCATCGGGACTTCGCTCCGAACTAAATGATATACCCCCTCCGTAACCGGTGACGGCTTCAATGGCAGATGAAAATCCATTGCTTGCGTTGCAGTCATCAGTTCAATGGCTAAAATATATTCAAGTTTCTTCGAAATCCGATAGGCTTTCTTCGAAGCGAAATAGGCAAAACTTATCACGTCTTCTTGATTTGCGCATGTAGGGATATTATCTATAGTGGCTGGATGCGAGAGCACCCTTATTTCATTCAATAGCCCTGCAGCTGTATATTGTGGAATCATGTAGCCACTATTTAAACCTGGATTAACCACTAAAAAATTAGGTAATTCACTAAGGTGATGGTTTACAAGCCGATCTATTCTGCGTTCTGTTATTTTTGCTAAGTTTGCTAGCGCTATGGAAATCGTATCCGCGTATATCCCAACAAATGAACCATCAAAATTTCCGGCCATTAGTGCAATTCCATCTTCCTCTTCCGGAAAAATCAGAGGATTGTCACTTACGGAGTCCATTTCATTCTCGATCGAAACAGCAGCGTCTTTCAATACTCTTTTTATGGCTCCATGGACTTGTGGAATGCATCGTAAGCTAAGTGCATCTTGTAATCTATGATCCTTGTATGTATCAATGATTTGGCTGCCTTCAAGAATTCTTGTTACATTTCTGGCTGTCTTTGCCTGTTCCTCATGTTTTTTCAATGCATGGGGACGGGGATCAAATGCTTTTATTGTACCTTTCAGCACTTCTAAGGACATAGCTCCCGTAATGTCCGCGGTTTTCGCTGCTTGCATGCTATTATATAAAGCCAAGACAGCCATCGCAGTGACGGAAGGAGTTCCGCTTATAAGAGCCAGTCCTTCTTTACACCCAAGCGTAACTGGCTTCAATCCAGATTGCGCTAACGCATCCTTTCCCGGGAGAAGCTCATCGTTGTACCATGCCCGCCCCTCCCCGATCACCAATAAGGACATGTGTGCTTCAGGAGATAGATACCCCACGGACCCCTCACCTGGAACATAGGGAAGTATATCGTGATTTAACAGTGAAGCGATCAGCTTCAAAACTTGTAAACGGACTCCTGAATAACCCTGGCCTAAATTCACGAGGATCATCAATTGAATGGCTCTTACGACTTCTTTTTCAAGAGTTTCCCCTACTGAAACAGCATGTGAACGAACAATATTCCGTTGAAGGGTTTCTGCGTCCTGTGGAGAAATCACTTCTGTCATATTACTGCCAAAACCAGTCGTAACACCGTAAATCAATCTATTATCATCTAAAAACTTTTCTATTAAGCTTCGTGATTTATTTACCCTTTCACAATATGTCTCAGTGAAAGTAACTTTTGCACCATACCTTGCAACCGCAATTACCTCTTGGATCGAGATGGCACCATCCCCTAGTGCCACCTCTTTAATATCCATAGGATGTAAACAATCTGTAGTTGTCATCCTTACACATCTCCTCTCATATGACTCATCAAGAAGGAGAAAAAAAGTTCTGTTCCTTCTCATTTATTTGCTTGAAAATTAATCTTATGTTATTTTTTCATTTTTTGTAAAGGGAATATCGGTTTCCATCGGAGGGTGCCCCGCTTCAAGTAAAGGATTACTGGCATCATTAAGTGAAAGCGATTTTGTCTCAGGTGCCCAAGCGATCGATACAATCAAGCCGATCAGCAGAATGGCAGCCATTCCTGCCATTGAGGCACTTAATCCAAATGAACCTAAAGAAACAGGCAGCAGAAATGTTCCAATCGCAGAACCAATTCGACTAATTGCCGTAACCATACCTATTCCCGATCCACGAATCTCAGTTGGAAAAAGCTCTGCTGGGTATACTAATGTAAGGTTCGAAGCTGCTGACATGAAAAAAGTAAAGATCAAAAAGGCTATCAGCATTAAGAATTGAGAACTATTGTGTAAGAAGCTAAGTGAAAACAATGAAACGGTAAGGATTGTAAATGCCCCGATGGTAAATCCTCTACGAGAAAATTTTGCAAGCAACCAAAGACCAACAATTGCCCCAACAAGCAAGAATAGATTCAGCATCGTATCGGCAAAGAAGTTTTGTTCAAAACCCATTGTACTTAGTATGGACGGCAGGAAAGTGTAAATAGCAAAGTACGGAATAACAAGAGTTAATTTGAATATTCCACCAAAAGCCAAGCGCTTACGAAGTTTTTTACTGAAAAGTCCACGAAATCCTAAAGTCTTTTGGTTTTCAGTGCCAGTCGTCGTTTCTCCCATTTCAACGTTCGGTCCAAGGTGTTTTTTTACAATTTGGCGAGCTTCTTCGATACGCCCCATGCTGACAAGCCATCTTGGTGATTCAGGCGTTCCTATTCTTAAGATTAAAACCACAATAGCTGGAATCGCAGCACTGACAAGCATCCAACGCCATGAGTCTGAACCACCCTGTCCCAGGTAATGACCAACAAAGTTTGATGCTACATATCCAAGCGTCCATACTACATTTATGGACGCGAGGAGCGAGGAGCGATACTTTTTTGGTGAAAACTCGGCGAGTAAAGTAGTACCGACAGCGTAATCTCCTCCAAGTCCAAAACCGATTAGCAACCGTAAAATAAAAAGCTCTTCTGGACTGCTAACAAAAAATTGTAAAATAGTAGCTACCGTAATAAGTAAAAAGTTTACGAGAAAGATTTTCTGTCTGCCTATACGATCGGAAAGTCTTCCAAGTATTAAAGACCCCGCAAACAGACCGATTAATGCAGAACTGCCGATCAGCCCTGTCCACATCGCATTCATATTCATTTGAGGCCCGAATACTGTAAGGGCCATCGCGATGATCCCAAGGGAGTAGCCATCACAGAAGCTTGAACCGAATGTTAGTCCAGCAATTCGAAAATGAAACTTTTTAAATGGGGCATCGTCTATAGTGTATTTTTGCTCGTTCAAAAAATCCCCTCCATTTTTTGATTTATCAGATTTATGGATCAAAAAAATTTTACTGCAATACTCCGGTATTGACCCAGAAATTAAATGAATAGATTTCAGTTCACACTAAATAATGATATTTTACTGACCTTCCAAACACACCTGCATGCAGGTTAGAAATTTTGCACTTACAGGTAGTTTTCATTTTACGGTTAAGACTAGTACTAAAAAGAAAATTCAGCAAAGAATATTATGAAATAGTAATCTTTTTATAATTTATTTCAAACGATTCTACCTTTTAATTTCTATTTAATTATGAAAATATAGTTTTAGGATTCGATCAATTGTTTATCATTGAAATAAATGACTTCACTAAGGATTATACAGCCTTCTATTACCTCAATTTTTTCCCTAGCTTCCTTTTCTGTGGTAAACTCAAACATTTTTATCCATTTTTCGAATGGATGGTGAATACCCACATAAAATTCCCTCCATATGGGTGTTCATTTCCGAATTTTTCCTTAAAACACTTTCATTTAATTTCACTGTAAAGCAGTAAAGTGTTTACCGCTGCCAATGGGTAGGATGATAAACCACCATCCTACTATTCAGCACCATTACATGTGGATAAATACTTCTAAAAGCCCAATTCATCTGCTGAAATGGGTAGACATTGACTGAAGATCAAGGCCTTATCTTTTTTAGTGATTCTTAAAGGCCAGTCAGGCTTTAGGAATCAATCTTCACAAATGGCGTTAAAGAGGGTTTTTACTCGACAAATTCATGCTCACGGCCTTTATTATCGTTTGGATCCGCATGGGCTCTCATAAAAGTAGGAACTAGATCAATCGGATGCTCCTCTTGTAAATTTCTTCTGAAGGTGAAATACATAATCCGTAATCAATATACATCCATGATGCCTTATCTTAGCTAACCATATTATTGGTGGTTTCCGATGAGTTACCTTGTTTGCCAGGCTTCACGAAAACCATGGCTATCATGCCAATCGTGACGGCTATTGATGCTGCAATAAACATGGCATTATATCCATATATCGCGACAAGACTTCCTGTCAAGGTAGGGGCAATAATTGTAGCCAGATTGGCAATGAAATGAGTTACCCCGCCAAATGTTCCAGCTTTATTCGGTTCTGTATCCAGAACCACGATCCAATATATGGAATTAGGTAAATAATTAAAGGCATTTCCTATACACATTAAAGCTAGTACGGCCGCCGCACTCTCGACAGTCGGAATCAACATAAAACATACAGCTGTACAAAATAAGGAGACTACTGTGAACCAAGATCTGGCAATACGTAAATTCCCTGTTTTTCTACGTAATATATCCGAGATTTTACCACCTAATAATCCAGTGATAATAGCTCCTACCCAGGGAATCATACCAATATATGAAAGAGAAGAAAGTGAATAATTAAATTCATCTTGCAGATATTTGGGGGTCCATGTAAGTAATAAAATATTTACATATAAAAAGGCAAAATATCCAATTGCATTAAATACTAACGTAGGGTTTTTAAAAAAATGGTACCATGGTACATTTTTTTGTTCGTCTAATTTCGTCTCACCTTTTATTAAAATATCTGCACTTCGAATTTCTTCTAGTTCGGTTTTCGAGACTCTTGGATGATCTTCAGGTAAGTTTGTAAATACTTTGTTCCAAATTGCTACCCAAATAAAGCCTAATATACCGAGAATAACGAATGTTACTTTCCAGTTAGTGAATGTTAGAAGACCTACTACGATGGGTGCAGTTATTAATGCACCAATTGGCGTTCCAACTAATCCAAGTGCTACAGCAAACCCTTTTTCTTTAGGAGATACCCAGTTTGCCATCGTTCGGTTCATCGTTGATAAGGTAGGTCCTTCAGCTAAACCAAATAAAACACGAAATACCGCAAATCCTGCCAATGCAGAGCCCCCAAATAATGCTGCACCTATATGACCTGCGAATATTGTCCCAATTTCAAAAAAAGACCATGTAGTTCCGGCAAGGATCCACATGAATTTAGGACCTTTCTTATCTGCTAAAGCACCACCAAATAGTGCACCGAATATATATCCATATCCAAAATACCCCAGGATTGCTCCCCAACTTACTGGATCTAAATTGAACTCCTTGATTATTTCAGCTTGGGCATATGAAAGTGCACCTCTATCAATATAATTTATGATTGTAATAACAATAATCATAAAAATGATAAAATAACGATAGTTATTTCTCAACATGTAATCACTCCTTGATGTTTGTTGGAGAGCAGCAATACTGACCGATTTTAAACATAAAAACAGTCATCATAAAACCCTAAATCCAGTCTGCATTATGCAGCCTGTTATAAATTGCAGCCATGAATACCCTGGTCTTGACTGTTTCTACCCCCATAGAGAAGCTCGGATCAAGACAGACAAAATCAATTTGCATGACAATCGGATACTGGCCAAATTCTAGTAAATATCAAAAAACCAATTAGCAGGCATTCCACCATGGGTAGAAGCATGTAACCAGTGCAACTGAAATATCAGAACATCTCCTGCTTTGGCAACTCGGAATACTGTAAGGATCATGTTGTACGTATCAATGCCTTTTTACATCCGCCAAAATTCCAGCGGATATAAAAAGGCTCCTGATACATAGTTTGGAGTTCATTAAAAGGGCGTTTCATGAGAGATCCGGTCAACCTAATGATGGTTCGATGGGTATAGCCTCTCTTCTTTTAGTGAATTTTATAGACCAGTCAGGCTTTTGGAATCAGCCTTCACTTTATCATTCACTACTTGCACACCATTTTTCCATACAGACTTAACGTGATTGACCCCAAATAAATATTGCAACTCCTGATAGTTTTCAACATTCCATAAAACGACATCCGCTTGTTTTCCGACTTCAAGCGATCCGACCCTTTCTTGCCTGTTGATTGCACAAGCAGCATTGTATGTCGCCGCCGTCAGAGCTTCTGCAGGGGTAAGCCGCATCGAAATGCATGCCAGATTCATGACAAGCGGCATGGATGTCGTCGGTGAAGATCCGGGATTGCAATCGGTCGAAATGGCAACAGCCACACCTTCATCAACCATTCGTCGTCCAGGTGCCGCTTCTTCTCGTAAATACAAGGCGGTGGCTGGAAGCAAGCAGGCAATGGTGCCTGACTTCGCCATAGCAGTAATCCCCTCATCGGAAGCTTTTAACAAATGCTCAGCTGAAATGGCTCCTATCTTCGCAGCTAATTCAGCTCCACCATATGGCTCAATTTCATCAGCATGAATTTTAGGGATCAAGCCGTACTTTTTCCCCGCCTTTAAAATCCGTTCTGATTGTTCAGGGGTAAAAACCCCCTTTTCACAAAAGACATCATTGAATTCTGCAAGCTTTTCTTCAGAGACGATTGGAAGCATATCATTAATCAGATGATCGACAAATTCATCCTCGCGGCCTTTATAATCCTTTGGAACCGCATGGGCTCCCATAAAAGTAGGAACTAGATCAATCGGATGCTCTTCCTGTAGCTTCTTCATCACCCGCAACTGCTTTAATTCTGTTTCCAAATTCATTCCATAACCGCTTTTACCTTCTACTGTAGTCACGCCATGAGCGAGAAACGAATCAAGTCGTCGCATGGTTTGCTCCATCAATTCTTCTTCACTTGCTTCCCTTGTCATGCGGGTGGTAGCATGAATGCCCCCACCTGCGTTCATAATGTCCATATATGTTGCGCCTTCAAGACGCATTTCAAATTCACGTTCCCGACTCCCGCCATATACAACATGCGTATGTGGATCAACTAACCCAGGTGTCACCAAATGGCCAGTTGCATCAAAGACTTCAGCTTCATGCATTCTATCTGCATAGAGTTCTTCCAATTCTTTGGTCGTACCGATCGCTTGGATCAAACCAGATTCCATCCATATACTTCCATCTTCAATCAACCCAAGCTCTGACATTGCCTCTTTGGAACGAGGACCTTTCCTACCAGAGGTAAGTGTTGCAAGTTGAGCGGCATGTTTTATCCAAATTGGTTTTGTCATTATTTATCAATTCCTTTATCAAGCATCGGGATATTAATACCTCTTTCACGTGCTGTTTCCTCTGCCAGTTCATATCCTGCGTCAACATGACGCACTACACCCATCCCAGGGTCCGTTGTCAACACTCGCTCAATCCTGGCTGCTGCTTCTTTTGTACCGTCTGCCACAATTACAACGCCTGCATGCATGGAGTAACCCATTCCTACGCCGCCGCCATGATGTACGGAAACCCAAGTGGCACCGCCCACAGCATTCACCATTGCATTTAAGATCGGCCAGTCAGCCACTACATCGGAACCATCCTTCATGGCTTCCGTTTCACGATTCGGCGAAGCGACAGAGCCAGAATCCAAATGGTCACGACCAATCACGATCGGGGCCTTCAATTCACCGCTTGCAACCATATCATTGAGGATTTTACCAAAACGGGCGCGCTCCCCATAACCAAGCCAGCATATGCGGGAAGGCAGACCTTGGAACTGAATTTTCTCTTGAGCCATTTTAATCCAGTTACATAAATGTTCATTATCAGCGAATTCGCGTAAAATGGCTTGGTCTGTTTTATAAATGTCTTCTGGATCACCAGATAAAGCCACCCAGCGGAATGGACCTTTACCTTCACAGAATTGTGGACGGATATAAGCTGGAACGAAGCCCGGGAAGTCAAAAGCATTCTCTACCCCTTCATCTTTCGCAACTTGACGGATATTGTTGCCATAATCAAACGTCACAGCTCCTTTTTCCATCATTTCAAGCATCGCTCTTACATGTTTGGCCATTGAAGCTTTAGAGAGTTTAATATACTCTTCTGGATTTGCATTCCGTAATTCTGCAGCTTCCACCATTGATAGGCCTGAAGGAGTATATCCATTTAGCGGATCATGGGCCGAAGTCTGATCCGTCAAGACATCAGGAATGAAGTTCCTTGCGATCATTTCCGGAAGAATATCTGAAGCATTCCCAATCAAACCAATCGATAATGCTTTCCCTGCAAGTTTAGCTTCATTGGCTAAACGAATGGCTTCATCCAATGAATCCGTTTTCACATCGGTATAACGAGTCTCAATCCTCCTGTCAATTCTTGTCTCATCTACATCGATCCCGATACAGACACCACCGTTCATCGTAACTGCCAGCGGCTGTGCCCCTCCCATTCCGCCTAAACCTGCCGTTAGAGTAATGGTGCCTTTTAACGAGTTATTGAAATGTTGTTTTGCAAGCTCGGCAAAGGTCTCGTATGTACCCTGTACGATTCCTTGAGATCCGATATATATCCAGCTGCCTGCTGTCATCTGCCCATACATCATCAATCCCTTTTTATCAAGTTCATGGAATGTTTCCCAGTTCGCGTATGCAGGGACGATATTTGAATTTGCAAGCAGGACACGTGGTGCATCCGAATGCGTTTTAAAAATGGCCACCGGTTTCCCTGATTGGACTAGTAAAGTTTCATCTTCTTCAAGCTCTTTTAGTGATTTGACGATTGCATCAAAGCATTCCCAGTTACGAGCTGCTTTCCCAATCCCTCCGTATACCACCAAATCTTCTGGACGTTCAGCAACTTCAGGATCCAAATTATTCATAAGCATTCTAAGCACTGCTTCTTGTTGCCATCCTTTAGTATGCAATTCTGTTCCAGTATAACGGATAACCTTATTTGTAATCGTGTTCATTTTCATTTCCCCCTTGTTTTTGTTATATATTCATTCTATAAGAAAAATTCAGAATAATTAATTATAGTTTAATGATTATTTTATAATTTATTTTACATTTTTGTAGTTAACTTTATTATTTTATGAATAATTTCAATAATTACATTGTTATGAAATAAATAAAAAAGGACGATTCATTTATTGAATCGTCCTTTTTTATAATCCAGACCGATATGCTGATGGTGTACAACCTTCAAGCAGTTTGAATTTGGCATTGAAATAAGTTTGATGTGAATAGCCGGCTAATTGTGAGATTTCCTCTAATGATAAATCCGATTCCTTTAATAAACGTTTAGCTTCCCTAATTCGAACTTGATGCAGAGTATTTCGAAAAGACTCTCCGGATTCAGCCGCAAAACGACGGCTGAGTGTGCTTTTATTGATACGCAGAGTATCTGCACAACTCGCTAGATTCCACTGGGCGTCCCAATAGTTGGACTCGATCAGCTCCCTTGCTTTTTCGCTAAGTGTGCGTGCCCCTTCCTGTAATTGTCCATGATCTTGCAGAAGCATATGGGTGGTGAACGCATGCAGCTCTTTTACTATTTGATGGATGACAGGTTTATGTACAATTTGCTGAAATACATCATAGTATATTGCTTCTAGAGAAGCATTTTGCAAGTTGTATGATTTCATATGCCTACGAATCTGTGCGAGTACGCTTGTAAGGCGGATACGAACGATTTCCGGGTCGGGATATGGTCGTTCAAAAGTAAGGAATTCACGCTCAATCCAGTTCCTGATGGCTTTCGCATCCCGCCTTTCGAGCATTTCTATCCAAAGTCTTTGTTCAAGAGGAGTGAGAAATGGGTCCATCTCTTGAGGCGAAGTCTGTTGACTTTCGGCTAAAATGATATCATATCCATCGAAAAAGATTTGTCTCGTAAATTCACGTGTTTGCTGATACATCCTTTTTAAAGACTCATCTGAAGTTGCCGCTTTTATTATGATGGCAAGGGGCTCATCCATTCTTTCTTTCCAGTGAGCAAGGAACGCTTGGTACTCTTCCTTATATACCTCAATTTCCTTTGTTTCCTGGACACATAAAATAAAATCCGATAAAGCGAAGATTTGATTCTTCCCAGTAAAAGAATATCGTTGCAGTTCATCATAAACTAAAGGAAGGGTCTTGTTATCAGGTGTCAAAAAAGCGACCATGGTTATTCGACTTTCATGCCTCCGGTCTGTCAAGAAGAAATCCGGATATCCAATATCCAGAGCATTCCCATCATCCATGGTGTTTGTCGAAAGTAGACCAGGACCATTTCTCAATTGAAAACGCAATTGTTGGATATGTTTTACCAAATCCGCCGAAGAAAAAGGACGGAATAAAACATCTTCAGCACGAAAACGTAAGGCTCGATAAGCCGTTTGAAAGATTCGCTCAGATGAAATGCCCAGCCATCGAATTCCCCTCCGCTTTAACGAAACACCCATCGCCTCACTTTCATCCGTCCAAATATCCATATCCAAAATAACGAATTCCGGTTGCTGATTGCGCACGCCCTTTTCAAATTCTTCAATCGTTTTCCATAAGATCAGTCTAACTCCCGTTAGGTGGGACTCCACTATCCAACGAATTCCTTGAGCTTCAATCTCATCTTTCGCCACCAAATGAATTTCCACATCATCACCTCATTTCTGCTGTTATTCCTGTAATGAATAAATATGAAGTCAGAACTTGAAAAGAAAAGGACTCCCTTGTCTTTTCGAAAGCACTTGTATCTCATCTCCATTCTAATCCCGCCGAAAACCACAAACAAGCCTTATTGGGCAGAACCTTCGAATTAGATTAAATTTTGACATGCTCAACCGGTATTTTAGTCCCATATATATGTATCCTATATGAAAATATAAAAAGAAACATCATGGAAACCTTATGATTTCCAATGATGTTTCTTTTTTAGTCACTTTTAATCTTCAATACATTTAGAACCTTTATAATTGATTAATATTGACTTCCACTTCTTTTACGATGTTTTCATCTGAAGCACTTGTCAATTTTAATGATAATAGAGTGATGACTCCTATCACAAGTAATCCGGATAAAATAAACATCCCTTGAGTAAATGCAACAGTTCCGAGAATCATCGGTCCTACAAAACCGCCTAAAGCCGCAAATGAATTGACTATGGCTATTCCAACTGGCGCAGTGGACTCAGTGAAGAAAAATGTCATATAGGCAAAGAAACATCCACTGAACCCGTATAACCCGAAAGATGTAATCGTTAACATAAGCACCATCATAAAGACACTATCTGAAAAGCCGCACCCGATAAATCCGACAACTGCTATCATAAGGCAAACGAGCAAGTGTGATTTATGTTCATTGGTCCGATCTGAATTCCATCCTACAAACATAATGGCAGGTATACCGACTAACGATGGAATCATCGCTAACCAGCCAATTTCCAAATTGGTTGTTGCATTTTCCGATAAAGATTTTATGATGGTTGGCATCCAGAATGACAATCCATAGATAGATGTGTACCCTGCAAAATAAAAAAGGGCCAACTTCCAGATTTTCGAATCTTTCAGCATATCAAGCTTAGTAACTTTATTTATATTCGAGCTAACTTTTCTTTCCGCACTTAATTCCCCTTCTAGCCAATCACTTTCTTCCTTAGATAACCATTTAGCGTTGGTCGGTCTATTAGTTAAATAGAAAACAACAACAATTCCAATAATAATGGCCGGAATGCCTTCAAGGATGAACATCCATCTCCACCCTGCCATACCCAACCAGGAAATATTGTCAAGAATCCATGTCGATGCAGGCGCACCAATCAATCCGCCAATCGGTAGGGCTAAAAGCAAAACCGCTGTTGCCCTTCCTCTTTCGCGGGCCCTGAACCAATAAGTTAAATACAAAATTATCCCAGGGAAAAACCCAGCTTCGGCAACACCTAATAAAAAACGGAGAATATATAAATGCATCGTTGTTTGCGCAAAACCCGTCAATATTACCACGAGTCCCCACGAAATCATTATACGGGCAATCCATATCCGAGCTCCCACTTTATGCATGATCATGTTGCTTGGAACTTCAAAGAAGAAATAACCTATAAAAAAAATGCCAGAAAGCAATCCAAAAACTTCAGCGGATAAGGCTAATTCTGCATTCATTTGTAAAGCAGCATAACCTAAATTGACCCTGTCCAAGTAAGCAATGATATAAAGGAGCAAGACAAATGGAAGAATGCGTTTCATCGTTTTACTGATCGTTCTTTTCTCTATTTCACCACTTGAATGATTCATGATTATTTCCTCCCTTTTCATGCTACTATTTCCCAAAAAATAATCCGTTTATTGCACATCTCTTTTCCTGCTTCCCGACACTCTGATTCATTCCTAGGAACATCAATTTATCCTGATCCCCCTCCATTTACATATACTGAATCCAACAATATTATCAATACAACCCATTTACTCATGACTAAAGAGAAATAAGCCTTTCTACATGACAGTAACCAATTGTATAGGAATCTTCAGAAAAATCTAACCAACCTTTTCACCTAATTCCCCTACTTGAAAAACCTCCTATTTAAACTGAATTGACCTCCCCCATACTTGCCTTCAAAATTTTGCAAGCGCTTTCCAAACATACAAAATGCAATTAAGAAAGCGTTGTGATTATTGATGATCTACGTTAGATTAAATAGACCACCAATCATTTAACTAGACTGTAGTCTGATATTAAACTACATAGGAATATTCTGTCAATTATCACTTGGAGGTTTTTTATGATTGAACCCAGAAAGAAACAGCTTAGGGGAGAAAAGACTCGTGAAAAAATTTTAAAAATATCTTTAAAGCTATTTAGCGAAAAAGGTTATGATGAAGTTACCGTTGACGAGATCGTGAAAAAAAGCGGCACATCAAAAGGGTCATTTTACCAACACTTTTCAGCGAAATCGGACATTTTTTTAGTGAGATTCATAGAAGTCGATGATTACTATCGTGAAGTCTTCCGTTCGTTCCCAGTCGATATGGACGCTACTGAGAAATTGTTTATTTTCATACGCAAATTGATGCGTTTTCTGGAAGAAGAAATGGGCAAAGATTTAATGAAAGTGATTTACAGTTCCGCTTTGGATTCAAAAGAACATACTTACTTTTTAAATTCAAATCGCTCACTCTTCCAAATTATTCGTTCATTAGTTGAAGAGGCGAAAGAACAAAACGACATTGGCACTGACCAATCAGTTAACGAAATTTCACAGCTTATCACCCAAAGCCTGATGGGAATCATCTATCATTGGGGATTAAACAACTCAGAACAAAGCTTGGAATCACTATCCATACCGCTAACCAAAACAATCATTAATGGGCTGAAAACTAAGAACTAATACATAAATCAAAAGATCATTTTCAATCACACTGAATGGTCAGGGTAACTCCATTAATCTATAAGTTCATACATTTTCATTATTTCAATTGAGTGTCAGACATATTAAACAAGGAGTCGAAAGCCAGATATCATGAAACAATTTTTCTTTATCATCCTATATGCACTATTATTCGGATTATCACTGCAGGCTTTTAATTTCAAGCTTGACCACCCTATTGCAGAAGATATCAGCCGTTTGATGCCAATTAAAATGAAAGCGATAAAGGCAGAAGATAGTGAAGAAGCAATCAAAATGGTCGTTTTAGATGCCAAAAAAAACGATGATCCCATTTCCATTGCCGGTATGCAACATAGCCAAGGAGGTCAGACATTATATCCAAATGGGATCCTGCTCGATATGAAGCATTATGATAAAATACTTGATTTGGATGTAAAAGAAAAAAGCATCACGGTCCAAAGCGGTGCAACCTGGGCTGCTCTCCAGGAATATATCAACCCGTATGGACTTGCACTGAAGGTTAGTCAATCTCAAAACATTTTTACCATTGGCGGTTCTTTGAGCGTTAATGTCCATGGCCGCGATATCCGTCATCATGCTTTGATAGAAACCGTGAAATCTTTTAGGTTGCTTAACGCAAAGGGACAAATCCTAACAGTGAGCCGCGAAGAAAATTCGGAGCTCTTCCATTCGGTTATTGGCGGGTATGGTTTATTTGGAGTAATACTCGATGTAACACTCCACCTTACTGATGACGAACTTTATAAAATTAAAACCAAATCACTTCATTATGATGAATATACTTCGTACTTTAAAAGAGAAGTTCTTCAAAACGATGATGTTAAAATGCATCTTGCAAGAATATCTGTGGCTCCTGGCTCCTATTTGGATGAAATGTATGTAACGGATTATTATAGAGCAAATGACCAAACACAGCTATCTAACTACAATACTCTCAAACGGGAAACGATCATTGCCGTGCCTAAATTCTTTCTTGGTCTCTCACGTTATAATGACTGGGGTAAAAAAAGGTTTTGGGAAACTCAAAAAACCTACACGGACAATATTGATGGTAACTTGGTTTCGAGGAATAATGTGATGCGGTCGGACTCAGCCTTTATGGATTACAGCAACCCCACCAAAACTGAAGTGCTGCAAGAATACTTCGTTCCGATTGATCAATTTGCTGATTATATCGATGATTTAAGAAAAACCTTATCTGATGAAAAAGATTTTAACTTATTAAATATTACAATACGTTATGTGGAGCATAATGATGAATCACTCATGTCCTATGCCAAGGATGATATGTTCGCTCTTGTAATGCTCATCAATCAAGGGACAGATAACGATAGTAAGGTAAATACGGGAAGGGTCATCCGAAACATGATTGATGTGACGCTTGACCATAACGGCAGCTACTATTTGCCCTATTATGGGTATCCAACCAAGACACAATTATTTGAAGCGTATCCGCGTACTGAGGAATTCTTTCAATTAAAGAAGAAATATGATCCTGATAATCGCTTCATGAATCTTTTCTATGAGGAGTATCATCCATGAATTATAAACGTTTCGTTTTTTACCAAGGCACTGTTGGAATGGCTGCCAGCATGATTTTCCCTTTTTATATTTTGCTAATCAAAAATGTAGGCACCAGTTATTCGCAATTCGGGTGGGCATATGGAATATTCTCACTGACTGCAGCACTTAGCTATCCTTTAATTGGAAAACTCACTGACAAAGCCGGTGACAAAGCATTTCTCCTTATCTATTCATGGGGGATGGCACTAATCCTTCTTGCCTTTCCTCTCGCATATGAAATTTGGCATGTCTATCTCCTGCAAATCATTATGGGGGTACTTGGGGCAGTACAAAAAAACACAGAAAAAACGGTACTTGCAAGATATGTTACGAAGAAAACAGCGGGTGAGGAAATTGGAAACTACCATGTTTGGACATCCATCGGTGCTGCAGCTGCGGTGATTGCAACCGGATATTTAGTCGACTTTTTAACGATCGGCAGCATCTTTTACATTGCTTCCTTAATGTTTGCCTGGAGTGGATTTATTATAATGAAGATGGAGAAAAAAACTTCACTATCTAATGCAGAATAAATAAAAATATAAGCATTTATTACTGGTTAGCCCTAATAAATTAATTACCCCATTTAGTAGAAGAAGCATCTGTATTAACCTCAGCAGATGCTCCTTCTACTATATAAATCATTTGCGGATCAAAAAACAAAAAATGATCTTACAAAGATATATTAAACCTGCTCTCCTTTTCTCAATTTGGTTTCGTTAAATATACGAATTCTAAACTTACTGCGTTTATTAGTACAATTAAAGATAACGGACCAGAGCACATATAATAAAATACTACTTTCTTATCAACTTGGTTATTATTTTTCCGTCTAAAAAAACTAATGACATCATAATTATTCCCATTCCAATCAACTGATGAATAGACAACGCTTCATGTAAAAATAAAAAACCTAAAATCATTCCGATGACAGGCACTATATAATTACTATATGAAGTAAATAATGCGCCTTCTTGCCGAATCAGCCTATTAAATAATGCATAAACAACACCTGCATGGAAAATGCCTAAAATCGCTAAGTAGATAGATTGAGATCGTGCTAAATCCAATTTGAAAGATTGCTCAAACAAAAGGGACAAGGGAATGAGCAATGCACTGGCAATCAGTAATACATTTCTCATATGAATAACGGAAGATCCCTCGTTTAATTTCTCCATGAATATCAATGATAATCCAAAACTCATGGCAGCCAATATCAATAGGATGTTCCCCTGAATACTGTTAGAAAGGTCTTGGATTCCTTGTGTTGGCCAGGAAAGGAAGACAATACCTGCAAATCCGAATAGGATACTTGTAATCTCCGGCCTTGTGCTTTTTCTTTTGAAAAATGCTAGTAAAAAGAGGATGGTAAAGACGGGAACCATTCCAATCAGCACCGCTGCGATACTGCTAGGCACCGATTTCTGGCCTTGTGCAATAAACACGAATGGTAGTACAACCTCGTAAAAAGCAATGATTATATACCATTTATAATAACTCCTGGGTACTCTTCGCTCTTCTTTCGATAAAAAAAAACCAATGAAGAGTAAACAGATACCGCCGATACATGCTTTGATGGCTGACAATGTAATAACCCCAACATTTTCAATAACTAATGCAATAAAGAAGAATTGAGAGCCCCATATACCACTAATCAAGAGTAACAACACATATTTATTCATTCACTTTACCTCCCTTTTCAGCAATGGATCGGCAAAGGTCTTACTATTATGCTTTGATTGAATTCCACCAAAATAATTCGTGCCGATTACCCCAGCAAGAATAATCATTGCACCTATTACATGATAATAATGAATCGATTCCTGTAAGAAAATCACCCCTGCTATTATCGTAATCAATGTCGCTAAATTACTAAAAACGCTCATTTTAGATGCTGGTAATATAGATAATGCATAGTTTGATAAAAAAGCAGTAAGTATTGACGATAATACCCCAAGATATACGATTGAAATAAGGAATGCACTACTTGTGAAGGGTAATAAAAAGCTACTAATAGATTGGTTAATTATATGGTTGATGATGGCCATACTATTAAAAGTCACAAAACCAAAGAACATCATCACATAAGTTAACGTAAATAGTGAATATTGCTTTGTTACCTTCCTCGCCACCACATTATAGAGAGCGGCAGCAATCGAGGATAATAAGATCAGTATCGTTCCCTTCGAACTATGAGCCGCAAGTTGCAAGTCATTCATGACAAAGATAAAGATAACCCCCATCACAGAAAAATAAAGGGAAATTTTTTGACCTTTACCTGCGTATTCTTTCAAAAATAATGAAGCTGATAATAACGTGAAAATTGGTATGGTCGCTTGGATAATACCCGCTTCTGAAGATGAGGTATATACGAGCCCAAACACTTGAAATGTAAAGAATAAAATTGGATAAAGGAACACCAACGGAAGAATTTTCAAAGTATCTGTTGCGCTCATTTTCACTGATGTCCTCCGATACAGCTTAAAAATTATCGCGATCAAAAAAGCCATCGTAAATCGATGTGCCAATGTATCTAGCGGACTCGCTTCCATTAATGATATTTTTGTAAAAATAAATGAAAATCCAATAATAAAGGCATATAGTATCGCCGCAATATAAGCTTTTTTATGTTCTGGCATATTGAGTAAATCCTCCTTTTCAACACCCGGCCGGTTGTTAGTATCGTATTAAAAGTTTCACTACGATACAATACAAATAAGGAGCATCTGTAACGGTACAGTTTTTAGGAGGTATTCATGTTAAAATACGTAGCTTTGTGTAATGAATTTGAATCTCTCATCCAGAATGGACAGCTTAAAGCGGGCTTTAAACTCCCATCGATTCGTCAATTAAGCGAACAACATCAATGTAGTAAAAGTACAGTTTTGAAAGCTCTGCAAGAATTGGAAAAGAAGCATTTAATCTACGCAGTTCCTAAAAGTGGATATTATGTCGTTCAAAAAGAATTTGATGGTAAAAGTGAACCATCAGCGGAAATCGACTTTGTTACTTCCGCTCCCGCTTGGCATCAATTTCCGTATCATGACTTTCAACATTGCATCAACAAAGCCATTGATACCTATCAGCAAGAATTGTTTATTTATGGGACTCCAAAAGGACTACCCTCTTTAATAAAAGTGATACAAAAACAATTAGAGCAGTATCAGGTTTTCGCTAAAGAAGAACAGATTTTCATTACTTCAGGCGTTCAACAAGCACTTTCCTTATTAACGTTCATCCCTTTTCCAAATGAACGTACCCATATACTAGTTGAACAGCCTAGTTATCATCTATTTGTGGAGCAATTGAAAGCGTACAAGATTTCCGTGCTAGGAATCCAACGAACTGCAGAAGGTATTGATTTAGAGGAATTGGAGCGGATTTTTAGCAGTCAGGAAATTAAATTCTTTTATACGATGCCTCGTTTCCATAATCCGTTAGGGACTTCTTACTCTAAAAAGGACAGAGAAGAGATACTAAAACTTGCTGTTAAGTATGGTGTCTATATTGTAGAAGATGATTATTTAGCAGATTTCGAAGAGAATATGAAGGCAGACCCCATTTTTTCCGGGGATACCCATAACATGGTCATTTATTTAAAAAGCTTCTCTAAAATAATGTTTCCAGGATTACGCATAGGTGTTGCCGTATTGCCTAAACCATTAGCGGACAGCTTCCAACTATATAAAAGAACAGCTGATATTGATAGTTCCATGATTTCACAAGCAGCCTTGGAAATCTACATAAAAAGCGGTATGTTTGAACGCCATAGAAACAAGGTACGGCTCTCCTATTTAGGGCGTGCAAACTTGCTATATGATGCTCTGGAAAAGTACTCTACTCCAGGCTTTTATCGCCCAGCATCCATATGTATGAACGCACATATCGTACTGCCTCATCGTTTAAATAGTGCTCACCTCATCAAAAACTTACAAAATCAACAAGTACTGGTAGAGACTATAGGCCAAAATTATATAGATGGCTTTCACCAGGAAAAAATATTAAAACTAAACGTGTCCAATACAAATATACCAAAACTTGACCAAGGAATAGCTCTTATTTTTAAAGAATTGAATAAAAAGCAAAATTATTACTTATAAAACTTTTACATAAGGCATAGTCACTTTCCACACAGGGCAAAAATAAAATATAGTGAAAATATTTTACCTTATTGTAATACTGAAAAAATATGGGCAAATGAGCACAAACCAAAAAGAGCCAATTAGAATTGGCTCTCCAGACTGTAGACAAACTCGATGAAAATCGAGTTTGTCTATTTTTATGGCTTGTACAATTTGGACGTTGATTTCCAC